>NZ_NOYE01000019.1:0-193449 GCF_002258285.1 Rhodococcus sp. 06-418-5
CCGCTTCCCCGGCTGCCACCGCCCCGCCGCCCGCTGCCAACTCGACCACGTGAACCCGTTCGACCACAGCAACCCCCTCGGCGGCGGCTGGACCACCGTCAACAATCTGCAGTGCCTCTGCGACTACCACCACGCCGTCAAGACCGCCGGCTACTGGAAAGCCGTCATGCTCCCCGGCGGAGCGATCCTGTGGACCTCGACCTCGAAGACCACCCGAATCACACTGCCCACCAACGGCACCGCCGTCCCGATCCTCGGTAACGACCTCAGACCACACATCCCCACCCAACCGAGAAACTCCGGCATCATCGCGTACCCCCACCCACCCGACCACCGGAAGTCGGAATCACCGTCGGACAGTCAGGACACCGACACCCCGCCCTTCTGAAGATCGAACTTTCGTGAAGGCCTTGGGGACCCGTGCCGGCGCTCGCGTCGAGGTCAGGAACCCGAACCCACGTGCACGAACACGATGAACCGTCGGCCCTCGGCCGAACGACGACATCGGTCCGTGCGGCCTGCAGAATGGTCGTCGCTCATCGACCGGCATACTCGAGAAATGAGCAATTCACGTGCAAGAGCTCGCCCCCGGGCACTGTCGTTGCACGGCCGCATCAGAGTGTTGACGATGAGCGTGGCAGCCCTGGCAGTCGCAGTGAGTGCTCTCGCGATCTATCTCGTCGCAGAACAGGCCCTCCGCTCACAGATCGTGGACCGCGTCGAACGCAACAGCGACGCTCTCATTGCCAGCGCCGCATCCGGCGTTCCGGCAGGTCTCTTCGGCTTCGGTATAGAAGACACCGAAGGCACCGCGGTGAAAGCAGCGCTGGTGACGCCCGACGGCACGTTGGTGACGTCGACGACTGGCACCGAGCCCTTCACCAATTCCGACGGAGTTCTGGACGACGCGGAGAAATCTGTCGTGGACGGCACCGTCGAGCAATCGCTGCGCGAGGTACGAGGCTATTACCTGTCGGCAGCACGCACCGGCTCCGGCGGAACGATCATGGTGGCCGAATCGCTCAATGAAGCGTCACCCTTGCTGGCCAAGCTCACACTCGCACTCGTCATCGTCGGAGCATTTCTCGTCGCGCTTGCCGGCGTCGCCGGTGCAGCCGTGGCCCGTACCGGCCTCAGGCCGGTACGCCGACTTCGCGCGGGCACCGAACGTGTGGCCCGGACCGGGGACTTCGAGCCCATCGATGTCAACGGTGACGACGAACTGGCTTCACTGGCCAACAGCTTCAACGAGATGTTGGCGTCCCTGTCTCGTTCGCGAGCACGACAGGGGCAACTGATCGTCGACGCAGGAGCGGAACTGATGGAGCCCCTGACGGCACTGCGTACGAACATCGACCTACTGATGTCGCTCGACGGGCCCGACGCACCGTCGATGTCCGAAGACCAGCAGGACCGACTGCGCGTCGAGGTCATCGCTCAGATGGACGTCATCATCGGATTGGTACACGATCTCGTCGATCACGCCAGGGAGCCCGCGCCGACACCCCAGTGAGGACCTTCGAGTGGATCAGGACGAGAGCCGCACCCCGGTGAGCTGTTCGGACACCTCCCAGAGTCGGCGTGCATCGTCCATGCTGCGCATCGGCTTCCACATGCCGACCTCGGTCGGTGGCCCGCCGATGACTCGTTTCGGGCCGAAGAACTGATCCCCACCCGCGGCTCCACCCGCGGCTGCAACCAATCCCGGCCGTGCTGCACTGTCCACCGTGCCCGCGATGCCGACGCGGGCAAGAACGCCGATCAATCGTCTTCCTGCCGAATCTTTCGGGCGCCCCAATTCCGGTTGTGCCGCAAGCAGATTGGTCGGCGAAACTCCGGGGTGAGCGATGTTGCTGGTGATTCCCCAGCCGCCGGCCCTGCTGCGCGCCTCGAGTTCGCGTGCGAACAGAGCCACCGCGAGCTTCGATTGACCGTAGGCCTTCATGACGTCGTAGGAACGCTCCCAGTTGAGATCGTCCCAATTGATGGTCGCCGACCGTGCCGCAATGCTCGTCTGATGGGTGACTCTCGCATCACCTTTGCGCAGCAGCGGCAACAGACCGAGGGTGAGCGCGAAGTGGCCGAGGTGATTGGTGCCGAACTGCAGCTCGAAACCATCCTGGGTGACCTGGCGTGCAGGTGGCTGCATGACACCGGCGTTGTTCACGAGTATGTCGATCGCCCGTCCATCGGATGAGAAATCGTTCACCAGAGCGGAAACGGATTCCAACGACGACAGATCCAGCGCCCGAGTGGCGACCTTCGCTCCCGGCACGGCGGCTCGGATCGATTCGGCGGCCCGCTCCCCCTTGGTGGCCGAGCGCACCGGCATCACGACCTCGGCACCGGAGCGGGCGAGCTGCGTGGCGATGACCGTTCCGATCCCGTCGCTCGCTCCCGTGACGACGGCCACCTTGCCCGTCAGATCGCGAAGGGATGTGTGTGCTGTTCGGCTCATGACAAGCTCCTGTGTCGGTGTTGATCGTGTGGATTCGACCTGCAGAACCCATGTTCGACGATTGCCGCGGGCTCATCCAGGACTTGCCGATCCACTGATACGACCGCCACCGTCGAATCGCGTCAGGACAGAACCTGAGTTCCCACCACCGCGAGCAGTTCCAATTTGGCGTAGCTCTCGCTGCCGGGCACTGCCGTGTACACCAGCAGTCGATGCGCCTGCTCGGGGTCCAGCAGTGTCTGGCAGTTCAGTTGCAGCAGCCCGACCGTCGGGTGCAGAAACCGCTTCGACTCGGGTGGGTGAACTCCCACTTCGCGCTTCGCCCACAGGGTTCGAAACTCCTCGCTGACCTCGAGCAATTCTGCGGACAGGTGCGCAGCTCTCGAGTCGGGTCCGCGAAGAGTGACGATCTCGCGCAGCCCCGACGCGTACACCCGAGACAGCACCGCACGCTCTTCGGGCGGGTACGACTGCCGGGCCTCGGGGTCGGTGAACCATCGGTATCCCAGGCTCCGGTTCGGCCCGGTGCGCAGCGACGCATCACCTGTCAGTGCCGCACCCAGCGGCGTCTGACGCAGCGTCTCTCCGATTTCGGACACGATCTCGGCGGGCGTGTCGTTCAGGCGGTCCAGAATTCGGAGCATTCCCGGGCTGACGTGCTCGCTCGACGAACCGCGGGCGGGAGGATTGTGCCCGGCCAATCGAAACACGTGATCACGCTCACCGAGCGACAGATGCAGTCCCTGCGCGATCGAGGCGATCATCTGCGCCGACGGAGCGGGTCCGGTAGCCCGTTCGAGTCGTGCGTAGTAGTCGGTCGACATGTGGCACAGCTCGGCCACCTCTTCGCGGCGTAGGCCCTGGGTCCGTCTGCGCTGCCCTCGCGGCAGCCCGACGTCCTCGGGTTGCAGAGATTCGCGCCGCTGCCGGAGAAACACTGCCAATTCCGATCGATCGATCACCGCGGAGCCCCTTCCGGTCGAACGCGGTTACCTCTGCCGCAATTGTGCCCTCTCCGCGATGGCTATTGTTCAACGATGAGCGCTCCCCTGACCATCGTCACCGGTGGAAGTCGCGGAATCGGTGCCGCCGTATCCCGACGGCTGGTGGCCGACGGGCACGATGTGGTGATCGGCTATCGCTCCGACGCCACCGCCGCGGAAGGGTTGGCCGCCGAGCTGTCGGCATCCGGCCGAACCGTGATCGCGGTACGCGCCGACACCACCGACGAGCAGGCGGTGATCGATCTGTTCGGCGCCGCCGGCGAGATCGGAGCTGTCACCGGTCTGGTCAACAACGCCGGTTCGGCACGCGCAGTCGGGCTGCTGGTCGACAACGACATCGAGACCATCAGAGCAGACCTCGACGTCAACCTGGTCGGTGTGCTCACCTGCTGCAAGTACGCGATCGCGGCGATGGTCGAATCGGGTGGCTCGATCGTCAACATCTCCTCAGCTGCCGCGACTCTGGGCAGCCCCGGCATGTACGTCCACTACGCGGCGGCCAAGGCCGCCGTCGATACGCTGACAGTCGGTCTGGCGAAAGAAGTTGCTGCGCAGAACATTCGCGTCAACGCGGTGGCACCGGGCATCATCGAGACCGACTTCCATCGCGATCGACAGCGACCACAGAAGACGGCGTCGAGCATTCCCCTCGGCCGCCCCGGTGCGCCGGACGAGATCGCCGGAGCCGTGTCCTGGTTGCTCTCCGATGATGCGCGATACGCGACCGGAACCGTCGTCAGGGTGGCCGGCGGAATGTGAGTACTTCGGTCGTGACTACCGAGGGGCGATGCGATGCAGCTCCACGTTCGTCAGCGCACCGTCTTCGGCTGTGGCGGTCATGTACGTACAGTACGGTTGGCGGCGCCGATCCGTCGGTGACCCGGGGTTGAGCAGCCGAAGACCGTTGTCCGCGAACGTGTCCCACGGGATGTGACTGTGGCCGAACACGAGCACGTCCGTCTCCGGGTACGCCGCGGCCATGCGTCGTTCACGTCCCGTCGCAGCTCCGGTCTCGTGGATCACGGTGAACCGAACCCCGCCGAGCACGACGTCGGCGCGTTCGGGCATCAGCGCGCGCAACTCGTCACCGTCGTTGTTCCCCCAGCACGCGACCAGACGACGCGACCGCCGTGACAGTTCCTCGAACGATGCGAGGTCCACCCAATCACCGGCATGGATCACGACATCCGCGTCGTCGACGGCCGCCCACACCTCGTCGGGCAGGTCGCGTGCACGTTTCGGGAGATGAGTGTCGGCGATCAGCAGCAACTTCACCCCTCGATTGTGCACGCCGCCCTTCATCGGAAGTCCCTCGATCTGGACGCAACTCGGAGATCCATCAGTTGCAGATGATCGGCAACCACGGTCACCGCACCCTCGGCGTTCTGTACCTTGCCGCGAATCAGCAACGCCGGAGCCGTGATTGCCAACTTGCGGTACTTGGCCCACAACCCGACCGAGCACACCACGTTGACCATGCCGGTCTCGTCCTCGAGGTTGATGAACGTGACGCCTCCGGCCGTGGCCGGCCGCTGGCGATGCGTCACCGCACCGCCGACGAGCACTCTGTCTCCGTCGGGGATCTGCAGCAGTCGATTCGCGGGAACCACGCCGAGCGAATCGAGCCGATCTCGAAAGAACTGGGTGGGATAGGAATCCGGTGACACACCGGTTGCCCAGACGTCGGCCGACGCCAGATCGAGGTCCGTCATGCCGGGTAACGCAGGCGCTTTCGTCGACGCTCCGATGCCGGGGAGCAGACCGGGCCGCTCCCCCGCCGCCGCACCCGCAGCCCACAGTGCCTCTCGACGGGTGATGCCGAAACACCCGAGTGCGCCTGCCGTGGCCAGCGCTTCCGCCTGCGCCACCGACAGTTCGACGCGTCCCGTCAGGTCAAGGAACGAGGTGTACGGCCCATGTGCGTCTCGCGCGTCGACGATCTTCTGAGCCAGAGCAGAACCGATGAACTTCACGTCCGCCAACCCCATCCGAATCTCGAGGCCGTTTCCCTCCAGGTTCGCATGACCGAGACTGGCATTGACGTCGGCACCGTGGACCAGCACGCCGTGTCGCCTGGCGTCGGCGACCAGAGATTGCGGTGAATAGAAACCCATCGGCTGGGCGCGCAGCAGTCCGGCACAGAACGCCGCCGGGTGATGCAGCTTGAACCAGGAGGAGTAGAACACCAGTGAGGCGAAGCTCTGCGAATGGCTCTCGGGAAAGCCGAAATTGGCGAAGGCCGACAGCTTCTCGTAGATTCGGTCGGCAGCTGTACCGGTGATGCCGTGCAGGTCGCGCATCCCGTCGTAAAACCGTCCCCTCAGCAGTTCCATCTTCTCCGGTGACCGTTTCGATCCCATGGCACGGCGTAGTTGATCGGCGTCGGCGGCACTGAAACCCGCAACATCGATGGCCATCTGCATCAGCTGTTCCTGGAACAGCGGCACACCGAGTGTTCGATCGAGCGCCTTCTTCAGCGACGGATGCTCGAAGATCACCGGCTCGAGTCCGTTGCGGCGCTTGATGTACGGGTGCACCGAACCACCCTGGATCGGACCGGGACGGATCAGCGCGACCTCGACCACCAGATCGTAGAAGTTGCGCGGCTTCAGACGCGGCAGAGTGGCCATCTGCGCGCGGGACTCGACCTGGAACACCCCCACCGAATCGGCTCGCTGGAGCATCTCGTACACCTCGGGCTCGGACAGATCGATCGAGGCGAGTTCGATGTCGATGCCCTTGTGCTCGGCGATCAGGTCCATCATGTAGTGCAGCGCCGAGAGCATACCGAGTCCGAGCATGTCGAACTTCACCAAACCCACTGCGGCACAGTCATCCTTGTCCCACTGGAGCACACTGCGGTTCTCCATCGTCGCCCATTCCACCGGGCAGACGTCGGCGATCGGACGATCACAGATCACCATGCCGCCGGAGTGAATGCCGAGGTGACGTGGGAAGCCCTCGATCTGACGGGCCAGGTCGAGAACGGAGTCGGGAATTCCGTCGCCGTCCTGATCACCGATTCCGGACCAGCGGGTGATCTGCTTGCTCCACGCGTCCTGTTGTCCCTGCGAAAAGCCGAGCGCACGCGCCATGTCTCGTACCGACGACTTGCCGCGGTAGGTGATGACGTTGGCCACCTGGGCGGCATGAGTGCGGCCGTACTTGGCGTAGACGTGCTGGATCGCCTCTTCTCGACGATCGGATTCGATGTCGATGTCGATGTCGGGCGGCCCGTCGCGCTCGGGTGCGAGGAACCGCTCGAACAGCAGCTTGTTCGCCACCGGATCGACGTTGGTGATGCCGATCGCGAAGCAGACAGCCGAGTTGGCCGCCGAACCCCTTCCCTGACAGAGGATGTCGTGAGTCTTGCAGAAGTGGACGATGTCGTGGACCACCAGGAAGTAGCCGGGGAATTCGAGCCTCTCGATGATGTCGAGCTCGTACTCGAGCTGCGAATAGGCGGCCGGGTTCGCCGACTGCGAGCCGTACCGACGGGCGGCTCCCTCGAACGTGAGTCGACGCAGATAGCTGATCTCGGTGTATCCGTCGGGCACATCGAACGGTGGCAGGCGCGGCGCGATCAGCTTCAGATCGAACGAACACTCACGACCGAGCTCGACGGCACCGCGCACCGCGCCCGGATAGTGACGGAACAGTTCGGCCATTTCCGCCCCGGACCGTAGATGTCCACCGCCGGTCGGTGCCAACCAACCGGCAGCCTCGTCCAAGCTGCTCCGTGCGCGCACAGCCGCCATCGCCATGGCCAATCTCCTGCTACGCGGACCGGCGTAGTGCGCGGCCGTGGTGGCGATCGTCGGAAGGCCGTATCGCTGCGCCAGAGTCGCGAGTGCGTCGTTGCGCTCGTCGTCGTCTGCGACGCCGTGCCGGGTGAGTTCGACGGTGACACGATCGGATCCGAACCGGTCGACGAGTGTGCGCAGCGCGGCCTCTGCTGCCTCCGGACCACCACGCGAGAGCGCCTGGCGAACATGCCCCTTCCGGCAACCGGTGAGAATCTGCCAGTGACCGCCCGCCGATTCGGTGAGTTCGTCGATGTCGTACTGCGGCTTACCTTTGACCCCGCCCGCCAGGTGCGCAGCGGCGATCCGACGCGAGAGCCGGCGATACCCCTCCTGTCCGCGAGCGAGCACCAGTAGGTGGGTGCCGTCGGGATCGGTCTCTCCGGCTCGGGATCGATGGGTGTCCAACGAGAGTTCGGCACCGAACACGGTTCCGATACCGAGAGCTCTGGCTGCCTCGGCGAACCGCACGACCCCGTAGAAACCGTCGTGGTCGGTGATGGCGATGGACTCGAGGCCGAGGCGTACCGCTTCCTCGACCATCTCCTCGGGCTGCGAGGCACCGTCGAGAAAACTGAACGCCGAGTGCGCGTGCAATTCCGCGTAGGGAGTCACCGACAGAGTGGGCTTGTCGATGGTGCGGTCGTAGACGTCCCTCTTTCGTGACCACGCCGGGCTGTCGCCGCCGTCACCCTCGGCCACGGGCTTCGGGCGTCCGGACAGGACTCGTTCCATCTCCGACCACGTGGGTGGTCCGTCGTTCCATCCCATCGAGACCACCTTCCCTCACGTCGCCACCTCATCGAACACTTGTTCTAATGAGAACACGGGGGTCCGACACGGATCAACTAGAGTCGAATCGCCACTGACCCTTTTTCGCCGAATCCCTTTCACAGAGCCGGAGCACAGACGTGACGCGTTGGGCCTCGTTCGTCGTATCGCACAAACGATGGGCACTGGCAGTTGTCGTCGCCGTCGTCGCCGTCGGCGGAATCTTCGGACTCGGCGTCTTCTCGAAACTGAGCGAGGGCGGCTACGCCGACGCAGGCAGCGAATCGTCCGAGGTCGCACGGCTGGTGCAGGGCATAGGCCAACCGACCCCCGACATCGTCGCGATCTACACCGCCCCCGAGGGCCGGTCGATCGACGACATCGGACCACAGGTGCAAGCGACGCTCGACGAGTTCAGCAGTCGATACACCCTCGGCAACGTCGCCTCGTACTGGAGCGCAGATCCGATCAGCAAGGAATTCTTGGTCTCCAAGGACCGAACCAAGGCGTTGGCCACGGTGTACCTCGGCGCGAACTCGGGCGTCACGTTCAACACCTTCGGCGAGCTTCCACCACAGCTCGAAGTGCCCGGCATCGAATCTCAGTTCGCCGGCGCAACGGTGGTGGGAGTCTCGCTCAGCGAAACCCTCGAACGCGACCTGATCCGCTCCGAGATCATCGCTGTTCCCATCACACTGCTGCTGCTGATCTTCATCTTCGGCGGCGTGATCGCCGCAGCGGTTCCGGTCTTCGTCGGCATTCTGAGCGTGCTCAGCTCCCTGGCCATCCTGCGGGTGCTCACCGAGTTCACCGAAGTCAGCTCGTTCTCGATCAACGTCGCGTCGTTGCTGGGACTAGGCCTGGCCATCGACTACGGACTGTTCATCGTCAGCAGGTTCCGCGAGGAACTGCGCGGTGGATCGACGCCGATCGACGCGACAATCCGCACCGTCGCCACCGCAGGCAAGACCGTCGTCTTCTCCGGACTGCTGCTGATCTGCGCATTCGCCGGGATGCTCGTCTTCCCGCAGGCAGTGATCCGATCTCTCGGGTTCGGGGCCATGGCCGCAGTGGCGAGTGCAGCCGTCCTGTCACTGACCGCGGTTCCCGCCCTGCTCGCCATTCTCGGTACCCGCATCAACTCCTGGACGTGGTCGCGCACAGCGTCCGACCGAGGCGATGCACGCGCACACAAGTTCTGGGGCGGCGTCGTCACCCGCGTCATGAAGCATCCGGGCATCGTCGCTGCCGTCATCGTCGCCGGCTTGCTGATCATCGCCACCCCGATCCTGAAGGTATCGCTCGGAGAGGTCGACTACACGGCGCTGCCGAAGGACAACCCTGCGCGCATGGCGTTCGAGACTCTCGGCTCCGACTTCGAATCCACCGGCGAGGGCGCAACCGTTGTTCTGCGCGGCCTGGACGGCGTCAAGCCTCAGGGCGCACCGATTGCGGCGCTCACCTCCGCCGTGGAATCCACGCCCGGTATCGCCCGAGCCGAATTCCTGGGCTCGAAAGACGATTTCGTGACGCTGCAGGCGTCCTACAGCGAACCGACCGGCGGGCTGAGCGAGGCCGAATCCCAATCCGACGCAGTGGCGGCGCTGCGCGCGATCACTCCTCCGGACGGTACCGAGATCCTCGTCGGCGGCGGACGAGCCAACGTCGACGACGGCAATGCGGCGATCGCGAAGTGGCTACCGGTGATGATCACGATCATGGTCGTCTCGACGCTGGTGTTGTTGTTCCTCGCATTCGGATCGATCGTGTTGCCGATCAAGGCGGTCCTGATGGCCGGACTGAGCCTGGCCGCCACCTTCGGCGCACTCACGTGGGTGTTCCAGGAAGGCCACGGAGCCGGCCTGCTCGGCGTCACCCCCGGTCCGCTCGAATCGACGTTCGTGGTTCTCATTCTCGCGGTCATCTTCGGCTTGTCGACCGACTACGAGGTGTTCCTGATGTCGCGCATGGTGGAGGCTCGCGCGGCTGGAGCGAGCACCGAGGAAGCGGTGATCTTCGGCGCTCAACGCACCGGACGCATCGTGACCGCGGCGGCGCTGATACTGATCGTCGTCACCGGGGCCTTCACCGTCTCGGGTCTGTCGATCATGAGGTTCCTCGGCGTCGGAGTCATCCTGGCGCTGATCATCGACGCCACCATCATCCGGATGTTGCTGGTTCCGTCCCTGGTCAAACTCATGGGCGAGGCGAACTGGTGGGCACCGGCCTGGATGAAGAAAGTGCACGAAAAAGCAGGTATCGGGCACTAGCACCGGAACTTACCTTGGAGTAAGGTCGGCTCGCATGGCGAACTACATCGTAACCGGCGGTACCGGGTTTCTCGGGAAGAACGTCCTGCCCCGATTGCTCGAACGTGATGCGCTCGCCGCGATCCACGTGCTGGTGCGTCCGGGATCGGTGGCCCGTCTCGAGCGACTGGCACAGCACCTCGACGGCGGCGACCGAATTCACCCGCTGGTCGGCGATCTCACCGAGCCAGAGCTCGGACTCCGAGACGTGCCTGCCGACATCGACCACATCCTCCATCTCGGAGCCGTATACGACCTGACCGCAGGCGACGAGCAAGCCCCGACCAACGTCGCCGGAACTGCCTCGGTGATCGGCCTCGCCGAGAAGACCGGGGCCCGCCTGCACCACATCTCGTCGATCGCCGTTGCGGGCGACTATCGAGGAACGTTCTCCGAGAACGACTTCGACCTCGGCCAGAATTTTCCGACTGCCTATCACCGCACCAAGTTCGAGTCCGAGAAGTTGGTCCGCGACAGCGCTGCGGACTGGCGGGTGTATCGGCCTGCCGCGATCATCGGGCACTCGGAGACCGGTGCCATCGACAAGGTGGACGGACCGTACTTCTTCTTCCCGTTCTTCGCGGAGCTGGCCAAGCTGCCCTCCGTCGTACCGATCACGGTGCCGAAGATGGGCGCTACCAACCTGGTTCCGGTCGACTACGTCGCCGACGCCATCGTCGAGCTCGTGCATCGAAACACCGCTCCCGGCAGCGTGTTCCATCTGGTCAATCCGACGCCTCAGTCGATGGCAGAGGTCTACGCCGCGTTCTCGTCGGCAGCGGGATCTCGCGCGCGAATCGTCGACGTGCCAGGAGCGCTGGTCGCTCCCGTGGTCTCCCCCAAGTCCAGGGCCGTGCGCAAGCAACGCGACGCCGCCCTTCGTGATCTCGGAGTACCTCCGGTGATGCTCGAACACCTGACTCTGCCCACCGTGTTCGAGTCGGCATCGACACAGAAAGCGTTGCAGGGCAGCTCGATCACGCCTCCACCGCTGCGGACGTACGCCGATCGAGTGTGGACTCACTGGCGGGAGAACTTCGATCCCAAGCGCAACCGCCGAAACGACCCACGCGGGCCGCTGTTCGGCCGTCACATCGTCATCACCGGTGGCTCGTCCGGAATCGGTCGTGCCAGCGCCGAAGCAGCTGCCCGCAAGGGTGCGGTGGTCATTCTGCTCGCGCGCGGTCAGGATCAACTCGACGAGGTGGTCGAGCACATCCGCGAATCGGGCGGCACCGCCTACGGTTACTCGTGCGACGTCACCGACAGCGAATCGGTGGATCAGACCGTGAAAACCGTTCTGAGCGAACACGATCACGTCGACATGCTGGTGAACAGCGCCGGACGATCCATCCGCCGCGCACTCTATCGATCCACCGATCGATTGCACGACTACGAGCGCACCATGGCCGTCAACTACTTCGGGGCGATCCGTTTGGTGCTGACACTGTTGCCACACATGCGTGAACGTCAGTTCGGGCACGTGGTCAACATCTCCAGCGCTGCGGTCCTCGGACACCCGCCTCGGTTCTCGGCCTACGTGGCCAGCAAGGCCGCGCTCGACGGCTTCACCGATGTGGCTGCCGCAGAGACACTCTCGGATGGAATCACCTACACCACCATTCACATGCCCCTGGTGGACACACCGATGATCACCCCGACGGGAGACAAGAACGTCGGTCCGGTGTTCTCACCGGAGAAGGCTGCCGCGATCGTCATTCGCGCACTGAGCGACAAGCCGAAGCGAATCGACACTCCACTGGGAACACTCGGGCAATTCGGTGCCATGTTCGCCCCCAAGGGCAAAGACCGCACGATGCATCAGCACTACCGAAAATTTCCCGAATCCGCGGCAGCCAAGGGTGAAACGCCGGTCACGATCGAGGACGGGAAGGTGCCCTATCGGGTGCGTCCCTACGATCCGAAGGCTCCGAGCGCACGCATCGGCAAGGCGATCCGACGCGTCGGAAGACTGGTCCCCGGCACCAGTTGGTGACCGGCAGAACTCAGCGCAACAGAGCCTTTGCCCACACCCGCAGAAATCCCTGACTCAGGTACGTCAGAGTGCCGATGGCCAGCACCCACTTGGCGGTACTGACCACGGTGGTGGCGCGGACGACGGTGTCGGCGATCCGTTCTCGGTTGTCGACCAACACCAGTCCGACGACGTTCTCGATGTAGTCCCCGGCGGCGGAGGCAACGGGAGCGACGGCCAATGCCGTCGTCACTGCGGGGCTCAGCGGAGTCTTCTCCGCCAGGCTCCTCGCGCCTGCACGCAGCGCGACGGCGTAGATCGCGGGATGTACGAAGTCGGGCAGATAGTGGCTGCGGAACCGAGCGATCTCGGTCTCGTCCATGCTCGCCAGGATCTGCCGGTAACGCTGGGCGGACCACGCCGTCTGTACGGCAAGCACTTTCGGAGCTGCGGGGCCGAGCAGTCGGGCGATGTTGGCCTGGGATACGACGAACAGCGCCGACCAGCCCAGCATTCTGCGATCGAGCACGCTCAGAGACATGCACGGATCCTAGTTCGTCAGAAACGGCAGAACTGCTGCCTCGAACGCCGAGTATCCGTCGCGATGGATGCTGTGCCCGGTGCGGAACGCCTCGACGCGGCAGGTCGGAATCTCGGCGACCATCGCGGCCAGCCGGTCCGGATCGACCATTCCGCCCGGACCTCCGCGAAGCACAAGCGTCGGAGCCGTGATGTCGGCCAACGACTCCCACCACTGCGGATTCGGTCGACGGAACTGCTCGAGAGCAGTGGTGGTCATCGAGCGATCGAAGGCGAGTACCGCGCGGGGGTGCAGAACGACGCTGGTCGCTGCGTGCCAGAGTTCGGTCACCGACGGCATCCTGCCGGTCAGCGTCGGCGGAGCGTCCCCCGGCCGAATCGGTATCGGAAGCTCCTCGAGGACCAGGCGGCGGACGAGCTGCGGGCGACGCTGCGCGACGAGCGAGACCGCGTATCCACCGAGGGAATGCCCGACGAGATCGACTTCGTCGAGCCCGAGGTGGTCGATCAACGCCAGCAGGTCTGCCCCGAAGGAATCGAATTCGTACGTGGACGTGTGCGCACTCTTGCCGTGTCCGCGCAGATCGACGGTGATCACTCGGCTGCCCTGTGCGGTGAGTGCACGGGTGAACCGATCCCAGGTTGTGCTGTCGCCGCCCATTCCGTGCACCAGCATCACCGGTACCGAATCCGAGTTGGCGTGCCCCAGCGGGGTGAACGAGCGATACGTGATGTCGACACCATCGAGGTCGACCGTCTCCGACATCATCTGCATTCTCTCGACGGTAGCGGTGCCGCTATTCGTAGATTCCTTCCACCCGCCACCGACCCTCGTCGAACACCAGCAGCAAGGCCCTTTCGTCGTCGAGCACCACCTGGGCTCGCGCCGTCGGACCCGTCGCCGCGTGGCCACTGTCCCACCATCGCTCGTCCACCGGCCACGGCCCGGCCAGACCCGTCAGTTCCCATTCCTTGGTGCCCCAGCGCAATCGCGACGGCGGTGCATCGAACACACCACGATCGGTGACGCCGATTCCGGTTCCCGACCGATTCATCAGCGTCACCGTCGGACGTGTCTCGATCACTGCCGCCGGAGCAGGCTCCGGGAGCCGTCCCGGCCAGGGATCCGACGGATCGGACATCGGCACCAGTTCGTCGCCGAGTGGACGCAGGATGATCCGTTCGGCCGGCCCGCGGCCGCCGCTGAGCACACCACCGAGCACCGATTCGCCGCCGAGCAGACCCTGCACACGCACCAAGGCCCGACGCGCCCTCTCGTCCTCGTCCCCGACACTGCCCCACAGACCCAGCTGCAGCTCACCGGCGGCCACCACTTCGATGGGTTCGAGCCGTAGCACGGTGATCGCGGACGTCGGCTTGTTCTCGCTGCGCCCGGTGATCCAGCCGTCGAGCTGCCAGCGCACGCGGTCGGCTGTTCCCTCCGGCGTCAACGGCTCGGCGCAGCGCCAGATCCGCGACAGATTCTCGCCGTTACCGGTACTGGCATGCACCAGCAGACGAGTACACGCAACGGCAGCGGCAGCGAGCTTGGTGTGCAACTGCTCGGCCAACCCGCGCCCGGCGAACGCAGCTGCGTCGACCCGATCGATCGGCGGATCGCACAGGTACTCCACATCCAGGTCCGGCGGCAGAGCCCTGGCCGACGGCGGACGTTCGGGCTCGCCCCTGGCACTGCGATGGGCCAACACCGCATCGGTACCGAAGCGCGACGCGACATCCCCGGGAGACAGGGCCGCGAAGTCGCCGATCGTTCGTAGACCCAAGCGTCGCAACAGATCCACCAGCTCACCGCGATCGGCCGCAGACATGCTCGGTTCGGCCGAGAGTTCTGCCACCGGTAACGGTGCGAGAAAACCTGCACCCCCGCCGCGCGGCACCACCTGCGCATACCGTGCGGCGACGACCGCGGTGGACAGCTCGTCGGCGATACCGATCTGACATTCCACACCGGCAGCCGACGCTTCGTCGATCAACCGTTCCGCGGCCCGATGTTCGGTACCGAAATACCGTCCGACGCCGCGGGCAGAGAGAACCAGCAAGCCCGGTCGCAGCACTTCGACTCCCGGCGCGATGGCGGCGACGGCCGAGACCACGGGCTCGAACAATCGCGCATCACGATCGGTATCGGCGAGAGCGACGTGCACATCCGGGCACCGCGCCTGCGCTTCCCGACGGCGCAGGCCGCGCTTGATACCCGACGCCCGTGCCGTCGCCGAGCACGCGACGACCCGATTGGCCGAGGTGACGACCACCGGATGCGTCGCAGGGAGATCGGCCTGAGCAGCTGCTGCGACGGCGGGCCAATCGGGACACCACAGTGCAAGAACACGGCTGGAACGATCGATGCTCATGTCGAGACCGCGATCGACAACGGATTCTGTTCGCGCTCCTCGGCATGCCACTCGATGCGGCCGTTCTCCGAACGCAGGTCGAGTCGAACGGTGCGGGGCCGCATCGCCTTGCCGCGAGCGCACACCGACAATCGGACGCCGCGTAGTCGGCCGCGGCCCAGCTCCAGGCCCGTGCCGAGGCCGTCGTATCCGTGCACGGATGCGTCCAGTCGTAGCTCTGCCCCGTCCCAGTGCCCATCGGTCACCAGCAGCGTCGACCCCTTGCTCCGCGCTCTGGCCACCACGGCCCTGGCCCGAGTGGGCGAAACCGACAGACCGCCGAGACCGAGTACCACGAGATCGACACCGTCGAGCAGAATGGCCGCCACTTCCACCGGGTCGGGACCGGGATCGGGAATCAGAGCCAGCTTGCTCAGTTGTGCACCCATTTCCACCGCGGCCAGAATTCCGAAACGAGGCTGCCCGATGACGGCGACATGCCCGCCGGCACCGGTCACCGCGGCCACCAACCCGATCAGGAGCGAGCCGGCACCGGAAACCGAGGCCACCGTTCCACGTACCAGTCCACCGTGCGGCAGCACCTCGATCAGCGCGGACGGCACCGGAAGAACGGGCCGCTGACGGGTCGGACGCGGTATCGACGGTTCCGGGTGCACCGGCTCGACGGGGTCCGAATTCTCGATACGCACCGATGCCGTTTCGCCCCGGGAAGGCACGGCGGCCATCCGGCTACGCAGCAACGCCACACGCTCCGGCAGCGACAACCCGTCGAGCACATCCGGCGTGACGGAAGCTCCCGATACAGTCATGTCACTCCCCTTCGCGGCGTAGAAAATCGAGCCGAAACTTCGGTGTTCGACGAACGCGGGAAGTGGCGTATTCGAACACAATTTCGATCTGCACTCAGTAAAGCCGCTCGGACGGCAACTCGTCAAGGTGATGCCGAAGCCCCTGGTAGATGCCTCCGTCGCTCGGCTGCGGGCACGTCCAGCCATCGTCAACTAACCTGTGGGCGTGACGGATCAGCAGCGTGTTCGACGGGGCGTCGGGCCCGACTACCTCCTGGCAGGCAGATACCGCCTGGCCGGCAAACTCGGCGGTGGAGGCATGGGCGCGGTATGGCTCGCCACCGACACACTTCTGCACCGCCAGGTGGCCGTCAAGCAGGTCACGTCCACCACTCGGTTGACCCCGGAGCAGGCCGTCGAAGTACGTAACCGGGCCATGCGCGAGGGTCGCATCGCAGCCCGACTCTCCAGTCCCCACGCCATCGCGATGCACGACGTCGCTCTCGTCGACGGTGAGCCGTGGTTGGTCATGGAATACCTGTCCTCGCGCAGTCTCGCGCAGGCACTCGGCACCACCGACTCGCTACCACCGTTCGAGGTCGCTCAGATCGGCGCGCAGATCGCCGACGCCCTGACCGAAGCGCACGAGGCCGGGATCGTGCACCGAGACATCAAGCCGGGCAACATTCTGATCGCCGATCGCGGTAAGGATCTGGGCATCGTCAAGATCAGCGACTTCGGCATCTCCCGCGCCAAGGGAGACGTCGAAGCAGCCGACGACAGCGTGATCACCGGCACCCCGGCATATTTCGCACCCGAGGTCGCACGCGGACAGGATCCCACCGCGGCCAGCGACGTGTTCTCCCTCGGCGCAACGCTGTACACGGCCATCGAAGGCAAACCGCCGTTCGACATCGATCACGATTCGATCGCACTGCTGCACCGAGTTGCCAAGGGGCAGATCATCGCTCCCACCCGCAGCGGCGATCTCACGGGCCCGTTGCTGCACATGCTCGAACCCGATCCTGCCCGACGCCCCACCATGGCGCAGGCTCGCGACGAGATGATCGTCGCCGCGATCAGCAAGCGCGGCAGCATAGCTCAGCTGCGCGGGGTGCCTCTGACGTCCGCGGACGGCGTGGTCCCGGCATGGGCGAGGCGCTCGACACCGGTCTCCGAATCTCGTCGTCCGTCGAGGGAGTTCGGAAGAACCATCGCGGGCCTGCCGGCCGTGCAACCCGGTGAGAGCCAAGCCAATCCGGTCCCGTCGACGTATTCGCCACCGCCGTTCGATCTACCGCGAAAGAAGAAGAACCCGATCGAGGACGTCCTGATGCGCATCGAGGACGTCGTCGGCGACCGAACGTCGATTCCATCGACCGCGATCCTCGCAGCACTCGTGCTCGCCATCGTGGTCGTTTTCGTTCTGGTGATCGCACTCCTGTTGTAGACGAACCCTCAACGCGACTCGTGCACGACGATCGCGATCTGAACCCTGTTGCTGCACGCCAATTTCGTCAGAATCCGCGAGACGTAGGTCTTCACGGTCGCGACACTCATGTACAACTCGGCACCGATCTCCGCATTGGACTTCCCCGACCCGACAGCACCCGCCACCTCGCGTTCGCGATCGGTCAGGGACTCGAGCAGGGCCCGCGCCCGCGCGGTGGCGGAGTCGTGCGATCGAGCATCCTGCTCGCGCCAGTGGGCAACCAAGCGTCCGACGGCGGTCGGCGACAGCATCGATTCCCCGGTTCCGACGCGATGCACCGCGTCGACGATGTCCCGCGGCGGCGTGTCCTTGAGCAGGAATCCGTTCGCGCCGACCCGCAGTGCCCGCAGCAGGTACTCGTCGGTATCGAACGTGGTCAACACCACGATGGCAGCCGTGAACCCCTCCGCGCGAAGCATTTCGGTGGCCGCGAGCCCATCGAGGACCGGCATCCGCACGTCCATCAGAACCACGTCGGGAGACAACGCGTGCACTGCCTCGATGCCACTGCGACCGTCGGCCGCCTCACCGACCACCCTGATTCCAGGATCCGAGCTCAGGATCAGCGACAAGCCCGCGCGGACCAACGCGTCGTCGTCGACCAGCAACACCGTGAGTACATCGGGACCGTCGGCTACTTCGGGCACGGCAACCACGCTTCCAGACGGTAGACCACTCCGTCGCCGCGACGCGCGATTCCGTACTCGATTCGTCCGCCGGCCAATTCGACACGTTCGCTCAGACCGATCATTCCCGACCGCGAACCGGGTACCGCCGCGAAACCCTCTGTACCGAGACCGTTTTCGAGCCACACCCGAAGCTCATCACCGGCCGTCGCAAGCCCGCAGCGCACCGGCAGGCCGGGCGCATGCTTTCTGGCGTTGGTCAGACCTTCCTGGATCACCCGATGAACGGTGCGGGAAACAGAGGGCGTCAGCGTTGCGCCGGAGGGCAACTCGTCGACGAACGACACCCGAGTACCGGCCTTCTCCGAATCCTCGATCAGTTCGCCGATGTCCGCCACCCCCGGCTGTGGACGCGCCGAGGCCGCGACACCCGATCGGAGCACTCCCAATATCTCCCGCAGATCCTCCAGGGCACCGTGTGCACCGAGTCTGATGGTCGATGCGATCGCCTCGACTTCTTTCGCACCGACGTCCGGCCGCACCTCCAGCGCTCCGGCATGAAGGCTGACCAACGAGATCCGATGTGCGAGAGCGTCGTGCATCTCGCGCGCGATCCGCTCTCGTTCGAGTCCCCGAACGGTCTCGGCGCGCAGATTGGATTCGTGTTCCGCTCGCTCTGCCCGCTCTCGTAGAGAATCGATCACCTCGCGGCGCGACTTGACGACGATGCCCCACGCGGCCGGGATACTCAGAAAGGCGAGACTGGCCATCGCGGTGTACGCAATCGACTGTTCGACCCACAGAATCGTCCAGATCATCGACGCCGCGAGATGCAGTACCACCACCGCGGTGGTGACCCGCCACGACTTTCGAGTGGCAACGGTGAAGACGGCCACCAACTCGGCACCACCGACAGCGTCGGTCAGGATCGTGCACACCGCCAGCGCTACCGCGATCTCGATCGGCCACCGGCGACGCCACCACAACGACACGGCACCGACAACGCCGACGACGATCGAGACGACCGTTCGCGTGGTGGTCATCCCCTCGGTGCCTGCGGCCACCGACAGCACCAACAGCAGCGCGAACGCGATGGCGGCGACATCCCATGCGCGTTCCCGATGCCGTCGAAGCAGAGTTGTCATCGAACCGTCACGATCGAACCAGGGGACGCCAGTACTGGCTCGTCTTCTTGTCTCGCACCACGACGCCGAGTCGGTCCAGTTCCGTACGTAATTCGCGCGCATCGGACGCGGCCTTCTTCTTCAGGGCCATCGCGCGGGCTTTGAGCACCGCGTTCACTTCCGGTGCCAGACCGGGAGTTTCGGGTACCCACAGGCGATAGAGATCGGCATAGGGATCGCCGGTCGCGACCGACCAACCTCGCTTCTCGAACGCCGCCTCGATGGCATCACGCTTCTCCTCGCTCGGCACCCGCACCAGCTGACGCGAGGCACCGTCGAGCAGAACCAGTTCCTTGCCGTCCACGAAGACTGTGCCGACCTCGGACTTCGAGATCGTGGCGGTTTCGCCTCTCTCGGTGATACGTACCTGCACCTCCGACACCGCCACCCGTGCAGTGTCGTAGAACGCGGCCGCCACCAGAGCCAGCCCGAGCAGTACTCCCAGCCCGATACAGACGTACCGCACCCACCACTGCGACCACGAAGCGATCAACTCCAGCGGACCCTGAAACGGTATCCAGGTGAGCGACGCTCCCCAGGAAGCCACATAGGGCAGCCCGAACCCCAGTAGTCCCCCGATGATCACGGCACCGGCGATCAGGAAGAGCCGATCGCCGCGGGAGAACCACAGCACCGCCGGTGGCGTCTCCCCGAGCATCTTGTCGTCCATACCCTCACGGTATCGAGAGTGGGAGCAAGTACCCAGTCATCGAAAGTCGATACTTCTGCACCGACTTCCGAACGACCGCCGACCGTCGATCAGCCGAGAACGGGCATCACCAGTGTCGTCAGAGCGCCGTCGACCGCCGACCGCACCAGCATCGGACGGTCAGGAGCGGCGATATCGAGCATCAGGTCCGGTCCGACGGCCGATGCGACCGCAGCCTGCAGGACGGCCGCGTCGAAGAACACCGTCATCTCGGAACCGGTCACCCGAGCGGGGACCGCGACACCCTCGACCGTCAGGCCGTCCTGGCCGGCGTCGATCCGCAGCGTACCGCTGTCGAGAGGAACGAAATCTCGTTGCACCACAACCCTCGTCGCGGTCGGAGCCAGACCGTCGATGATCGTGCGCCAGTCGGGAAAGTCGCCGTCGACCAGATCCACAGTGTGCTGGACGCCTTCGGACTCGAACACCATCGCGTCGTCGGTTGCCGTCAGCACACAGTTCCCCGACGCGGGTAGCGTCCCGAGAGAGCCGACCGATGCGCTACGGGACCAGGCTGCGCCGGGTGAGCTCTGTGCCACGAGGCTTCGGGTGGTGAGTCGATACCGATCCGTCGCGGTGAGGGTGACCGTGCCACCGTCCACCTCGACCAGCACACCCCGCAGCACCGGAAACTCCTCGCTCGTTCCGGCTGCAGACGCGACCTGCTCGACCGCCGACGCGAACTCGACGGCAGAAAGCGTTGCTGTGCAATATCTTTCGTCGAACAATCGGCGGATCGAGATCGCGGCCTCGGCGGCTGCCCGCGCGCGTGCGACGAGCTCGTCGACGTGCCGATCCACGATGTCGACCGCTGCAGCTCCGTCGCCGGCGAGTGCGGAGGCCACCTTGTCCAGCAAGGAGTGGAGCCTGCAGGAATGACCATGAAGACAGGCATGCCGATGTCGCGCAACTGTCGAATGATGTTCGCTCTCTCGAACTGTGCACGGGAGTAGTAGCGATAGCCGGACTTGGCGTCGATGAAAGCCGGGACGAGCAACGCACAGTCGTCGTAGAACCGTAGGGCACTTGGGGTGAGTCCGCTCGCGCGAGCGAACGCACCGATGGTCAGGAATTCTTCCGCCGAATCTGTCATGGTGAAATCCTGAGGCTTCGGGTTGGTCGAAGGTCAAGCGTGATCCCGTGCCCGGATGTCGGGTGCCTAGTCGATTCGACGCTTGTGCGCCCATCGCGTGAGCGCATTCCTGTTGGACTGCTGAGTCTTTCGGAGAACGTTCGAGGCATGGGTCTCGACGGTCTTGACGGAGATGAACAGATCCTCGGCGATCTCACGATAGGTGTACCCGCGTGCCAACAACCGCAACACCTCCAGTTCACGGGGCGTCAGCGAATCCAGTTCCGGATCCAGCGGGGGCTCCGGGGCAGCGCTGCGACCGGTGAACGAGTCGAGGACGAACCCGGCCAGACGGGGGCTGAAGACGGCATCTCCCCCGGCGACGCGTCGAACACCGTCGGCGAGCTCCGCGCCGGAGATCGTTTTGGTGACGTACCCCCTCGCCCCGGCACGGATGACGGCGATGACGTCCTCGGCGGCGTCGGACACACTCAGGGCGAGACAGACCGGCCCCTCGGAGATGCGGTTCAACACCGCGACGCCGCCGCCGTCGGGCATGTGCACGTCGAGCAACACCACGTCCGGCTTCGTCGATTCGATGCCCGAGACCGCCTCGGAGACGCCTCCGGCTTCCCCGACGACGTCGATGTCCGCCTCGCGAGCGAGTTCGGCTCGCACACCGGAACGGAACACCGCGTGGTCGTCGACGAGGAAAACGCGGAAAGGTTCGGTCACGTCGACTGCTCCTGCTGGGTGGATTCGGACGATTCGGTGGTGACGGAGGCTCCGTTGCGAGGCATGAAGATTCGCACTTCGGTTCCCTTGCCGACGGTCGACCGTACCTGCACCGTGCCACCGCGGCGCTCGATGCGTCCCCGAATGGACTTCGCCAGTCCCTGTCGATCCTCGGGTACCTCGGATTCGTCGAACCCGGTACCGCGATCGCGGACGAAAACGCTGACCTGTTCCGGTTCGGTTTCGGCGAACAGATCGATATTGGTCTCACCGGAATGCTTGGCCGCATTGACGAGAGCCTCTCGCGTGGCACCCAGCAGCGCGGTGAAGCTCTCACGGGATAGGCCCGACTCGATGTCGTCGGGCAGTAGGTGCACGTCGCCGACAGTGATGGGTCGAACCGTCACTCCGTGCTGATCCTCGACCTCACCGGAGATGGTCTTGAGTGCGTCGGCCAAGCTGGAGTTGTCGGTGTCTCCGCCGTCGAACAGCCATTTGCGCAGTTCGCGCTCCTGCCCGCGCGCCAACCGCATCACCTCGTGCGGCTGATCGGACTGTTTCTGGATCAGGGCCAGAGTCTGGAGTACCGAATCGTGCAGGTGCGAGGCGATTTCCTCGCGTTCATCGTTGCGGATGCGTGCAGACCGCTCGGCACCGAGCGCGCGCCAGGTGCGCAGCCAGATGGGAACCGTCAATAGGCCGACGCCGACGAGAGTAACCACCACCGCCAGCAGTGACGAGCGCAGCGCGGCCAGATCGACGCGGGCGAGCACCACCACGGCGAGGCCGAGCACGATCAACGTCGCTCCGCCGACGACCCTCGCCCAACTCAACACGCTCGGATGCTTGGGCAGGCCGAGAGCAGTTCGTGGTCCCTCGGAGTCGAACTCACGCCAGACCAGGGCTGCACCGATAACCACGACGATGACCGGCACGATGACCGATGCAGCGGTACCGCTGAGCAGCCAGGCGAGCCCGACGGCGAGGCCGAGTCCGATGGCAGCCAACCCGAGCGCACGCTGGCGTTCGGCGGCACTCGGATGCGCAGTGTCCTCGCCCGCGGGCGTGAACATCCAGATCAATCCGTATGCGGCGATTCCGGCACCGGCGGATGCGGCGAGCAGCGCGAACGCCACCCGAACCTTGAACACGTCGACGCCGAGATGGTCGGCGAGCCCGCCTGCCACGCCGCCGACGATGCGTCCGCCGCCGCGGCGTTGGTAGGGGGCAGGAGCGGAGCCTGCAGAAGCGACAGGAAAAGCAGGAGCGGAGCCTGCAGAAGCGACAGGAAAAGCAGGAGCGGAGCCCGCAGGAGCAATGGGCTGAACAGGGGTGACGGGCACGGCTGACGTGGTGTGGGTTGCCGTCGCGTCGCCTGCCGGGGACGGTGTGTTCCGGGCGGCGTCGACGGGTGGATTGTCGACAGGGTGCACGCCCTCGATCCTGGCACGGATGCGGTGGTGGTCGCATCAGGGTTCGCCCTGATGTTTTTCGTGGCTTTGTCGAGGTGGGCCCGATGTCGGGGACGAAGATCAGGGGTATCCCTGATGTGTTCGGTGGTCGTGGCGGACACGATGGTTGGCATGAGCAACGTGACCGTCTCGGATCAACTTCAGCAGATGTGGCGCACCCGTCCGCACCGCTTGCCGCAACGCGGGCATGTGGCGGGTGTTGCGGCCGGTATCGGCTATCGCTACGACGTCGACCCCGTTCTGATTCGGATCGCGTTCGTCGTCTCCACATTGTTCGGCGGTACCGGCATCGTGCTGTATCTGGCGGCGTGGCTGGTGCTCAGCCGCGCCGGTGACACGGCGTCGGGTGCGGAGTCGCTCGTCGGGCGTGGCAACAGCTCCGATTCGACGACCAAGATGGTGGTCGTGGCGGTGGCATTGGTCATCGCGGTGTCGACGATCGGCCCGGTGGGTGTCGGACTCGGAGGTTCGGGGCTGATCTCTCTGGTGGCGATGCTCGGTGGACTGTGGTTGCTGCACCAACGGTGCCCGGAGCCGCCGCCGTACATGCGGACGGCGGAGTTCTCCCGTAACCGCTACGCCCCCATGCCTTTCGGCTCCAACACGTCGGCAGAACAGTGGACGGCCGCGCAGTATCGTCCGCCGCAGTTCCAGTACGAGCGATACACGCCGTACACGACTCTGCCGAAGAGCTACGTTCCGACTCCGAAGACTGTCGAGTACTCTTCCGCCGGCTCCGACACCGGCACAGACGCGCACACCGTGAACCTGAGCAAGGCAACCGCACCCGTCGAGAAGCCGACCGAGACGCCGACCGACATGCACACCGTGACTCCGCCGTCGTGGGACCCGCTCGGGGTGGCACCGTTCGCCTGGGATCTTCCCGAACCGACCGGGACATTCCCGCCCGCGGCGATCGAACGGAAGCGTCGATCACGGTGGACGGCAAGCTTTCTCGGCCTGGCCCTGCTCGCTGCCGGCATCACCGCGGCGGTCGGTGCCGCAACCGGTGGCGACTGGGCCTCGCCGGGCCGCGTCGGAGCCGTCGCTCTCGCCGTCGTCTCTGTCGGACTCGTGGTCGGCGCATTCCTCCGCAAGGGCTACGGATTGCTGGTGATCGCGGCACCTCTGGCCGGCTTCGTCGTCCTGGCCTCAGCGGTCGGTCCGATGGACATGGGCGAGAGTGCGTCGGGAACCCAGCGCATCGCACCGACCGCCGTTGCCGATCTCGCGGACACCTACGACGTCGGTATGGGTGAACTGGACCTCGACCTCACGGGCCTCGCCCTCACCGAGAACCGCACCGTCGAGATCGACGTGGCGCTGGGCAGTGCGTCGGTGACAGTGCCCGATTCGATGAACGTGATCGTGCAGTGCGAGGCGGCGTTGGGTTCGTGCCCCACCGACACACGGTTCGGCCCGGGAACGAGCAGCGATGATCCGGTACTGACGATCGTCGGCGATCTGGCACTCGGCGAACTGCAAGTGGGGAACCGGTGAAGAAGAACGAGACCGACCGTGTCGGCCACGACTACGACGATCCCGCCGGCGAGAATCGCACTTCGAGCCGACGCGGCCCCTCGGCACTGCTGCTGCTCGCCGGGCTGGCCACCATGGTCGTCGCGGTCGCAGCACTCATCGGCCAGGGAGCGATAGCGGCACTGGGCGACGTCCAGTTCCGCTGGGTGTTCGTCGTCGTCGCCGTGGTGGTCGGCTTCGCGCTACTGCTGGGCCCCAGCAAGAAGAGCTGAGTCCGCTACTCCCACTCGATGGTGCCCGGCGGCTTGCTCGTGACGTCGAGAACGACTCGGTTGACCTCCGGAACCTCGTTGGTCACCCGAGTCGAGATCGTTTCGAGCACGTCGTAGGGCAAACGAGTCCAGTCCGCCGTCATGGCGTCCTCGCTCGAGACCGGACGCAGCACGATCGGGTGGCCGTAGGTTCGGCCGTCGCCCTGCACACCGACACTGCGTACGTCGGCCAACAGCACCACCGGGCACTGCCAGATCTGCTGATCCAAGCCTGCGACCGTAAGTTCTTCTCGGACAATCGAATCGGCGTGACGGAGCGTGTTCAGACGGTCGCGGGTGATCTCACCGACGATGCGAATCGCCAGACCGGGTCCCGGGAACGGCTGCCTGCCGACGATGTCCTCGGGCAATCCCAGTTCTCGTCCGACGGCACGCACCTCGTCCTTGAACAGTGCGCGAAGCGGCTCGACCAGGGCGAACTGCAGATCGTCCGGCAGCCCGCCGACATTGTGGTGGCTCTTGATGTTGGCAGTACCGGACCCGCCGCCGGACTCGACGACATCCGGGTACAACGTGCCTTGCACCAGAAACTCGACCGCGTCGCCGTGCTCGGCGTTCTCGCCCAGCACCTCGGCCACCGCGCCTTCGAAGCTTCGGATGAACTCGCGGCCGATGATCTTGCGCTTCTCCTCGGGGTCCGAGACACCCTCGAGTGCGCCGAGGAAGGTGTCGACTGCATCGACGGTGACCAACTTGGCACCCGTCGCGGCGACGAAATCCTGCTGCACCTGCTCACGCTCGCCGGCGCGCAGTAGTCCGTGGTCGACGAAGACACAGGTCAGACGGTCACCGATCGCCCGCTGCACCAGCGCCGCCGCCACTGCGGAGTCGACGCCGCCCGAGAGGCCACAGATGGCCTTGCCCGTCGGGCCGACCTGCTCCTGCACGGCGTCGACCAGAGCGTCGGCGATGTTGGCTGCAGTCCAGTCCGGCGCAATACCCGCCGTCTCGTGCAGGAATCGGCTGAGCACCTGCTGCCCGTGCGGGGAGTGCAGAACCTCGGGGTGATACTGCACGCCCGCCATACGCTTGCCCTCGTTCTCGAAGGCAGCGACCGGCGCGCCTGCGCTGGTGGCGGTGACGGTGAAGCCCTCCGGGGCCGCGGTGACGGCATCACCGTGACTCATCCAGACCGGCTGCGTGGCGGGCAGACCGTCGTGCAGACGACCGCCGTCCACGCTGAGTTGGGTGCGGCCGTATTCCCGCGTTCCGGTGTGTTCGACGGTTCCGCCGAGGGCCTGGGCCATGGCCTGGAATCCGTAGCAGATGCCGAACACGGGGATGCCGAGGTCGAGGAGCGCGGAATCGAGCTCGGGCGCACCCTCTGCGTAGACGCTGGAGGGTCCGCCGGACAGAACGAGCGCGACAGGGTCCTTCGCCGCGATCTCCTCGGCAGTGGCGGTATGCGAGATCACCTCGGAGTACACATTGGCCTCGCGCACACGGCGGGCGATCAACTGCGCGTACTGGGCGCCGAAATCGACGACGAGAACCGGGCGTGCGTGTGCGGGATCGTGTGCAGAGGAGTCGGTCACCGGGTCAGTCTAGTGGGACTGCCGCAGTGGTCATGCAACACCCGAATGCTCGACGGGCATCGCCGACGAACCCGACCGGATCTCGACGATCGGCAGTCGCAGACCACCCGGAGCATCCACCGGCACGACCGGGGAGTTCGGGGCGATCGGATCGAGGCGCTGGTACGGCAACCCCTGCGCCGGACGGAGATCCAGCTCGCCCTTGTTCGGCCACAGCGCGGCCGAACGCTCGGCCTGCGCGCTGATCGTCAGCGACGGGTTGACTCCGAGGTTGGCCGATACGGCAGCGCCGTCGACCACACTGAGCGTCGGGTAGCCGTGGACGCGATGGTACGGATCGATGACGCCGTGCTCGGGATCCGAGGCGATCGCGCAGCCACCGAGGAAGTGGGCCGTGAGCGGAATGTTGAACAACTCTCCCCACGTACCGCCTGCCACACCACCGATCTTCTTGGCGATGCGTCGGGTGGCGTCGTTGCCCTCCGGGATCCACGTCGGGTTGGGCTCACCGTGCCCCTGCTTGCTCGAGATCTTGCGGCCGAAGGCTCCGCGCTTGGTGAACGTGGTGATCGAGTTGTCCAGGTTCTGCATGACGAGCGCGATGATGGTGCGCTCGCTCCAGTGCCGGACGTTGACGACGCGGACGAACTGAATCGGATGAGCGATCATCGCGAACACGAATTTGAGCCACCGCGGGATCCTTCCGCCGCCGTCGGTCATCAGTGTCTGCAGCATGCCCATCGCGTTCGAGCCCTTGCCGTACCGGACCGGTTCGATGTGTGTGCTGGGACTGGGGTGGAACGAGGACGTGATGGCCACACCGTGTGTGAGGTCCATGTTCGGATCGACCGCCAGCTTCGCGGCCCCGACGATCGACTCGGAGTTGGTGCGGGTCAGTTCCCCGAGCGTGTCCGACAGACGGGGCAGCGCACCCGTGTCCTTCATCTTGTGCAGCAGGTTCTGCGTACCCCAGGTGCCCGCAGCGAGAACCACATTGGCCGCACTGTAGGTCTTGCGGCCCTTGCGCAGCCGGGCACCGGTTCGTTCGGTGTCGACGTCCCAGGTCCCGTCGGATCGGGGAACGAGACCGGTGACGGTCGTCATCGGGACGATCTCGGCTCCTGCGCGCTCGGCCAGGCCAAGGTAGTTCTTGAGCAGGGTGTTCTTGGCTCCGTGGCGGCAACCGGTCATGCACTCGCCGCATTCGATGCATCCGGTGCGCTCGGGGCCTGCTCCGCCGAAGTACGGGTCCGGGACCGTCTTGCCCGGTTCTTCGCCGAAGAACACTCCCACCGGTGTCTGGATGAAGGTATCGGCGACACCCATGTCCTCGGCGACCGACTTCATCACCTCGTCGGCGGGGGTCATGTGCGGGTTGCGGACGACACCGAGCATGCGGGTGGCCTGGTCGTAGAACGGGGAGAGCTCACTGCTCCAGTCGGTGATGTGCGCCCATTGCTTGTCCTCGAAGAACGGTGCCTGGGGCTTGTAGAGGGTGTTTGCGTAGTTCAGCGAACCGCCGCCGACTCCGGCACCGGCGAGGATGAGGCAGTCGCGCAGCAGGTGCACCCGCTGGATGCCGTAGAGGCCGAGCTTCGGTGCCCACAGGAAGCGCTTGAGATCCCAGCTGTTCTTCGCGAAGTCCTTGTCCTCGAAGCGTTGTCCGGCTTCCAGGATGCCGACGCGGTATCCCTTCTCCACCAACCGAAGCGCGGTGACGCTTCCGCCGAAGCCCGAACCGACGATCAAGACGTCGTAATCCGTTGCGCGAACAGCTGAACCCATGGTGACCTCCGCTACATCCGATGCTGTCGAACAGTATGCACACCCCCATGTGACTACCGCCACAACCGATTCTAGCTGTTACGAGAGGTATCACCAACACAGGGTCGGCTTACGTGGACGACATGGCAGCAGAAAGGGCGCGCACCCCTGAGTGAAAGGAGTACGCGCCCTGTCGGAGCAGAGTCGATCAAGCCCTGACGTTCAGGCCCACCTTCTGGAATTCCTTGAGATCGGAGTACCCGGACTTCGCCATCGACCGACGCAGCCCGCCGACGAGGTTGATCGAGCCGTACGACTCACGCGACGGTCCGTTGAGCACCTGATCCAGGCTCGGCCGCTCCCCCGCCGACATCGGCAGCAGCGCCCCGCGCGGCATGGACGGATGCGCCGCGGCCGACGGCCAGTACCAACCTCCGCCGGGAGCCTCCGCGGCAACGGCAAGCGGAGCACCGAGAACCGCAGCATCGGCACCGCAGGCGATGGCCTTGGCGAGGGCACCGGAGGTGGTGATGTCGCCGTCGGCGATGACGTGCACGTAGCGCCCGCCGGTTTCGTCCAGGTAGTCCCGACGTGCCGCGGCCGCATCGGCGATGGCGGTGGCCATCGGAACGCCGATGCCGAGCACCTCACCGGTGGTCGTGCCACCTTCGACCGAGCCGTAACCGACGATGACGCCTGCAGCGCCGGTGCGCATCAGGTGCAGCGCGGTGCGGTGATCGCTCACGCCGCCTGCGATGACGGGAACATCCAGCTCCGCGATGAAGGTCTTGAGGTTCAGCGGCTCGTCCTCACCGTGAGCCACGTGCTCGGCGGAGATGATCGTGCCCTGGATGACCAGCAGATCGAGACCCGACGCCACCAGGGCGGGGGTGAGCGAGCGAGCATTCTGCGGGCTCACCCGAACGGCGACGGTCACCCCGGAGTCACGGACCTGACCGACGGCCGCGGCCAGCAGATCCGGCCGAAGCGGTGCCGCGTGCAGTTCCTGCAGGAAGGCGATAGGTGCGTCCGGATCGAGATCGGTCTCGGCGATGTGGATCAGCTGATCGAGCTTCGCCTGCACGTCCGCGTGGCGCGCCCACAGTCCTTCACCGTTGATGACACCCAGCCCACCCTGGCGACCCAGCTCGATCGCGAACTCGGGCGAGACCAGAGCATCGGTCGGATGCGCCAGAACGGGAATGTCGAAGCGGTACGCATCGAGCTGCCATGCCGTCGACACCTCCTTCGACGACCGGGTACGACGGGACGGCACGATGTCGATGTCGTCCAGCTGGTAGGTGCGGCGGGCTTCTCTGCCCATGCCGATTTCAACGAGGTCGCGCACGCGCGCACCTTTCTACTTCGAGAGCGAATCGAATCGGCCGAGGAAGGGCCGAGGCGACTATCGGGTGGTGTAGTTCGGGGCCTCTGCGGTCATCGTGATGTCGTGCGGGTGGCTCTCCTTGAGCCCGGCCGCAGTGATCTGCACGAACTGAGCCTTCTGCAGGTCCTCGATCGAGGTGGAACCGGTGTACCCCATCGCAGCGCGCAGACCACCGGTGAGCTGGTGGATGACCTGGGTCAACGGACCGCGGTACGGGACGCGACCCTCGATGCCCTCGGGCACCAATTTGTCCTCGGCCAGCACGTCGTCCTGGAAGTAGCGGTCCTTGGAGAACGACTTCGCTCCCCCTCGCCCCTGCATCGCGCCGAGCGAACCCATGCCGCGGTAGCTCTTGAACTGCTTGCCGCCCACCAGAATCAGCTCGCCCGGCGACTCTGCGGTTCCGGCCAGCAACGATCCGAGCATGGCGGTCGACGCACCCGCAGCGAGCGCCTTGGCGATGTCGCCGGAGAACTGCAGACCGCCGTCGGCGATGACCGGCACACCGTGTGGCTTGCACGCCGCGACGGCTTCGAGGATGGCGGTGATCTGCGGAGCGCCGACGCCTGCGACAACGCGGGTGGTGCAGATCGATCCCGGCCCGACGCCGACCTTGACCGCGTCCGCACCTGCCTCGACGAGGGCGAGTGCGCCCGCTCGGGTGGCCACGTTGCCGCCGACGACCTGTACGCGGTCGCCCACCTCGGCCTTGAGTTTGCTGACCATCTCGAGTACCTGCGAATTGTGGCCGTGCGCGGTGTCGACGATGATGACGTCCACCCCGGCGTCGGTCAGAGCCATCGATCGAGCCCAGGCGTCCTGCCCGACGCCCACCGCGGCACCGACCAGCAGGCGACCGTCACGGTCCTTGGTGGCATCGGGGTGCTGCTCGGTCTTGACGAAGTCCTTCACGGTGATCAGGCCGGTGAGCGCGCCCTTGCCGTCCACGATCGGCAGCTTCTCGATCTTGTGGCGACGCAGCAGACCGAGCGCCGCTTCCGCGGTGACGCCCTCCTGCGCGGTGATCAACGGTGCCTTGGTCATGACGTCGGCGACGCGGCGGTTCTGATCGACCTCGAACCGCATGTCGCGGTTGGTGATGATGCCGACCAGCGCGCCGGTCTCGTCGGTGACGGGAAGACCGGAGATCCGGAAGCGCGCACACATGGCGTCGACCTCGGCCAACGAGTCGGTGGGCTTGCAGGTGACGGGGTCGGTGACCATCCCGGCCTCCGAGCGCTTGACCGTCTCGACCTGCGACGCCTGATCCTGCAGCGACAGGTTGCGGTGCAGTACGCCCATACCGCCGGCGCGGGCCATGGCGATGGCCATCCGCGCCTCGGTGACGGTGTCCATGGCGGAGCTGACCAGCGGTACCCGCAGGCGGATCTCGCGGGTGATCTGGCTGGAGGTGTCGACCGAGCTGGGAATCAGATCCGAAGCGGCCGGCAGCAGCAGGACGTCGTCGAACGTGAGGCCGAGCATCGCGACCTTGTTGGGATCGTCGCCGCCTGTGCGGACGTGGGCTCCGGGACTACTCATACGAATCTGGCCCTCCCTAGAGCCTGGTTGCACTTCGGCGCGGCGTGCGGCCGGTGAGAGCTCGCAGGCGCACCGCAATGCGGTGTTGGAGAACGGATGGAGTTTCGGCACTTGCACTCATCTGTTCAGCGCCGTGAACCATGGTATCGGCTAGGGCACAACCAGTGCGAATGCCTCCCGCTGTGAGTGGCTTCGAGCACCGAAATCGCAGTCCGCAGCATTGTCGGCGGCGGTCGCGTCCGGCATGTCGCATTCGAACAGCTGGCGCAGACCCACAAGTCCTGCGTACCGTGGAGGCGTGCGCGATCAACTGCCTCCCGGTCTACCCCCGGATCCGTTCGCCGGAGACCCAGCCGACCCGTCGGCCGCCCTCGACGCCATCGAGCCAGGCCAGCCTCTCGATCCTCAGGAGCGCCTGGCCGTCGAGGAAGACCTGGCGGACCTGGCTGTCTACGAGGCACTGCTCGGCCACCGCGGCATCCGCGGACTGGTCGTGTGCTGCGAGGACTGCCAGCAGGACCACTACCACGACTGGGACATGTTGCGGGCGAACCTTCTGCAGCTTCTGGTCGACGGAACCGTCCGTCCGCACGAGCCCGCCTACGACCCCGTCCCCGACGCCTACGTGACCTGGGATTACTGCCGCGGGTTCGCCGACGCTTCGATGAACGACGCGTTGCACGGCGACGGATTCGACAGCTGACCCTTTCCGCATCTTCACACGAAGAAGCCCGACACGATCATCGTGTCGGGCTTCTTCGTCGTTCGGTGGGGAATCGAAACCCGGTCAGCTGCCGCCGGACGGAACCGACATGCGGTCGCGGTTCTCCGACGAACTGCCTCCAGCGGTCGCTGTCGGCTGATCGGGCTCCTGAACCACCGTCGGCGTGACATCGGTGGTCGTCGTCGGACTCGGGGTCGTCGTGGTGGGCGGAACCACGGGTGTCGTCGTCGGAGCCGGAGTGATCGGCACACCCGTGGTGTCGGGTGCGACCTGATCCACCGGAGCCTGTGGCAACACGACCTCCGAGCTGGGCACCGGAGCCGGGATCACATCGGCAGGCGGCGGGACGGGCGCGGGCAGCGTCAGAGCCTGCAGTTCCTGCAGCAGACGCGCCAGCCACTGATCGAGCTCGGCGCGCTGCGCGTCGTCGAGCACAGCGGAACTGCTGTTCGACGCACCGTCGAGCAGTGCGCGAGCGGCAGTGGTGTCCCCGGAGGACAGAAGATTCTCCGCCTCCTGCAGTTTGGACGTCGTATCGATCTGCGCCACGGTCGAATCGGCCTGCTCGGAGAAGACGACCGACTTGACACTCCACAGCGGATCGTCCGGTGTCGAGTTGTACGAGATGACCACCAGGCCACCCATCACGACGGCGATCGCGGCTGCGGCACCGGCGATGGGACGCAACAAACGCATCCGTCCACTGCGGTTGGCCGAGCTCGAGCGAGCCATGTCGGCGGCGAGCTTCTCGCGTTCGACCGACGCGACGACCACGTCGAGGGAGGGTCCGGACGGCATCGCCGGCGTGACCACGTCTGCTCGCCAGTTGGCCAACAGTAGGGCGAGTTGGTACTCGTCTGCGTCATCGGTGGCAATCGGTCCGTCACCACTGATCGCGTCGATGAACGCATCGTCACGACGTACGGCGACGAGGTCCACTGGACCACCGTCTGCGCCGATGTCGGCATAGGGATCGTTCTGCTTCGGTCCAGTGGAGTTCACGTGCTCACCGATACGCGAGATTCCGCGACGCGGGGTCTCACCGGGGCCACCGTGACCATTGTCCCTAGCCATACATTTCACCTGCTCTCACAACTTCGTTCTTCAGTTTTGCGATAGCTCGGTGCTGAGCCACGCGGATAGCGCCTGCAGTGCTGCCGACGGCGGCTGCTGTTTCCTCGGCCGACAACCCGACTATCAGTCGGAGCACCAGAATCTCGCGGTGCTTGGCGGGCAAGGTGTCCAGCAGTGCAGTCATCTGTCGACTCGACTCGGATTCGAGAGCGCGTTGCTCCGGTCCGTGCTCCATCGACACGACATCTGGTACTTCGGCGGCCGGGTCCGATTTGTTACGCGAGGCGCTGCGATGGGCGTCGGCGACCTTGTGAGCCGCGATGCCGTACACGAATGCCATGAACGGACGACCTTGGTCCTGGTATCGCGGCAAGGCGGTCATGACTGCCAAACAGACCTCCTGCGCCACGTCGTCGGCCGAAAGCTGACCGCGTTCGGCCGAACCGACCCGTGCCCGGCAGTACCGAACGACGAGTGGTCGGATGAACTCCAAGACCCGGGACAGAGCCAGTCGATCGCCTTGCGCTGCGGCAACGACGAAAGAGTCAAGCTCCTCACCCGCACTGTTCATCGTCGACAAATTTCCCCGCGTTACAGGTACGCACCCGCCTGGGAGCGCTTCCACGTGGTGGTGGAACGAGACCAAGGATAGCGACACCACCCGGTCACAACCGAACCAATCGGTCCGACTCCGACCCAGGTCCTGGTCAACCGACCGTCGAACCACCCAGGCGATCGATGGCGGCAGCCAAGTCGCCGGAGGCGATCATCCCGGCATCGACCCCGCCTGTTCCCTCGCAGAGCATCGTGGCGGCCCAGCGCAGGGGTAGCAGACCTGCCATCTCCGCAGCACAGGCCACCTGGACGGCCGACTCACGGGCACGGGAGGTCTCACCGGCACAGCTCAGTGCGGCCGCAACCACCAGGTCGGTCTTGACGATGTGCCGTAACGAATCGGCATCGTCGGCGAGAGCTCGAGCGGCCTCGGCGTGTCGGACTGCCTCGGGTCCGTCGCCGCGCATCATCGCCAACTCGGCCGCCACCCACGCCGCCCGCAGTGCCGGGCGCCACGATCCCCGACCGACGTGGCCGTGTCGCTGGCCCGCACTGCGGGCCAGGAGGGTGTCCGCGAGGTGAAACCGTCCGCTTCCCAATGCATCTGCGGCCAGGCCGGTCAGCGCATCGCTACGGGCCTGAACGGAGTCCTCGGATTCCGACGGCCCTACGAGACCGACGAGAATGACAGCCATGCCGTCGAATCGGCGGGCTCGCTCGTGTTCGCCCACCTGACGCAGCCACGACGCTCTGGTCGAGGCGTGCAGCGACCGAAGTTCCGGGCCACGGGGCCGATGCCTCCGAAGCTCGATTTCGGCGGCGCTGTATCGACCCTGGCCCGCCAACGCGACACTGCGAAACCAGCTCTCTCGCGAATCGGTGGCGGCCGGGAGCGGAAATCGGCCGGGGTTGCTGCCGAAGGCAGCGTCGAAGAGTTCGGACTGCGTCGCGGTGAACAGCGAGCTCTGCTCTGATGGCACGGACGCAAGGGTAGGGCCTGAGCCTGCGCCGAACCGCGCCCGAGTCCTACCGATTCGAGGCGACGTTATTACGTCGGGCGAATTCGCTATCGGACCGAAAGGGGCATCGGCGCATCGTTCCCTGTGCGCAGAAAGCAGTTTTCAAGGAATTAACAATGTGAACACGGGCCGATTCGAAGACGAGAATCTGAACGCTGTGTGGCGAATAGGTTAATCGGCACACTCGATCGCACATTCGGCTCACGACGCACAGCCTGCCGAATCCGCGCCCACTCGAACGTCGCCCCGCGATCCACGCGATCGTCTCGGACACTCCGTGCGGGCTCGGTCGAGGGAACCGACGTCGAGCCCGAGGTGTTGATCCGGACTGCTCTCGACACCACCGACACTACTGTGATCAGCAGAAATACCGACAACAAGGGTCCGGTCGGATCCAGCTGAAGTCTCGTCGAACCGCCGCGGGACGTCTGCGTCGGAGCGCACCGCATCGGCAGCCGCACAGCCTGTGCACTCTCATCGTCTCGCGTGTCGGCGGATTCTTCAACAGGAAGGACACGCATGCGGGTGAGTCGAAGTAAATATCGCCCGTGTTAATTCTTTGCCCCATAACTATGCATTTGCCCACGACAGAGAACTATTGACTCGATTTCGTCGATCCACATAACGTTGTCGACATTCGGATCACGAATCCGAGAAGCCACACCACCCTAGGAGTTTCCATGCCGCAGCCGAATCACCTCCCTGGGCCGAACGCCGACATTTGGGATTGGCAGATGCACGGCCTGTGCCGTGGCGTCGATTCGTCCATGTTCTTCCACCCGGACGGCGAGCGGGGCCGGGCACGAGCACAGCGCGAGATGCGAGCCAAGGAAATGTGCCGCAGCTGCCCCGTACTCGCTCAATGCCGTACACACGCTCTCAACGTCAGCGAGCCCTACGGGATCTGGGGCGGGATGTCCGAGACCGAGCGGGAACTGCACGCTCGTCACAATCGCCGCCGCATCGCGGTGTAGTCACCTCAACACGAGAAAGCCCCCCAACCCGTTCGGGTTGGGGGGCTTTCTCGTGTCACCGAATTTCAGTGAGCGTGTCCGTGTCCGGCAGCAGGCTCGGAAGCCTCTTCCGGCTTCTCCACGATCGCACTCTCGGTCGTCAGGATCATGCGTGCAACCGACGCGGCGTTGACCACTGCGGAGCGGGTCACCTTGACCGGATCGACGACGCCGTCGGCCAGCAGGTCGCCGTACGTCAGCGTCGCGGCGTTGAATCCGTGACCCTTCGGCAGTTCTGCCACCTTGCTGACGACGACGGAACCGTCGATGCCCGCGTTGGAGGCGATCCAGAACAGCGGTGCGTTGAGCGCGGTGCGCACCACGGCCACGCCGGTAGCTTCGTCACCGGTCAGGCCCAGGTCGTCGGCCAGAGCCAACGCTGCCTGAGTCAGAGCCGAGCCGCCGCCGGGGACGATTCCCTCTTCGACCGCAGCCTTGGCCGCAGCCACGGCGTCGTCGACGCGGAACTTGCGTTCCTTGAGCTCGGTCTCGGTGGCTGCGCCGACCTTGATGACCGCGATGCCGCCCGAGAGCTTCGCCAGACGCTCTTCGAGCTTCTCGCGATCCCACTCCGAATCGGTGCTCTCGATCTCACGACGGAGCTGACCGACGCGCGCATCGATGTCGTCCTGCGTGCCCGCACCGTCGACGATGGTCGTGTCGTCCTTGGTGACGACGACGCGACGAGCGCGACCGAGCAGCTCGAGGCCGGCTTCCTTGAGACTCAGACCCACATCGGCGGTGATGACCTGACCGGCCGTCACGACCGCGAGATCGTCGAGGAATGCCTTGCGGCGATCACCGAAGAACGGTGCCTTGACCGCCACGGCCTTGATCGTCTTGCGGATGGAGTTGACGACCAGCGTCGAGAGAACTTCACCCTCGGTGTCCTCGGCGATGATGAGCAACGGCTTGCCGCTCTCGGCAACCTTCTCCAGCAGAGGCAGAAAGTCCGGAAGCGATGTGATCTTCTCGCGGTACAGCAGGACGTACGCGTCCTCGAGAACTGCTTCCTGCGCGTCGACGTCGGTGACGAAGTACGGCGACAGGTAGCCCTTGTCGAACTGCACGCCTTCGGTGACCGACAGCTCGGTCAGCAGCGTCGAGGACTCCTCGACGGTGACGACGCCGTCTGCGCCGACGCGAGTGAGCGCCTCGCCGACGAGCTCACCGATCTCGGGGTCACGCGAGGACACGGTGGCGACCTGAGCGATCGCCTGCTTGCCCTCGACCGGGGTTGCGGCGGCGAGCAGGGCCTCGGCGACCTTGTCGGCCGCCTTGGAGATGCCGGTACCGAGCGCGATCGGGTTCGCGCCCGCGGCGATGTTCTTCAGACCGCCGCGCACGAGCGCCTGCGCGAGGACCGTCGCGGTGGTGGTTCCGTCGCCTGCAACGTCGTTGGTCTTGGTGGCGACGCTCTTGACCAGCTGCGCGCCGAGGTTCTCGAACGGATCCTCCAGGTCGATCTCACGAGCGATGGAGACACCGTCGTTCGTGACGGTCGGACCGCCGAATGCCTTGGACAGGACGACGTGGCGTCCCCGTGGCCCGAGCGTCACCTTGACTGCGTCGGCCAACTTGTCGACGCCGCGTTCGAGTGCGCGGCGCGCTTCCTCGTTGAATTGGATTTGCTTTGCCATGTTTCGGTGTTACTCCTTCGAGCAAAGAAACTCGATCGAACGCACACCGCCCCGGGACCGACACGAAAATCGGATACCGGGGCGGATGCGTTGTGGCCTACTTGGCGATGACAGCCAGCACGTCGCGTGCCGACAGAATCAGGTACTCCTCGCCGGCGTACTTGATCTCGGTGCCGCCGTACTTGCTGTAGATGACGGTGTCACCTTCTTTGACGTCGACCGGGATGCGGTTGCCCTTCTCGGTGACACGGCCTTCGCCCACGGCGACGACGGTGCCCTCCTGGGGCTTCTCCTTGGCTGTGTCGGGGATGACCAGACCGGAGGCGGTCGTCGTCTCGGCCTCGTTGGCCTGGACGAGGATCTTGTCCTCGAGCGGCTTGATTTTCACGCTCGCCACGTTGAGCCCTCCAAAGTTATGGGGTACGCGCCCGGGGTCGGATCCCCGGACAGCTGTGTGTATGTACTTCTCGTGCGGTTCTGACAATCACGGCCTGAACTCGTTCCCGTCGTCGCGGGTGCCGGGACTTCGCTCGGTGCCAACTAGCACTCTATACACGAGAGTGCCAGCACTCAAGGGCTGGGTTCGCCAGGTTCGCGGCGCGGTGGTCGCACGGGTGGGCACGAGGGCGATCGCCCACCGCTTCGCGCAACCACGCACATCCGACGACTGCTGAATCGGGGCCCGAAACGCCGAACACCCACGTCGTTTCTCGCTGTTTTCCCGGACTCCGTGAAGTCTCCGAAAGGCCAGGTAGGAGGCCATGAACAGTCATCGGGTAACGGACCGAGCGGCCTATTACACTCGCGCCGGAGCCCGAAGTAACGTTACGATAACGGAGCTGTACGAACGATAACGATCGGCAGCTGTGCCGCGACAAGGCACTCAGGGCAGTCGATTTCCGACAGATACACAGGGGCGGGAGGTGAAGCATGCGGGTAGGAGTGGGCATATCCACCGGATCCGAGGTCGTGTGCGCAGCCCTCGTCACCGTCGACACCGACGGTTCTCGCACGGTCGAGTACCGAACGGTCTCGGCCGACCGTCAAGCCAACACCGACATCGGCGATCTGGTCACCTCGTCCATAGAACTCATGGCCTCCCTGATCCCCGGCCACCGGTCCCCCGACGCGATCGCCGTTACCTACCGCACGGAGGAGCACGCTGCGGGCATTCGCGCGGCGCTGGCCCACACCACTCGTGACGTTCGACTGGTGCCGGAGTCCGCAGCCGCATCCGCGCACCTGGCGACCACCGGCCTGATCGACCGGTACGACACGATCGCGCTGGTCGATCTCGGAGCCTCGGGCATGTCGGTCACCGTCACCGATCGGACCGCCGAGACGGTACTGGCGCACGGCCGGTCGGACGCCGTCGCCGGCGACGCACTCGACGTGCTCGTCAAGAACCTCGTGCAGGACATGACCCGTGACAATCTTCGGGACGACATCCGCGACAACCGAGGAATCGGCTCCGCGCGGTACCGATCGATCAAGGAACGCCTCTCCCAGGAGGACGAGGTCCGCATCGAGCGTTACAGCGGAATCCCGCTGACGGTCACCCGTGACGCGTTCGAAGCCGCCGCGACCCCCACCTTCGACACCGCCGCTCGGTTCGTCCGGCAGGTGTTCGACGAGAGCACTCACGAACCCGAGGTCATCGTGCTGATCGGCGGAGGGGCGCACATTCCCCTGCTCGCGTCCACGCTCACCGACATGTTCCACGCCCCGGTCCTTCGACTGCCGGAACCCGACGCCGTTCTTGCCGTCGGCGCTGCTGCCGTCGCCGCATCGGCCGTCGGTGGTGGGTACCAACTCGTCTCGGCCACGCGCAACACCGCGAGCCGGATGAGCCGATACTCCGGTGCGATAGCGGCTGCCGTCGTCGCGGGCGGACTGGTACTCGCCTACGGTGTGCAGACGATGGCACCGGCCGAAGATCCCAACGTCTCACCGGCCGGAAGTACCGCCCGCGACGCGACCGAATCGAGCGACGCCGGTACGCCGGTCACCGAGGGCTGGTCCCCCGACGAGAACCTCCCCACCGCCGGGCTCACCCCGGGCGATCGGTCCGACCCGACGGCAACCTCCGTCGACGGCGACGGATCGTCGGCTCGGTTCACGACCACCGCTGCGCCGACCAGCACCCCGACGCTGCGGCCGGCCCCCGATCTCCCGCAGATCGAATGGCCGATCGATCCCACGTCGAATCCTGCGTCCCCCGATGTCACCACCGCAGTTCCCATCGAACCGCCGACCTCGGTCACCACGATTCCGGGTGGGCCCTCCGAACCGATCGAGTCTTCGGACCCGAGCGACACGACCGAGATCGTGCCGGTACCGACGACCGAGGTCACGCCGGTGCCGACCGAGTCGATCGGCGCGCCGACCACCGATGTCAGCGGTTCGGAGCCCACGCCGGAACTGACGGCACCACCGACGGTGTGGTCACCGCCTGCACCGGCCCCCTCGAGTGAGCCTCTGTCCGCGGCCGTGCCGTCGACAACCCGTTCGTCCGAGACCACCGCCGCGTCCACGCAGGCCCCTCAGCCGGGCACCTGACTGATCGCGACCGACAGGCCGGGATCGGTCACTGCGGTCAAGGCCGAAGGCTGTGCTCCGCCCGCGACCAGGTGCGCGCCCAGTGCCGCGATCATCACCCCGTTGTCGGTACACAGTCGCGGCTTCGGAATTCTGAGCGTCAAACCTTGCTCGGCACAACGGCTTTCGATCAGCGAACGGATGCGAGAGTTGGCGGTGGCACCCCCACCCAGAACTATCGTGTCGACGTCGACGTCGGTTGCCGCACGGACGGCCTTCATCGTCAGGACATCGGCGACGGATTCCTGGAAGGACGCGGCGATGTCCGCGACCGGAATCGGATCTCCCGCGCGCTGCCGGGCCTCGACGAACCGGGCGACAGCCGTCTTGACCCCGGAGAACGAGAAGTCGTAGCGGGCGTCGCGTGGGCCGGTCATTCCTCGGGGAAACGCGATCGCGGCCGGATCACCTTCGCGCGCAGCATCATCGAGGGCCGGACCACCCGGATAGCCCAATCCCAGCAGCCGTGCAACCTTGTCGAAGGCCTCCCCGGCTGCGTCGTCGACGGTGGTCCCGAGCTCGGCGATCGGCCGAGACAGATCGTCCACGTGCAGCAGATGAGTGTGACCACCCGAGACCAACAGTGCCACGCACGACGGCATCGGCCCGTGCTCGAGCGTGTCGACCGCGACGTGCCCACCGAGGTGGTTCACCGCGTAGAAGGGCACACCCCAGGCCGCGGCGTAGGCCTTGGCGGCGGCAACCCCGACCAGCAAGGCCCCTGCCAACCCCGGTCCGATCGTCACCGCGACGGCGTCGGGACGCTCGATGTCCGCGGCTGCCAGAGCCCGCCGCATGGTCGGCACGATGGCCTCGAGGTGCGCGCGCGACGCCACCTCGGGCACCACTCCGCCGTACCGCGCGTGTTCGTCGACACTCGAGGCCACCTCGTCGGCCATCAGCTCGCACGTGCCTGCCCCGCCCCACCGGACGATCCCGACTCCTGTTTCGTCGCAGGAACTTTCGATACCCATGACGATCATCGGGCCGGTCCTTCCGTCTTCTCGAACCGACGCATGGTGAAGGCATCGGCCCCGCTCGGTTGGTAGTACTTCGCCCTGGTGCCCACGATCTCGAACCCTTCGCGTCGGTACAACTCGATGGCGGGCTCGTTGTCGGTGCGGACCTCGAGAAAGACCGGCCCACCGTGCTCGTCGGCCACGCGCAGCAGTTCGTCGAGCAGTCGCCCGCCGATTCCTCTGCGGTGATGCGCCGGATCGACACCGATGGTGTGCACCTCGGACTCTCCGACGACGAACGCTCCGCGGCTCGGCTGCCCCAACAGAGAGATGCCTGCGTAGCCGACGACCTCACCGTTCTCCCGCGCCGTGACGTAATGATTGTGTGGTGCCGCCAGTTCCGCGATGAACGCATCCTCGGCCCACGGGTCGTCACCCGGGAACAGCACGGTCTCGAGGTACGCGCACCGAGCAGCGTCCGCCGCCGTCATCGACTCGATCGACACCGTCACTTCGCAGCCTTCGCTGCGGCGCGCTCGTCGAGCGTCTTGGCGTCGGGGCGGCGCAGGTACAACGGGACGAGCGGGCCCGGGACGATACCGCTGCCGATATCGGCGGCAGCAACCGCAACCAATCCGGCTGCGGACGGCGCCTGCACATCACGAATCGGAAGTTCGAATGCCGCAGCATGCGGGGCCGATCCAGCGACCGCGTCGACTCCGAGACTATCGAGCTCGGCCGGGGCGACAACGTCGGGTCCCGCCACCCGCACGCCGGCTTCGTAACGCGCCCAGTAGATTTCGCGTCGGCGCGCATCGGTCACCACCAGAAGCGACCCGGGCTCGGAGACATCTGCGGCGATGGCGTCGAGACTGCACACGCCGTATACCGGAAGACCGAGCGCGTCCCCGAACGCCGCAGCCGTCGCCATTCCCACCCGTAGGCCGGTGTAGGGCCCGGGGCCCACGCCCACGACGACGGCACCCAGTTCGGCTGCGGTGATGTCGGCCTCGGCCAGGCACTCGACGATGTTGGGCGTCAGGATTTCAGCGTGCGATCGCGCGTCCACTCGAACCCGGGTGGCGAGCGTCGTGGTCGCTGCACCGGCCGTGGACTCGGTCAGGCTCACCACACCTGCGGTGACGGCGGGGGTCGAGGTGTCGACGGCAAGTACAAGCACGATATTTCAGATTACCCGTCACCGGGGATTCGGCCGCACACCCGGTACCCGGTCAGGATCGATCTCGCGGATCCGCCCGGCCGGGCACCCGACTCACCGTCGCGCGGCGAACATCGGAGTCCGGATCACGCGTCAGACGAACCGACACATGGCCGTCCGTCAGCTTCTCGACCAATCCCTCGCCCCACTCGACCACGACGACGGCGTCGGTGAGGTCGGTATCGAGGTCGAGTGCATCGAGTTCGTCGACGGCCGACTGCCCCGTCATCCCGAGCCGATAAGCATCGACGTGGACCAGCGCAACCGGCGGTAGCCCATGGGGCCGTGGGCCGGGCCGATGCTCTCGCGCGATGACGAACGTCGGCGAGGTGACGCGGCCCTGCACACCGAGTCCGGCCGCGATCCCCTTGGTCATGGCGGTCTTTCCGGCCCCGAGCGGGCCGTCGAGGATCACCAGATCGCCTGCGACCAGAACGTCCGCCAGTCGCGCACCGAACTCGGCGGTGTCTGCGGCAGTGACCAATTCGACGTCCACCGGCAAGGTCAGCGGCTCGTCAGACAACGCCCCACCGTCGCTTCTTGCCCGCGGCCTCCGTCGCCCGTGCCACGAGCCGCTGTATCGCGCCGTTGACCTGTTCGGGGAATTCGAGTTGAACCAGGTGCCCACCCTGGCGCACCCGCACCATCTCCGAACGCGGCAGGGCCTGAGCGAGAGCCTCCGAGCTGGCGAACGGAATGATCCAATCCTCGTCCCCGCACACCACCGACACCGGAATGTTCTCGAATTCCAGCAGCGCTTCGGACTCGTCGTGCAACTCGAGCGTCTCGAGGAAGTTGACGATCGTGACGACGGAGGTGTCGTCGATCATCGACTGCGAGAACGCCACCAACCGCGGCGAGACCCGGGTGCCGTACGACGCCGCGCGCAGGACCGGCGAGATGAGCGCACGTACCGCGCCGCGGCCGAACTGCACCAGGCCCGGTGACGTCCGCACTGCCGCGCGGAACGCATCGACCGCCGGGTTCTGCAGACTACGACCCACCCCGGACTGCGCGAGACCGGCAGCAGTCGTCGAGATCAGGACCGCTCCGATGACTCGCTGCCGCAGAACCTCCGACCGTTGCCGCGCCATGGACAGGATCGACATGCCGCCCATCGAGTGCCCGACCAGAACGATGCGTCCGCGTGGTACCACCGAGCGGATCACCGCATCGAGATCGAGGCCGAGCTGGCCGATGGTGCAGCTCTCCGGGCTCGGTACCCCGGAACGCCCGTGACCGCGCTGGTCGTAGAAGACCATGCGCACTGTCGAACCCCACTGCTGTTCGAGCGCCCGCCGTTGGAAATGCCAGGACGACATGCGCAGGCAGTAACCGTGGACGAAGATCACGGTGGTCTCGGCGTCCGCCGGACCCACCTCGCGCACCGCGAGGGGTACACCGTCGTCCGCCGTGACGATGCTGCCCCGGTCTGCGTCCATCAGGTCGAGGTTCTCGGTGGCCAGCGGGTCCTTGTTGGACCGGAACGCCGTCTCGCGCACCACAATTGCAATACTCTCCAGCAATCCGAGCATGATCTAGATCGTCGCCTCCCCTGAGCGAGCGCCGACGAACCGTCGCCGAACACGTCCACGAACGCCGGTCACGACTTCGTAGCTGATGGTCTCGAGCGCGTCTGCCCAATCCTGGGCGTGCGCCTCTCCCCTGTCCCCTGGTCCGAACAGTAACGCCTCGTCGCCGACTGCGACACCCGAGTCACTGCCGCCGAGGTCGACGACGAACTGATCCATGCACACGCGCCCGACGGAGGGATAGCGACGACCTGCGATGGTCACCTCGAACCGCCCGCTGAGGCGACGGACGACCCCGTCGGCGTATCCGAGAGCGACGAGGGCGACCACGGTGTCGGCGGGAGCGGTCCAGGTGTAGCCGTAGGACACAGATTCACCTTCGCTCACCATCTTGATGTTCGCCACCTGCGCCGTGAGAGTCATGACCGGGTGCAAGTCGAACGTTCCCAGTTCGGGCACCGGGGACAGGCCGTACAGAGCAATACCCGGGCGGACCATGTCGAAACCGAGATCGGGTCTGGTCAGCGCCGCTGCCGAGTTGGACAGGTGCACGACGGCGGGAGGGGTTCCGCGCCGGGTGGCGCGCCGCACCGCGTCGCGAAGCCGCTCGGCCTGGGCGTCGTTTGCGGGGTGAGCCGGTTCGTCGGAGCAGGCCAGATGCGAGAACATTCCGGTCAATCGCACAGCGCCCTCCGCGACCGCGAGCGCAGTAGCGTCGAGAACGGCGTCGAGATCCGGTTCCGCGACCCCGTTGCGATTGAGCCCGGTATCGATCTTGAGCGAGAGATCAGCGGTGGAACCGACCCTGCGTGCAGCGTCGACCACAGCGTCGAGCTGGCCAGCCGTGGATACCCCGATCCCGACCTGCCCGGCTATCGCCGCTGCGAAATCGGAGTCCGTTCGGTGCAACCACGCCAACACCGGGACGGTCACACCCGCAGCACGGAGCTCGAGGGCCTCACCGATGGTGGTGACGCCGAGCTCCTGCGCCCCCGCGGCGACCGCGGCGCGTGCTACCTCGACAGCACCGTGGTTGTATCCGTCGGCCTTGACGACCGCCATCACGGCGGCGTCCCCGGCGAACTGCTGCAACACGCGGACGTTGTGCGCAACTGCGTCGAGGTCGACGGTCGCGACGGCACCCGAACCCGTCCGAGGATCGGTCTTCTCGTCGCCACAACCGATACTCACAACATTCGATAGTGCCATCCGAGCCGCGGATACGACGGATCAGGGTGCCACAACCCGTGACACATCCGACATCGAACGTGGGCCACGCACGACCGGGGTCACATCGTGAGCGAGCGCACGGTTCGGATGGCGTCGCGGATGGACTCGCACAGTGGGCTCGCAGAAATGGGTGCCGCGAACTCTCCGTCCGACCCGTGAGCCGCACGGGCCGCGGCCAGTGCGTGGACCTTCGCGCCGCAGGCAGCCGCAGTGGACGGCGCCATCCCCGACGCGAGCAGGGCCCCGAGGATGCCCGACAGTACGTCGCCCGAGCCCGCGGTCGACGCCGCCGACCCTCCGGCGTCGCTGACGAACGTGGTGCCGTCCGCATCGGCGACGATCGTCGCTCGTCCCTTGAGGAGCACGGTGACGCCCCAGCGCGCGGCGAGATCTCGGACCGATCCCACTCGGTCGGGTGCCGGATCGGATCCGGTCAGGCGGGCGAACTCCCCGGCATGCGGGGTCAGCAGAGTCGGTGCCGCACGTCCGGCGACCCAGCGCTCGTTGCGGGCGAGGACCGTGAGCGCGTCCGCGTCGACGACGACGGGCAGATCCGTGTCCAGAACTCGACGCACGATCTCCGCCGACTCCTCGTCGGTGCCGAATCCGGGACCGACCACCCACGCCTGCACCTTCCCTGCCGCGTCGAGATTCGGGGCGGACACGACCTCCGGGTAGTGCGAGACGACCTCTGCGCCTGCGCTACCCACGTAGCGGACCATTCCGGAGGTCGCCGCGACCGCCGCCCCCACACAGAGCAGCGCGGCACCGGGGAACGTGTCGCTGCCGGCCAGAACACCCACCACCCCCTGCGAGTACTTGTCGTCGGTAGCTGTCGGGATCGGCCATATCCGTCCCACGTCGACCGGCTCGAAGGAGGTCATCGCCGGAGCCGGCAGCTCCAGGCCGATGTCCACGAGTTCGATTCGGCCGCAACGAGGTACGGCCAACGCGTGAACCGGCTTGCGCGCACCGAACGTCACCGTCACAGCGGCCGACACGGCAGGCCCCGGTGCCGCACCGGTCTCCGCGTCGACTCCACTGGGCACGTCCACGGCCACGATCGGAGCAGTGATCTGCTCGACCACCGCAGCAGCATCGGGCCGCAACGGGCCCTTGCCGGAAATGCCCACGATGGCGTCGACCACGAGATCGGCAGGTCCGCACCTGGTCACCACGCGTCCACCCGACGATCGCAGGGCCGCGAGACCCTCGGGGTGCACCCGCGTCGGATCGAGTAGGAGTGCCGACACCGAGACGCCGCGCCGACGCAGGAACGCCCCTGCCCACAGACCGTCGCCGCCGTTGTCGCCGGTACCGACCAGAATCGTCACCCGCCGCCCCACGACGCCGCCCGTACGCACGGTCAGCTCGCCTGCCACGACCGCGGCCAATCCGTACGCGGCGCGGCGCATCAGCACGCCGTTCGGCAGGGAATCCAGCAGCGGCGCTTCCGCGTTCCGAATCTGCTCGGGTGTGTAGTAGCCGCGCATGCCGATCGCTACTCGACGGTGACGGACTTGGCCAGGTTGCGCGGCTTGTCCACGTCGTAGCCGCGTGCCTGGGCGACCTCGGCGGCGAAGACCTGAAGCGGGATCGTCGACAACAGCGGCTGCAACAGCGTCGAGGCCGCCGGGATCTCGATCAAGTTGTCCGCGAAGGGCCGCACTGCCTCGTCGCCCTCTTCGGCGATGACGACCGTTCTCGCACCACGCGCCTGGATCTCGCGAATGTTGCTCAGCATCTTCGAGTGCAACACTGCCCGACCCTTGGGCGAAGGCATCACGACGATCACCGGGACACCGTCCTCGATGAGCGCGATGGGACCGTGCTTGAGCTCGCCCGCCGCGAAACCCTCGGCGTGCATGTACGCGAGTTCCTTGAGCTTGAGCGCGCCCTCGAGAGCAACGGGGTATCCGACGTGTCGGCCGAGGAACAGAATGGTCGTGGCTGTCGAGAGCTCGCGCGCGAGTGCCCGAACCGGTTCGACCGTTTCGAGCACCCGCTGCACCAACTCGGGCATCGCTTCGAGTTCGGCGAATTCGCGCGCGACCTCGTCGGGGTACTTGGTGCCGCGAGCCTGCGCCAACGCCAGTCCGACGAGATAGTTCGCGGTGACCTGGGCGAGGAAGGCCTTGGTCGACGCGACGCCGATCTCCGGACCGGCCCGCGTGTAGAGCACGGCGTCGGCCTCACGTGGAATCTGCGAGCCGTTGGTGTTGCACACCGCGAGAACCCGCGCCTTCTGGTCCTTGGCGTGCCGAACGGCTTCGAGTGTGTCCGCAGTCTCACCGGACTGCGAGATGGCCACGACGAGGGTCGAACGGTCGAGAACCGGGTCGCGGTACCGGAATTCGCTGGCCAGTTCAACCTCGACCGGCAGCCGGGTCCAGTGCTCGATCGCGTACTTGGCCAGCAGGCCGGAGTGGTACGCGCTACCGCAGGCCACGACGAACACCTTGTCGACGTCGCGCAGCTCCTGGTCGGACAGTCGCTGCTCGTCGAGCACGATTCGACCGTTGTCGAAGTGACCGAGCAACGTATCCGCCACAGCAGCGGGCTGCTCCTGGATCTCCTTGAGCATGAAGTAGTCGTGGCCGCCCTTCTCGGCGGCTGCCAGGTCCCAGTCGATTCGGAACGGACGTCCCTGCGCCTCGTTGCCCTCGAAATCGCTGATGTCGTAGCCGTCGGCGGTGATGACGACGACCTGATCCTGCCCGAGTTCGACGGCGTCGCGGGTGTGCTCGATGAACGCAGCGACGTCGGACCCGAGGAACATCTCACCCTCGCCGACACCGAGTACCAGGGGCGTCGAGCGACGAGCCGCGACGATCGTGTCCGCGTGATCGGAATGGGTGAACACCAGGGTGAACGCACCCTCGAGGCGACGCAGAACTGCTTTCGCGCTGGCCACGAAATCGCCGGCCGTCGGGCCGTCGGCGTAGGCCCGCGAGACGAGATGGACGGCCACCTCGGTGTCGGTGTCGGACAGGAACTCGATTCCGACTGCTTCCAGTTCCGCACGCAGCGGACCGAAGTTCTCGATGATGCCGTTGTGCACCACCGCGACGGTGCCGGACGCGTCCCGATGCGGGTGCGCGTTGCGGTCGGTGGGACGGCCGTGCGTCGCCCAACGGGTGTGTCCCATTCCGGTGGTGCCGACGAACGTGTCGGTGCCGATGTCGTCCAGTTCCGCTTCGAGATTGGCCAGGCGACCGGCCTTGCGCTCGACTGCCGTCGCTCCCGCGCCGTCGAGAATTGCTATGCCCGCAGAGTCGTAACCCCGATATTCCATACGCCGAAGCGCCTCGACCACCACACCCAGAGCTGGGCGGTGGCCGACGTAACCCACGATTCCGCACATGGACAATCAGGGTACTCGGCGGGGCGCGCACGACCCATTCGCTCGGGTGGACGTGTCCCCGTCACCTGACGCGCCGCGGTTCGGTAGCGTCATCTCTCGTGGCGAAACCGAAGAAGCTGGCATCTGCTCTCTCCAAGCGCGGCCCGCACAAGGTGCTCCGAGGCGACCTGGCCCTCGCCGGGCAACCCGGTGTCGTCTATACCCCCGCCGAGGGCTTCGGCCTGCCCGGCGTGGCCTTCGCACACGGCTGGATGCTGCGCCCCCAGCACTACACCGACACCCTGAAGCATCTCGCGTCCTGGGGCATCGTGGTTGCGGCACCGGATACCGAGCGCGGGCTCGTACCGTCCCATCGCGGTCTTGCCACCGATCTGGGCACTGTGCTCGACATCATGACGGGCGTCCGATTGGGCCCGGGCAACATCAGCGTGCATCCGGACAAACTCGCCACGGCCGGTCACGCGATGGGTGCAGGCACCGCAGTTCTCGCCGCCTCCCGGCGATCCGACATCAAGGCCGTCGCCGCGCTGTTCCCCGCTCCGACGGCACCCTCGTCCGAGGACGCCGCCGCGGGCCTCACCGTGCCGGGACTCGTCGTCGGAGACAATTCGAACGCCGACTCGCTCACCGACAACTCACTCGCGCTCGCCCAGGCCTGGAACGGACCGTCCATTCTGCGGCGAGTCGACGGCTCGACGGCAGACGGATTCGTCGAAGGCCGCCGGATCCTCGGCGCACTCGGCATGAACAAGCCCGACCGCAAGACTCAGCAACGCACCCGCGCCGTCCTCACCGCCTTCCTGCTGTTCCATCTGACCGGCGACTCCGACTACGAAGAACTGGCCGGAACCGCAGGAGACATCGACGGCACCCGAGCGGTCGATCCGCATGCCCCACTGGACGAGCAGCCCAAGCCCAAGGCCACGGCTTCGATCAAGGCGTTGCTCGGACGGGGCTAGTCCCCATCGTCACCGAACGGTGTCACACCAGCCACGATCGCGGCCCGTCGTCGGGGTCGGTCTCGACACGCGGTTGGGGTTCTCGCCGGTCCAGGTGAGCCGGTTGCAGCACCGAGCCCGACCTCGGCTCGACGTCGGAGTCCGCTCCGCTCACCTCGGCCGAACGTCGGTCGTCTCGGTCGACTGCAGGAGCCTGCGCCCGGCTCAACGCCTCGGCCGCCCGCGACATCGCGGCCCGGTGCTCGTCGCGTATTCGATGCAGCTCCCGTCGCCACCCAGTGTCGGTGCTCACAGCGCCCCTGCTTCGCTCAGGCCCGCACCCGTGCTCGGGGCGGCGGGCTGTGCATCGGCCACCGGTCTGTCGGCAGCCACCGGGTGTTGTTCGGCGGGCTGCTCGAGGTCGGGCGATTCGGGTGAGCACTGCGCCTGCACATCCGAATCGGCCTCGGACGGAAGCACCGGCTCGGTCGCAGGGACCGGCTCGGGGTGGGGCACCGGCTCGGTCGCAGGCACCGGCTCGGATGGGAGCACCGATTCCGCCGCAGGGACCGGCTCGGTCGCAGGCACCGGTTCGGACGAGAGCACGGGTTCGGACGAGAGCACGGGTTCGGACGGCAACGCCGAAGCCGGTACGTCCACCGCGTCGGCGACTCCGGGAATCTCGACGATCTCGGGTAGGCCGAACGGTCCTATTCTGATCTCGAACGAGCGTGTTCCGAGTCCGGGAGTCTCGAGTTCGAGGGACACCACACCGTCGTGTTCGAGCGCGATGCGGGCCCGATGCCCATCGAGCTCGGCCTCGAGATGACCACGCTCGTCGCCGGGCGTGGGCGACGCCTGCCCGGGCGGCGGCAGCGGAGCCGGCTCGGGTCGCCGGTCGCCGGTCCCGTCCGGAGCAGCGTCCTTCGTATCGTTCTCACCGGCCCGGCTCTCGACTGCGGTGTCGCCGGAGCCGTCGAGATCTCGACCGTCGATCGTCTCGGTCAGAGCATCGTCGATCCGGTCGACGATGCCGGCGACGACTCGATCCACGAGCCCGTCCAGAGAATCCCCCACCTCGTCACCGGCGGGGTTGTCAGCGGTCGGATATCCGGCCGAAAGCGCGGTGTCTGCGCCGGCCGGTCCGTGGCCGCCCGGCACTGACGCCGCCGGTCCGACCGCAGCAGGTCCGACCGCCGCAGGTCCGACCGCCGCAGGTCCGACCGCAGCAGGTCCGACCGCCGCAGGTCCGACCGCGGCCGAACCGACGGCTGCAAGTTCGGCTCCGGAAACGGCCGGTGCAGAACCGATCTCGGCCGGACCCAGGTCGACGGACGAGCCGTCGGGCCGCGGCCACAGCGCCGACGCCCCGGGTTCCATCGCCCAACTGCTCTCGTCGACTTCGCCGAACGATGGCTCGTGAACACTTCCCAGAACGTCCACCACCAATGCCAGACATCTTTCGACGGCGATGTCCGTGGCAGTACATGCTGCGAGGACTGCCTCGCACGTACCCTGCACCCGCGGTACGAACTCGGTGTCGATCCATCGCCTGCAGCGTTCGGTCACCTCGGCGGCGAACTCGTCGGAGACATCACCGCCGAGCGCCCTGTCCTTCAGATCCTCGAACGCAGACGCCAATCGCGGGAACACCGCCTCTCGATCTACCGGGAGGCACTCGATTCCCGACGCAACGACGATCGCGTCGATCTGGTCGACATCTTTGCCGTCCACCAGCTCGATGTCGATGCCGCCGACGAGCTCGGCCTTGTCGGTCACGGCGTCACGGAGAACGTCGACGGCCGCACACATCGTTTGATGAGAGTCCTCGATCGACGCCAGGAACTGAGAAGCCTTCTCCTGTTCGGCCGAGAGGTAGGTCCGAACCGCCTCCCCCGCATCACCGTGCCAGCGCAACTGAAGGACCCGGCGAAGTTGCACCTGCTCCTCGAGTTGATCGGTGAGTACGGCGGACACCGTCCCGACGGCGTCGGCATCGGCTCCGAGCGCGCCCAGGTTCAGTCCGCGCTGCTCGTCGTACCTGGCGCACACGTCCTGATATCGCGGGATGTCGACGCCCGGGACGCGACTCGCCAGCGGCAGGAAGCGCTCGAAGTACAGCAGTCCTTCTGCGTTGGCATCGAGAATGTCGTCGATCGACGCCCCGTCACCGGACGAGGCCGACGGAAGTGTCACCGGTGTGACTCGATCGCGTACGAGGCGGCGTCGTCCTGTTGCTCGTACTCGTTCATCGCGGTGGTGAGGGCTTCGGAAATGTCCTCGACCGAGGACCGCCAGGCCCTGACTGCACGCCCGAGCCCGAGGTGCGCCTGGGAATAGGCAGCGCCGAGGTCACCGTAGTTCCGTCCTGCCCCCGCGGTACCGAAGCCTGCGTCCGCCACGGAATCGGCGGCGTCGCCGAGCGCCTCCGCCGACAACGCCAATGCATCCGCTACGCCGCGAACTCGGTCCACGTCCACCCGAACCCCATCGCTCATACGTTCCCGTCCCCCCTCGCAGTGCCCCTATCTCACTATGACGTGCGCCGACTCACATCGGTTCCGCAGAGAGCGGTAACGTCCCGATGTGAAATGTCAGTAACAGGTACCTGAAGTGGCTGCACCAGCTGCTCACCGAACGAGGAGTCCCATGCACATCGGAACGATGCTGAACTACAGCGGTGGTTTCAACGAGACCGTCGCCGAGGTGGCCGAGCTCGAGAAGGCGGGTCTCGACATCATTTTCGTGCCCGAGGCCTACTCGTTCGACGCCGTCAGCCAACTCGGGTTCCTCGCGGCCAAGACGAGCACGATCAAGATCGCCTCCGGCATCTTCCAGATCTACACCAGGACTCCGTCACTGACCGCCATGACCGCCGCCGGTCTCGACTACGTCTCCGACGGCCGGTTCGTACTCGGACTGGGCGCGTCGGGACCACAGGTCGTCGAGGGCTTCCACGGCGTCAAGTACGACGCACCCATCGCCCGAACCCGCGAGGTCATCGAGATCTGCCGCCAGGTCTGGCGCCGCGAGAAGGTGCAGCACCAGGGCAAGTACTACCAGATTCCACTGCCCGCCGACCGGGGAACCGGCCTGGGCAAGCCCCTGAAGCTGATCAATCACCCTGTGCGCGACCGCATTCCGGTCGTCATCGCCGCCCTCGGACCCAAGAATGTCGAACTCACCGCCGAGATCGCCGAAGGTTGGCAGCCTATCTTCTACTTCCCGGAGAAGGCCGCCGACGTGTGGGGCGAGTCGCTCGCCGCAGGCAAGGCCAAGCGTGACCCGTCACTCGGCGAACTGCAGGTCTTCGCAAGTCCCACCCTCGCCATCGGCGAGGATGCGGAGAAGTACCTCCCCTGGGTCAAGCCACACCTGGCGCTGTACATCGGCGGCATGGGAGCCAAGGGCAAGAACTTCTACAACTCCTTGGCCCAGCGATACGGGTACGAGGCCGAGGCCGAGAAGATCCAGGACCTGTACCTGGCAGGCAAGAAGGAGGAGGCCGCCGCGGCAGTGCCCGACGAGCTCGCTCGCGCGGTCAACCTCATCGGCCCGGAAAGCTTCGTCAAGGAGCGAGTGGCAGCTTTCGCCGAGGCCGGTGTGACCACTCTCAACGTCGCGCCGCTCGCCGAGAACACCGCAGGACGCGTCGCGCAGCTGACCGCACTGCGCGAACTCACCGCCTGAGACGTCAGACCGACGCGACCCGGCCCGCCAGCTCCTCGGCGAGCCGGGTCGCGACGTCGAGTTCGGACGCTTCGACCATCACACGCACCAACTGCTCGGTACCGCTGGGGCGCAACAGAACTCGACCCGATTCACCGAGTTCCCGTTCGGCCGACGCCACCGCGTCCGACACCGACGGTGCCGACGCCACCGCTGCTTTGTCGGACACGCGCACGTTGATCAGCACCTGCGGCAGGGTCCGCATGGCCGACGCCAGATCCGCGAGCGAACGCCCGGTCTGCGCCATCCGCTCCATCAGTCGCAGCGCCGTGGCGATCCCGTCTCCGGTCGTTCCGACCGCGGGTAGCACCACGTGTCCACTCTGCTCGCCACCGAGCGCGAAGCCGCCGCGGCGCAACTCCTCGAGCACGTACCGATCTCCGACCGCGGTGGTGCGCAACGTGATTCCGGCCTCGCGCATCGCAATGTGCAGACCGAGGTTGCTCATCACCGTCGCGACCAACGTGTCGTCGGTCAAGTGGCCCGCGTCGTGCATCGCGATGGCCAGTACCGTCATGATCGCGTCGCCGTCCACCACGGAACCCGACGCATCGACGGCGAGGCATCGGTCCGCGTCGCCGTCGTGCGCGATCCCGAGGTCGGCTCCGTGCTCGACGACGGCCTTCTGCAAACCCTCCAGGTGCGTCGACCCGCACCCGTCGTTGATGTTCAGACCGTCGGGTTCTGCATTGATCGCCACGACCGTCGCACCGGCCCGCCGGTAGATCTCGGGCCCGACGACCGAGGCGGCACCGTGCGAGCAATCGACCACGACGGTCACGCCGTCGAGTCGATGCGATACCGATCCGGCCAGATGGTCGGTGTAGCGCGCCGCGGCGTCGTGCGCGAGTTCGATACGGCCGATCGCGGCACCGGTGGCGTCGTACGGCTGTTCGTCGTTCCGGGAGCGCCCCTCGGGATCGAGGGCAGCTTCTATCCGGTCTTCGACGTCGTCGTCCAGCTTGTGTCCACCGGCAGCGAAGATCTTGATTCCGTTGTCGGGCATCGCATTGTGGGACGCCGAGATCATCACGCCGAGCGCCGCGTCGTATTCGGCGGTGAGGTAGGCGACTGCGGGTGTGGGCAGTACGCCGACGTCGATCACGTCGACACCCGATGCGGTGAGTCCGGCGGACACGGCTGCGCTCAGCATCGCCCCACTCACCCGCGGATCACGACCGACCACTGCGACGGCCCTGACGCCGTCGACGTTCGGTGCCAACACGGCGGCTGCGGCTCGCGCGATCCTCAACGCCAGCTCAGCGGTCAGAACCCCGCCCGCAAGTCCCCGAACTCCGTCGGTGCCGAACAATCGCGCCATGAACCAAGACCCCTTCGAGCGGAGAGAATGTGGTGGAAAATGCCTCGAGGGCAGGCGTCCGATACTGCTGGATGCCTGCCCTCGGGGATGAAACGGGTAAGACGCGTCAGCGCTTGGAGTACTGCGACGCCTTACGGGCCTTCTTCAGGCCGTACTTCTTGCGCTCGACTGCACGCGCGTCGCGCGTGAGGTAGCCCGCGGCCTTGAGCGGCGGGCGATCGTCGGGTGCGAGCTCGATCAGTGCGCGCGAGATGGCCAGACGCAGTGCGCCTGCCTGTCCCGACGGTCCGCCGCCGTGCAGCAGCGCGACGATGTCGAAGGACTCTGCGCGGTCCACCAGAACGAGCGGAGCCTTGATCAGCTGCTGGTGCACCTTGTTGGGGAAGTAATCCTCGAGGGTGCGGCCGTTGAGCTTGAATCCGCCGGTGCCCGAGGACAGCCGAACGCGAGCGACGGCTTCCTTACGGCGACCGACGGTCTGGATCGGGCGATCGAACACGATCGGGGCCGGAGCGGCTGCGGCTTCGATGTCCGAGACGACCTCGGGATCTTCGACTGCCACGAACTCGTCGGCGGCGATCTCTTCGATGTTCTCCTGCGACGTCACGTCATTTCCCTCCGGCGCCGTCACTGGGACACCTGCTTGATCTCGAACGGAACGGGCTGCTGAGCGGCATGCGGGTGGTTCGGTCCCGCGTAGACCTTCAGCTTGCTCGCGATGGCATTACCGAGCTTGTTCTTGGGGATCATGCCGACGACGGCCTTCTCCACGAGACGATCGGGGTTGCTCTCGAGGACCTGACGGGTCGAGCGCGACTTCAGACCGCCCGGATGGCCGGAGTGGTGGTGGTGGAACTTGCCGTCGAGCTTGTTGCCGCTGATGGCAACCTTCTCGGCGTTGATGATGACGACGAAGTCGCCACCGTCGACGTTGGGTGCGTAGGTGGGCTTGTGCTTACCGCGGAGCAGAGTCGCGGCCTGGACGGCGAGGCGTCCGAGCACGACGTCCGTGGCGTCGATCACATGCCACGTCCGGGTGGTGTCCCCGGCCTTCGGGGCGTAAGTAGACACAGAAAATTCCTGTCTTCATGATGTCGCTGCTGGCCAAGACGAGTGGATGCCCTCGGCGGCCAGTTGAGACCCGAGGACAAGAGCTCGATACGCACAGAAGTACGCGGCGAGCCCATACACGCCAACGGGGAACGATACCGGGAGCGGACGCCCAGGTCAAAACACCTCCGCTCGTCGACGCCTCGACTCGTCGACCTCGTCAGCGCAGGCGCACACACTGCATGCATCGACGGGCAGCGGGAAGAGCCTCGAGCCTGATCGCCGGGATCTCGCTTCCGCACCGTTCGCAGGAACCGTAGGTCCCGGCCGTGAGCCGCGAGACCGCCGCGTCGATCTCGCGGATCTCCGACTCGGTGTCGGTGATCAGCGCGGCGATCTTCGCTCGCTCGAACGCGATCGTCGACCCCTCGGGATCGTGCTCGTCGTCGTCGGTGGTCAGCCGCGATCCTTCGATCACCGACGCCAGTTCGGCCCGAAGCGACGCCAGTCGACGGTCGGCACGAGACCGCTCGGCCCCCAGTACTGCTCCGACGTCCGTCACCGAACCAGTAGACACCCGGACCGTCGTCGTGACCAATTTCTCCGGCTCACGAGAACCGAGCTGGAGGAAGACGGAAGCCCCGACCGAGGTCTCGGTCGGGGCTTCCACTCTTCGTGACGACGGGTCAGCGAGCCATCCGCGCCTTGTTGGCCATCTCGACGCCGTGCATCGTCTCGCCACCGGTGCGGGCGGCCGCGACGAGGCTCGACAGAATGAGGTTGAGCTCGTCGGATGCAGAGCTCCACTGACGCTGCAGCTCGTAGTAGGACGTCATCGCGTCGCCCTCCCACGACTGGTAGAGCCGCTTCGCGGTGCTGTCCACGTCCCCGAGAAGGTCCTTGGTCACGTTCGCCTGCTTGTTCATCGCCTCGGTCAGCGCCGCGATCTGCGCGAAGTCGTATTTCATGTCGGATCGGTCTCCTTGGTCGAGCGTGGTCGTGTGGATTGTCGTGTGGTCACCGGATGCACGTTCACGTGAACGAGGACAGTCCCGAATTCAGCGATCCGGCCACCTGGTTCACGGCCGACACGTTGTCGTCGTCGGCGTCCGAGTAGCCGTGGCCGTTCGTCTTGATGTCCGCGGAGATCTGCTCGAGCGCGCTCCGCATCTTCTGCGCACTGGTGTCCCACTGAGCCATGACGTCCTGAAAAGACTTGCCTGCCTTGCCGACCCACGCCTCGGCGGTCTGCTCGACGATCGACCGAACGGCCGAATTGGACGCGTTGATCGACACACTCAGGCCTTCGATCGTGGCACCGGCGGCCACGAGCTCCTGCGGTGTGACCGTGACGCCGTTCGACGAACCCGTAACTTCCGGTCCCCCTGGATATCCCACTTCGACTCCTTGTCTCCGATACTCGATTCACATGCACCCGCGGCGCACGTGCCGATCGACCGAGAGGCCACTGTCGGCCCGCTCACTCCCCTACATCTCCATGGACGCAACGACCCCTCGATTCGGTTCCGGCCGTGCACGAAAAACTGTGGGCCGCTCTCACGACGGCGCAACGATGTCCAAAGTCTGCGTTGCCTGACCGCATTCGGCGTCGATCACCGTCGCGTCGTCTCCCTCGAACTGGCAGCCGATGCTGACCTGAAGGTCGGACTGGACGAACACGCGCCAGAGCACCGTCGAGTCGTCGATCGGTCTCTCGGTGTAGGCGATCCCGACGCGGCCGCCGAAATCGCGGGTGGATTCGAGCGATCCGATGGTGGAATCCGGCCCACGGGCATCGATGGCCGACCGAAGCTCGTCGGCAACCTGCTGCTGCGTCGAACCCGGTGACAGCTCTGCCACGGTGACGACGATCCGACGCTCGGGTGGGGTCGGCGGAATCAGCACCATGCGGTCCGCTTCGTCCACCTTCGTCCAGGTGTCCGGCAACCGCATCGACACCCGCCCGGACACGAACGTCACCGTCTCGACCGGCGTCGTCGGGTCGGTCGTCGTGGCCGGTAGCGGTTCGACGAGGGACGACACAGCACTCGGGGCCTCGGTAGGCGACAACGGTTGCGCTGCAACGCTATCTGAAGCAACGGGAGGACGTCCGGTGAAATACACAGCTGCGCAGACGAATACGATGACCGCTGCCGCCGCACTCACGGCCGCGAGCAGCTGGGGACGCCGCTTGTCCCGCGGCCGCGGCGGGGCGGCCACGTCGTCGAGCCATGCCGCCGATCGCGTCGTCGCAGCACGGACCGATGGCGCGGGGACGAGATCCGCCCCGGCTCGCCGATACAGCGACCGGGCGACATCGAGTCCGGTCAACCATCGAGTGGGGTGATCGACGACGGGATCCTCTCCGGCGCGGGGCGCCGCCACCACGTACACCTCGTCGGGGCAGTTCGTGACCGACGACCGGACGTACTCCCCGACCGCTCGTCGCCAACCGTCGTCGTCACCCGTACCGAAGGGCAGGATCGCGCCGGTGTCTCCGCCGTGCGCCCCCGATTCGTCGAGAACGACGACGGACGTGTCGAGAGGCCCGACTTCGATGACGACCGCGGCGGACGGCGCGCGTTCACCCGACCACGACAGGGCCGCCTCGGCCGTCTCCACGAGCACCACCTCGTTCGCCGAGGTCGCGAACAGTGCACGAAGGATGCCCGTCCGTTGCTCGCCCCAGGTCGACGGATACGCGATCTCGAGCACGTCGAGTCGGTCGTGCACCCCGGCACCGTTCAGGGCCGACCACACGATTCCGTGCAGTACCGCCTCCCGGTCCCACACCGAGCTCCCCACCGGGACCGACGCATCGTCGATACAGAGCAGGGGCGAAATCTCGCCTCCCTCCGTGCCCCGGCCGAACACAAGACGACCACCCTCGGCCGTGGCGAACGCCGATCCGACGCTCTCTCTCGGACCCTCGAAGGCTCCGGCCGTCGCGACGACGGAGATCTGCGTGTAGCCCAGATGCACTGCGGCATAACGCCACGAGGGGCTCGTCAACTCGAATGTCCGAGCTGAACTAGTGCCTGGCCCGAGCGGTCGACGAACACCCCACGTCCGGGCGGCATGGCACTGGGACGTACCGTCCCGAGCAGATTCCCTTCGTCGCGGCTTCCGCTCATGACCAGTCCCGGCGTGACCAGATCGCGCAACCGTCCGATCACCGGGTCGAACAGCGCCCGGCCTGCCCCGCCGGAACGACGCGCCACGATGAGATGCAGCCCGATGTCTCGTGCATGGGGAAGGTGTTCCACCAACGGAGCCAACGGATTTCCCGACGACGTGGCGACCAGATCGTAATCGTCGACGACGACGAACACCTCGGGGCCGTTCCACCACGACCGCTCGCGAAGCTGCTGCTGGGTCACGTCCGCCCCCGGCATGCGGTCGGCCATGCGGCCCGCGAGGTCGACGAGCATGGCCGTCAGCGTCGCCTGCGAGGCCGCGTACCCGGCCAGATGCTCGGAATCGACTGCGCCGAGGAGAGTTCGGCGGTAGTCCGCGACGACGAGTTTGACGGTGTCGGACGAGTTGGCCTCGACGAGCGATCGACAGATTCCGCGCAACAGAGAAGTCTTGCCGCACTCGCTGTCACCGAACACGACGAAGTGTGGATTCTCCGCGAAATCGACCACGACCGGTGCCAACTCGGCTTCGTCGATGCCGATGGGAACTCCGAGCTCGGGGATACCGCCGCGGATTCGTGGCCACGTATCACCGAGCCGATCGACGATCGCGGATCGTTCGAGCAGCTCGGGCAGCATGCGCACCGGCGGTGCCGGGGTTCCCGCAGATGCAGCCGCGATCGCGGCGACCGACTCACCGACCGCGCGAGAGAGTCCGTCGACGGAACAGACGTCGTCCACTCGTGGAAGTGCGATCAGCAGATGCAGCCCGTCCCTGGTCATACCCCGGCCCGGACGCCCTTCGGGAACTCTCGCGGCCTTGGCTCGGCCCATGTCCGAATCCGACGGATCTCCCAGCCGCAGTTCCAGTCGAGTACCGATCAGGTCCTTGGTCGCGGGCCGAACTTCCGCCCACCGAGAGGCGGTGAGGATCAGATGCAGACCGAAGGCGAGGCCCTGCGTCGTCAAGGTTGCGATCTGCTGTTCGAGACTCTCGAAATCGGACCTGATGGACGGCCAGCCGTCGATGACGAGAAAGACGTCACCGAACCGATCCTCGGGGTCGACGGGGTGCGCTGCACGACGCCGTCGGAACTCCGCCATCGAGTCGATCCCGCGATCACGGAAGGTCTTCTCTCGCTGCCGAACGACGCCGGCGACCTCGGCCACGGTCCGCCGAACCCGGTCGACATCGAGCCGGTTGGCCACCGATCCGACGTGCGGCAGATCGGCCAGCCCGGCCAGCGTTCCGCCGCCGAAATCCAGGCAGTAGAACTGGACCTGCGCCGGCGAATGCGTCATCGCGAGCGCCAGGATCAACGACCGAAGCGCCGTCGACTTACCCGATTGCGGGGCACCGACGATGGCGACGTGGCCCGCAGCACCGGACAGATCGACGGTTAGCAGATCACGGCGCTGATCGAAAGGCCGGTCGATGATGCCGATCGGGGCACGCAGGGCGGCGAGCGGACCGATGCGCTCGGTCAGAACCGAGTCGGGCAGCAACCGGTTCAACGTCGGTGCGGTGTCCAGCGGCGGCAACCACACCTCGTGGGCCGGCGTTCCGCGACCCCGAATTCGTCCGACGACCACATCCAACACCGTCGGGCCGGTGCTCCGGGAGTCGACCGGATCCGGTTCTGCCTCGGGCGCAGTGGCAGCCTCGATGCGGCCGAGATCGACCGAGTCGAGCGGTACCGCGTAGGCGGTGAAGGGCCTCGGCCCGATGTCGCCTCCGAGTGAGGGCCGAACGCCAGGACCGGAACGCGGCGGCGAGTACGGGCCGGAGACGTACGCCGCGGCAAACCTGACGATCTCGGCCGAATCGCACTTGAGGTAGCCCGCACCCGGTTGTGCCGGCAGATGATAGGCGTCGGGAACTCCGAGCACCGACCGAGACTCGTTCGCGGAGAACGTCTTCAGGCCTATTCGGTAGGACAGGTGACTGTCGAGACCGCGTAACTTGCCTTCTTCGAGGCGCTGGCTGGCGAGCAGCAGATGCATGTGCAGAGAACGCCCGAGCCGACCGATCGCGACGAACAACTCGGCGAATTCCGGTTGCTGGCTGAGCAATTCCGAGAATTCGTCGACCACCACGAACAAGGCGGGCATCGGTGCCAGATCCGCTCCCGCGGCTCGTGCCCTCTCGTAGTCGGAGACGTTCGCGAAGTTGCCGGCCGAACGCAGCGATTCCTGCCGACGGTTCATCTCACCGGCCAGCGCATCGCGCATTCGATCCACCAACGCCAGGTCCTCGGACAGGTTGGTGATGACCGCGGCCACGTGCGGTGCCGACTCCAGGCCTGCGAACGTCGCACCGCCCTTGAAATCGACGAGCACCAGGTTCAGCTGGTCCGGCGAGTGAGTCGACACCAAGCCCAGCACGAGCGTGCGGAGGAACTCCGATTTTCCCGAACCCGTTGCCCCGATGCACAATCCGTGAGGTCCCATACCGTTCTCGGCGGATTCCTTCAGATCGATCTCGACGGCGCTGCCGTCGGGGGCGACACCGATCGGTACCCGCAGCCTCTCGCGTCCGCGCCGCGTCGTCCACGCTCGGTCCGTGTCGAGTGCACCGACATCGGCGATACCGACCAGGCTGTTCCATCCCGAGATCGGGACTCCGCCGTCGTCGACGACATCGACGACGGACGAGGACGACGGCGCACGATACGGCGACAGGCGTCGAGCCACGGTGTGCGCCTGGGTGGTGCTCATCGAATCCGCGACGGCGAACACCTCGACCGTGGTTCCGCTGACCGCTCCGATGGATCCGTTCTCGGCGAACAGCCGAAGGCCACGCGATGCGGCGAGTCCGGGACACAGGCCGGACAGATCGATGATCGTGACGGAATCGAGGCCCGTGTCGGTGAGATCGGTCGATCGGTTGTCCAGAAGCCCGCCGTCCACCACGATCACCAACTGCACGACGCCTGCGACGGGAACAGCTCCGCGCGCAAACCGATTGCGCATGGACAGCACGTCGCCGAGTGCTCCCTCGAGTTCGAGGAAGCTGCCGAAGATCATCCGAGCGGACCCGGCACCGTCGCGCAGAGCGTCGTGCTGAGTGTGCGGGAGCCACTTGGCCCACTCCCATTGCTGCACGGTGTCCGGCCCGCAGACGATCGCGACAGCGACATGGTCGGGTCCGTGAAAGCTGCACAGCGAGGCCAACATCGCGCGCACCATCGCCCGGGCCGCGTCGCGATCTCCCGATACGGACAGCGCCGCGAATCCTCTCAGTGACACCGCGGTCGGCAGCGCGGCCACCACCGAATGAGCTCGCACGAAGCGGCGCAGAGACACTGCCGAGACGGGTTCGAGTTCTTCCACCGGCCCGGTCTCCGGCGGAACCAGTCGAGTGGCGAGCCGCTGATCCCCACAGCCGACTCGTACGTGCGCGAAATCCGGATCCGACAGTCGCCGTTCCCACATGCGCTCGGTTCCGGCGATCGACCACAACGTCTCGGGTGCCGGGTGACTCCATTCGAGGGCTCTGCGTTGTGCGCGCTCGGTCTCGGCGACGTCGCGGCGGAGCTGATCCAGATAGCGGAGGTAGTCCTTGCGATCCTCGTTCGCCTCGGCCGCACGCGCTCCGCCCGACTTCCCGCCGCCTGCCAACATCCCCACCATGGACATCAACATCATGGCCGGGAACATCAACATCATCGGGTTCGCCGCTGCCCCGGAGGTGAACATCAGCGCGACCATCCCCACCATCGCGGCCACCATCACCAGCGGCATCAGCTTCATCAGCAGATTGCCCGGCACCGCGCGCGGGATCTCGGGTGGCGACTGCAGGGTGACTTCACCGCCGGGAGATCGAGGCACTTCCCGTCTGGCACCGCGAACGAAGCGCACGGTACTCATCGATCCGCCCCCACGGCCACGCCCCCAGAACCCCATCGCGGCGGCCTCCCCCCGAGGCCGCAGGACGACAGGCTAACGCATCGAAGACCGGCCGGTCCACAGCTGCCGTCACGCCCGTCGGACGGTCGAGAAATAGAACGCTGCCCGACGCCGTTGCACATCGATGTGGCTCTTCTGCCGCGTGCTCGACGAACGAAAGGCTGGCCCCAACCGTGTCCGTACCCTTGTCCATCCTCGATCTCGCTCATGTGGGCGAGGGCGAAACAGTCCGCGACAGCTTCGATGCAAGCGTCACTCTCGCTCAGCATGCCGAGAACTGGGGATACCGACGCATCTGGTACGCCGAGCACCACAACATGAAGACGATCGCGTCGTCGGCCACGTCGGTGCTCATCGCGCATGTCGCTGCCAACACCGAGCGAATCCGGCTCGGATCCGGCGGGATCATGCTTCCCAATCACGCGCCGCTGACCATCGCCGAGCAGTTCGGCACTCTGGCGACGCTGCACCCGGGACGGATCGATCTGGGTCTCGGCCGCGCCCCCGGCAGCGACCAGGTGACGATGCGGGCGATGCGGCGAGATCCCGCGTCGGCCGATCGCTTTCCCCAGGATGTCCAGGAACTGCAGGGCTACCTGTCGGCGGAGTCCCTGATTCCCGGAGTGAGTGCGACTCCCGGCGCGGGTACCGAGGTACCGCTGTACATCCTCGGGTCCTCGCTGTTCGGCGCGCAGCTCGCGGCCGCACTCGGCCTGCCCTATGCTTTCGCGTCGCACTTCGCACCCGACGCCCTCGAGCAGGCCGTCGAGATCTATCGGCGAGACTTCCGACCGTCCGCGCAACTGTCGGAGCCGCACCTGATCGTGGGTGTGAACGTGATCGCGGCCGATTCGATGGCCGAGGCACAGGCTCAGTTCCTGCGCACCAAGCGCAGTCGCGTCAGTCTGCTGCTCGGCCGCGGCCGAACCTTCACCGACGAGGAAGCCGACATGGTCCTCGAAGCGCCTGCGGGTCAACAGATCGCGAACATGACCAAGTACTCGGCGGTGGGCACTCCTGACATGGTGAAGGACTATCTCGATCGATTCGCCGAACGCACAGGGGCGGACGAGCTGATCGTCGCGTCCGGTGTGTCCGACCGCGCGTCGTGGCTTCGCTCGTTCGAGTTGCTCGCACAGGTCAGCGATCTGGTTCCTGCCTGAGAGCTGCGCACGTCGCAGGTGGATTCCGACGACCGGTTGCTTGTCTCAGCGATGTCGTAAGGTTTGGACACCGATGCCCACTGGGGCGGGCATCGGCACGCGAATCGTACGTATCCGGGGGGATCTTCATGACACGCGCCGTCAGCCGTCCATCGGCCGGCATTGTGCCACCGCGCACGGCACCTGCCGATCCGACACAGTCGCCCACCGCGCCGGACGCGAGTCGGCGGGCATCGGGCGCACAGTCCGTCTTCGCGCAGGACGTCTGTCGGGTGACGGTGTTGGCCAGGTCCACGCAGGTGGACATGGCGCTGCCGATCGACGTTCCTGTTTCCCTTCTCGTTCCGGGAATCGTCGACATGATTGCGGCGGCGGGAGTGGAGCCCGCGGAACGACCCGGGAGAGCGGGAGTGGAGCCCGCGGAACGACCCGGGAGAGCGGGAGTGGAGCCCGCGGAACGACCCGGGAGAGCGGGAGTGCGGCCTGATTCGGGACGCGGTGAGCCGAGCGACGGGGATCCCGTGTCGGACGGGTTGCCGGTGGCGTGGACGCTTGCGCGGATCGGGTTTCCACCGTTGTCGCCGACTGCGACGTTGGCCGAGCTGTCGGTGCGCGACGGGGAATTGCTCGTGCTGGGTGTGGCCGAGCGGCCCGCTCCGGTTCCCCTGTTCGACGACCTCATGTATTCGGTTGCACGGTCGGGTGGTGACGATGTTCGGCAGTGGACTGCGCGTACGGCGCGCACGGTGGGTTCGGTCGTCACCGGTCTGTCGGTGTTGGTGGCATGCGTGGTCCTGGTGCGTGAGCCGATCCGTGCGGGAGCCGAGCATGTCGGCAGTGTCGTCGAGGGATTCGCTGCCGTCACTGCGTCGATTCTCTTCGCGATCGCGGGGGTGATTCTGGGGCGGGTGTACGACCAGTACGCCGTCGCTGTCGTCTTCGGCGGATGTGCCGTAGCGCTGATGTTCACCGGCGGAACTGTGCTGGTACCCGGGGAGTTCGGTGCGGCTCAGCTGATGCTGGGTTCGGCCATGGCGGGCGCTGTGGCTCTGCTGTCCCTTCGCATCGGCGGGACCGGGTTCGCACTGTTCACCGCTGCGATCGTGCTCGCAGTTCTGACGTTCGCCGCGTCGGTGTGCGCGCTTTTCACCACCGTGCCCCAACCGTCGATCGGCACCGCGGTCGCTCTCACCGGCCTAGCGGGAATTGCGCTCTCTGCCCGGGTGTCGATGATGCAGGCCAAGTTGCCGCTTCCACCGGTTCCCACCGCAGGAGCACCGCTGGACACGGTCGAGGAAGCCGAGCTCGACGCGATCTCGTTCGCGGATCTGCAGGCCTCCGCAGCTGTGGCGCGTAGCTGTCTGTGCGGCCTGCTGTCGGCGTTCACTGTCGCTGTCGTGGCGGGCGTGCTGGTTGCGGCAGCAGCCGATTCCGACGGCGGCGTGCGGTGGCCGGGGGTCGCGCTCGCGGCATTGTGTGCGCTCGTCCTGCTTCTGCGCGGACGCACCTATGCGGTGGTGACGCATGCAGTTCCGTTGGTTGCAGGGGGAACGACGATTCTGCTGGCGCTGTCGATCGGTGCGCTCGTTGCGTTGCCCGAACACGCGCTCGCCCTGTTCGGTGCGGCACTGGCCGGCGCGGTGACGGCATCGATCTTCGGAGCTTTCGTGCCCACACGCACGTACTCGCCGGTGATGCGGCGGTCGGCCGAACTGCTGGAATACGCGGCCATCGCCCTGGTCATTCCGATCGCAGTGTGGGTGTGCGGTCTGTACAGCGTCGTCCGCGGGCTGTGACACCGCGCCGGCAGCGAACGATCGCCATCGCGACGTTCACTGCTCTCGCCCTGTTTTCGAACGCGGTCATCGGGGTGTATCCGGCAGGTGCCGAACGTCCGGTGATCGACCCGTTCCAGCTGCCTCCGCCGAGTCCTCCCGGCCCTCTCGAACCCACGGAACAGAAGAATGCCTGCGCCCTTCCGTCCGCGGCGATCGACGCCCAGGACGTGCCGACCGCGCTGGGGGCGCTCGACTTCGCATCGGTCTGGCCGATCACCCGTGGGGCAGGTCAAGTGGTCGCCGTCATCGACACCGGAGTCACCGCTCATCCACGCCTACCGGGTCTGATCGCCGGCGGTGACTACGTCAGCGCAGGTGACGGGTTGTTCGACTGCGATGCGCACGGGACGATGGTCGCCGGCCTGATCGCCGCACAGACCGCACCGGGCAGCGGATTCGCCGGAGGCGCACCCGATGCACGAATTCTGTCGATTCGTCAGTCCAGCAATGTCTTTCAGATCGTCGACAACAGGTCGGAGGAGGAGCAGGCGGGCGAGCCGGAGAACGCCGCCGGCTACGGCAACGTACGCACGATGGCCATGGCCATCCGAACTGCGGTGGACGCGGGGGCCTCGGTCATCAACATCTCCGAGGTCGCCTGCGTGCCCGCCGGAGGCGGTGTGCCCGACGGTCCGCTCGGTGCGGCCGTGCAGTACGCCGTCCGAGAGAAGAACGTCGTCGTCGTTGCAGCAGCCGGTAATCTCGGCAGCGCGGCCTGCCGGGCCCAGAACCCGATGTCGGACCCGCTTCGGCCCGACGCGGACCCGTGGGCCTCCTTCGCGACCATCGCGACTCCGGCGTGGTTCGACGACGTGTTGACCGTCGGTTCGGTCGAATCGGATGGCACACCATCTTCGTTCAGTCTGGGCGGTCCATGGGTCGACGTCGCGGCTCCTGGTTCGAATATGACCTCACTGTCGCCGACGGGCAGCGGACTGGCGAACGGCACCCGGGGCACCGATGGCGTCGTTCCCATGACCGGAACGAGCTTTGCGGCACCGCTCGTTGCTGCGGTGGCGGCTCTGGTGCGCGACCACCGCCCCGAGTTGTCGGCGCTGGAGGTGGTGGACCGGATCCAACGAACGGCGCATGCGCCGTCCGAGGGGTGGAACCCCCTCGTCGGCCACGGCATCGTCGATCCGCTTGCCGCGGTGACCGATTCGGTGACGGCTGCTCCCCTGTCGGTGCCTGCGGATAGTGTCGCGATGACTGCGCCGTTGCCACCGCCTGCGCCGGATCATCGCCCGCGGACCGCAGCGGTCACCGGTTCGGTGCTGGTGGCGGTGATCCTGGCGCTCGGGCTCGCCCTGTCGGTGCCACTGCGCCGACGGGGTAGGTCCGATTGAACCGGCCCTACTTCGTCGGAAGTGCGGCGGCCCGCGGGTCGGGGCCGACTCCGTCGTGCATCGTCAGTGCCTGCCCGCGCCCCAGAGTGGGCCCGCTGCCGAGCAATTGGAGGATCTGCCATGGTGCGGGTGCCGGCGGTCCGAACCCCAGCGCCGACGCGGCCTCGGGACCATCGACGCCGTAGCGCACTCCGGTGTCGGCCACGAAGAAGACGCTGCCCTGGCGTGTACTCGACGTCGAGATGCCGGTACTGCGTACGAACCCGCCGCTACCGGGTGCCAGATAGACCTGGTCGACGGCGTCACCGCCCCCATCGGCCTGAGCCAACGCAACCGGTAGTGCACCGGTCTCGAGCGGCAACCCACGGCCGGCGGACTCGACCAGTCGAGCAGACGGTCCGCCGTCCGCCACTGCGAGCGGCTCCCACGTCAGGCAGCCCACAGGACGCTCACCGGTATCGACTATCTCGGGAGTGGTCGCCGGGAACGTCGACACCTCCAGTCCGGACGAGGTTGTGGGTGCGTCAGCGAGCAGGTCGGGATTGACGGCTGCGATATCCGGACTGCCCTGCGAATCGGTGAATTTGATGAGCAGGGCCGCTGTTTCGTCGATCGCCTGGATTCCGTCCTCGAGTACCACGTAGTACTGGACGTCGCGCCCGGCGACCTTGACGACCGAACCGATCGTCCGCCCGTCGAACGGGAACGCGGGAGCCTCACCTGCTCGGGGAACGAACGGTGCTGCGATGGGTGGTGATTCGGGCACGGAGTTGAGCAGACCCGTACTGACAGGGGACGGTGTCGCGTCCTCGAGTCCGAGTGCGCGGACCACCGCCCTGTTGTTCAGGTCGACCGGCGATCTGGTGCCGTCGTGCACGAGATACGCAGTGCCGTTGGATGTCCAGAGGAACGCCTCGGACTCGGCGAGCGCAGCCGTGCTGTCGCCGTAGCGAGGACTGCCCACCAGCACCGTCGTCGAGGTCACTCCTGCGATCGGGTCGACGGTGTCGCAGACGGTCCACGACTGCGCGTTGCCGTCGCCGTCGTGCGGCAGCGCAGACGGTGCACCGGGAATACCCACCAGTGCGCCGCGAGGTCGTGACGACAACTCGGATTCCTGGACCGTCGACGGATCGTCCGGTTTGCCGACGATCAATCGAGCCGATGCGAGATTGAGCACCGGATGGAACACGTCGTCCACTTTCACGAACATCGCGCCCGAGTCCTTGCCGACCACGATCGATGCGTCGCCGATCTTGTCCTGTGGCCGAAACAGTGCCAGGGCAGCGCATCCCGCCAAACCGATGCAGGCGATGACGACACCCACCAGCAGCGCTCGCGTCTGCGACCTCATCGGATCGTGCAGCATTCGAGCGTCGCGCCTGATCAACGCGTGTTCCATCCTGCGAACGAGGAAGCGGTAACCGCCGACCTGCCACTTCGTTGTCGGCGTCGACGCCACGATTCCTCCCCAGGACTGTGCAGACGACCCGATCCCCATTCGGGTCACGCGACACAGTACAGTTCGTCCGCACACCTCGGCGACCGTGTTGCGGTCGTCGATGGCTCTGTGACCTTCGGGGGGAGGGTTTCGATGAGGCGTACCGATTCGGCAGGGCGTAGGCGAGCCGCCGTTCCTTTCGTCGCACCCACGGTTCGGCGGGTGATCGTGGCCGAGACCGCGGCCGTGGCGATCGGTCTGCCGCTGTTCGCGGCGCAGATGCGGCCCTGGGCGGTGCTGCTCGTCGCTGCGGCGGTGGCGCTCGTTCCGTTCGTGGCGATCCGGCGCAGATCGGTCGTCGACTGGGTTCGGTCCATCTGGCGGCTCCTCGCCGATCGTTCCCCCGCTGTCGGCGTCACCACGGAACACACCGGCACCGCAGACGGCCCGGTCGGGGTCCATTGGCAGCGCGACACCGTCACCTGCACCCTCGAGATCGTCCCGCCCCGGCACGCCACCACGGTCCTCGGCAGGGCGAGCGCCGCTACACAGCACGCACTTCCCGTCGATGCGTTGGCGTCGTGTCTGCGGCAGCACGACATCGAGGTCCGCGCGATCGACGTCGTCGCACTCGGCTGCCGCAGCTCGGCAGGTTCGGTCGCCACCGAGGTCTACGAGGGACTCATCGGTCCGCTGCCTGCGGTAGCGGTGCGAACCGTCTGGGTAGCAGTGACTCTCGACCTGCGCGCGAATGCTCGGGCGATCGAGGTCAGAGGCGGAGGGAGAGCCGGAGCCGCCCGTACCGCTGTCGTTGCGACCACGCGGGTCCTTCGCGCTCTGCACGCCCACGGTCTGTCCTCGCGACTGTTGACGGGTTCCGAGCTTCGGTCGGCCGTGTTGCACCTGTGCCGAGGGGTCGGTATCGACGATCTGACCCAGACATGGTCGACAGCACCCCTGCCGGGTGCGTCGAGCACGGTGTTCGGAATCGATTGCAGCGCAATCACTGCCGAGGACATCGCCACCCTGTGGGCAACACCGTCACTCGGAACGACGATGTCGTTCCACCTGCAGCCGACCCGCGACACCGGGAAGGTGCGCGTGCGTGGGTCGTGCAGTTTCTCCGCCCGGACACCGATCACGAAGCCTCGTGTACACGCGTTGACCTCGATGAGCGCAAGTCAACGCGACGGCATCCTCGCACAGCTTCCGTTGGCCATACCCGTACCGAAGTCGTTGTCTCCCAGCCGAGTTCTCGATATCTCGTCGGTCGACGAGTTGTTGCTACCGGTGAGTGGCTGCGGCCAGCTGCTGGGATCCGACGCCGGCGGACACGGCGTCGCGGTCCGGCTGTTCGGACCGGGTCTGAGTCGGGTTCGGGTCGTCGGAGAGCTCTACCTCGCTCAGCAACTGCTCTTCCGCGCCATCGCCACCGGTGCCAGAGTCCTCGTCCGCACCGACCGCCCCCATGCCTGGCGAGCGCTCCTCGACGCCATCGGTGCTCCCGATCGACTACTGGTCGACGGCACCACGTTCCGTTCCCGCCCGTCGTACGACGTGATCCTCACCGACTTCGCCGACGGTTCGGCACCCCTTGCGCAACAGGAACTTTCGGGCGTCACCGTGATCTCGTTGTCCGAGCACGTGCCGCGGATCGGCCACACCGAGCAGGAGCCAAGCACCCCGCGACCGGAACCGGATCTGACGATCGTCCAGCCCCATGCGTCGGGTGATCGAATTCGAGTCCGGTCCGGTCCACTCGACGTCGAGTTGACGCTTGTCACGATTCCTCAGGAGACGGCGTTCATCGGCCGGCCCCGGAGCCTGCGCCCCGCCGTGCGTGCTTGACCGATCCTCAACCGGGGTAGTCGGCCCGCCCACGAGCGCCTGCCACCGCGTCCGCCCACCACTCGAGCTGGTCGAGAAGACGCCCGAGGCCGTCGACGGCGGCTGCGTCGTCGATCCGTCCCGACTCGTCGAACCGCTTGCGCACCCGATGCAGCGACACGACGTCTCGGACGGAGACCATGTGCAGTTCGGCGGTGATCTGCCGTAGCTGTTCGGTGGCTCGAATTCCCCCGCCGAGCCCACCGTACGAGACGAATCCCACCGGCTTGCCACGCCACTCGTACTTCACCGTGTCCAGGGCGGTCTTCAACGCACCGGGCACGCCGTGGTTGTACTCGGGGGTGACGAACACGAAGGCGTCGGCGCCGCCGACGGTCCGGGTGAAGCGCTCGGAGTCCTCGCACGGAACGAGCGAGTTCGGCAGATCGAAATCGGCCAAGTCGACCTCGACCACCTCGACCACCTCGACGGTGGCGCGTTCGGCGGCAACACCTCGAACCCAGGAAGCGACGGTCGGTCCCACTCGACCGGCGCGCACACTACCGACGACGACGGCGAGCTGTATCGGCTTCATCGCTTCGACAGTAGACCCGGGGGCGTTCGGTCAGCCCTCTCCCCCACAGCAACCGTCGCCGGTGATCGCCGATCTCACCTCGCGGGTGGCCGCGTTACGGGCGGCCAGTTCGTCGGCCGGTGGATAGTCGACTCGAACCAAGGACAAGCCGTGCGCCGGAGCCACGGCCACCTCGCTCGCTCTCTCGCGGCGCGTCAACAGCGACTGCGCCCAGTCGGGAGTTCGCCGACCTTCCCCCACGGCCTGCATGGCACCGACGAGACTGCGGACCATCGACCAGCAGAATGCGTCGGCACTGACGTACGCGGTGAGTCGATCGCCGTCGCGCTCCCAGTCGAACCGCTGCAGTTCTCGAACGGTGGTCGCCCCGTCACGTCGCTTGCAGAACGCGGCGAAATCGTGCAGACCGATCAATCTCGCGGATGCCTCCTGCACCGCACCGAGATCGATGGGCCTCGGCCACGAGACGACACCGGCCACGTCGAGGGGGTTGACGCCGTAGAGCGCCGTGCCGAATCGGTACTCGTAGTGCCTGCGGTACGCCGAGAACCGCGCGTCGAAATCAGAGGAGACGGTGCTGATGGCTCGCACTCGAACATCGGTGGGCAGAAACCGGGCCATTCGCCGGACCAGCCTGTCGTGATCGTCCGAAACGTCGACGGCATCGAAGTGCGCCACCTGACCCGTTGCGTGGACTCCCGCGTCGGTTCGGCCCGCCACGGTCAGCTCGATCGGCTGCCGCAACACCGTGGTGAAGGCTTCCTCGAGCACTCCGCAGACGGTGCGGATACCCGGTTGACGCGCCCACCCGGAGAAGTGCGTGCCGTCGTAGGAGATGTCGAGCCTAAATCTGGTGGGTACCGAAAAAGCGGGCCCGCCTTCCCCTGAGGGAATGGCGGGCCCGCTTCGATCGTGCTCGGAGCTCAAAAGGACTAGTCCTTCTTTGCTTCCTCGGCCTCGGGGGCGTCCGACGCGTGTGCGTCGTTGTCCTCGATGCCGTCGATGACTGCGTCGGCGTTGGCCACCTCGGCGTCGGTCGCGTCGGCTTCGACAGCCTCGACGACGTTCTCGTCGGTCGCGTCCTCGGCCGGAGCCTCGGTTGCGGCGGGAGCAGCCTGCGAAGCCTTCACGCGGCGTGCGCGATCTGCCTCATTGGACACCGTCTGCTCGTTGACGAGCTCGATGATGGCCATCGGCGAGTTGTCACCCTTGCGGGGGACGGTCTTGATGATGCGTGTGTAGCCACCGTCGCGATCGGCGAAGAAAGGCCCGATCTCGGCGAACAGCTTGTGCACGACATCTTTGTTGTTGATCGTCTTGAGAACCTCACGACGATGCGCCAGGTCACCCTTTTTGGCGTGGGTGACGAGCTTCTCGGCGTGCGGACGAAGGCGCTTGGCCTTCGACTCGGTGGTGGTGATGCGGCCGTGCTCGAAGAGTGACGTCGCCAGGTTGGCCAGGATGGCCTTCTGGTGCGACGCCGACCCGCCGAGACGGCGGCCCTTGGTGGGCTTGGGCATGATGAATCTCCTAGTAAGAGCTCCAGCGAGCTGATTACAGCTGTTCTGTCTCGGCGTAGTCCTGCTCGGCACCTTCGGTGTCGCTGAAGGAGCCGGCGTCGGTGTCACTCCACGTGCCCGTGGTGGCGTCGTAGCCAGGCACGGTGCTCGGATCGAACGACGCGGGGCTGTCCTTGAGGGAGAGGCCGAGCGAATGCAGCTTGACCTTCACCTCGTCGATGGACTTCTGCCCGAAGTTACGGATGTCGAGCAGATCGGACTCGGTACGACCAACCAGCTCGCCGACGGTGTGAACACCCTCGCGCTTGAGGCAGTTGTAGGACCGGACGGTGAGGTCCAGATCCTCGATGGGGAGTCCGAAGGAAGCGATGTGATCGGCCTCGGCGGGCGAGGGTCCGATCTCGATACCTTCTGCTTCGACGTTCAGCTCACGGGCGAGGCCGAAGAGCTCAACCAGGGTCTTGCCCGCCGAAGCGAGCGCGTCCCGCGCGGTGATGGAATTCTTGGTCTCCACATCGAGAACGAGCCGATCGAAGTCGGTGCGCTGTTCGACGCGGGTGGCCTCCACCTTGTAGGTGACCTTGAGCACGGGCGAGTAGATCGAGTCGACCGGAATACGGCCGATCTCGGCACCCGATGCCTTGTTCTGAACGGCGGGGACGTAGCCGCGACCGCGCTCGACGACGAGCTCGATCTCCAACTTGCCCTTGTCGTTCAGGGTCGCGATGTGCAGATCGGGGTTGTTCACCGTGACGCCGGCCGGAGGCACGATGTCGCCTGCGGTCACAGCGCCTGGGCCCTGCTTGCGGACGTACATGGTGACCGGTTCGTCTTCTTCGGAGCTCACCACGAGGCCCTTGAGGTTCAGGATGATGTCGGTGACATCTTCCTTGACTCCGGGGACGGTGGTGAATTCGTGGAGGACGCCGTCGATACGGATGCTGGTGACAGCAGCGCCGGGGATCGACGACAGCAGGGTGCGGCGGAGCGAGTTGCCGAGTGTGTAACCGAAGCCGGGCTCGAGCGGCTCGATGACGAATTTCGAGCGGTTGTCGGCGATGACCTCTTCGGTCAGCGTCGGGCGCTGTGAAATGAGCATTGTGTGTTCCTCCTGTACGGGCGTCCGCTATTTGACGCCCACGTGTGGAGGCGAAGACGCATGTGAGCCTCGCGGGGAGACTCACATGCGTGCCGCGCCTTACTTCGAGTAGTACTCGACGATGAGCTGCTCCTGGAGCGGCACGTCGATCTGTGCGCGCTCCGGCAACCTGTGAACCAGGATGCGAAGACGGTTGGGAACGACCTGCAGCCACGGGGCGACGGGACGGTCGCCGTAGCTTTCGCGGGCGATCTGGATCGGCAGCGTCTGAGCCGACTTCTCACGGACGTCGATGATGTCGTACTGCGAGACGCGGTAGCTGGGGATGTCGACGCGCTTGTTGTTCACCAGGAAGTGACCGTGCGTGACCAGCTGACGGGCCTGACGACGCGTACGTGCCAGTCCGGCGCGGTAGACGACGTTGTCGAGACGACTCTCGAGGATGGTCAGCAGGTTCTCGCCGGTCTTGCCGACGGTCCTGTTGGCTTCCTTGTAGTACAGACGGAACTGCTTCTCCATGACGCCGTAGGTGAAGCGAGCCTTCTGCTTCTCCTGCAGCTGGAGCAGGTACTCGCTCTCCTTGATCCGCGCGCGGCCGTGCTGGCCGGGCGGGTAGGGACGACGCTCGAACGCCTGGTCGCCTCCGACGAGGTCGACGCGCAGACGACGCGACTTGCGGGTGATAGGACCGGTATAACGTGCCATTTTCTAAACCTTTCCTTCCCGCTAGACCCGACGCCGCTTGGGCGGACGGCAGCCGTTGTGCGGCTGAGGGGTGACATCGGAGATGGTGCCGACCTCGAGGCCAGCGGCCTGAAGCGAGCGGATCGCGGTCTCACGGCCGGAGCCGGGACCCTTGACGAACACGTCGACCTTCTTGACGCCGTGCTCCTGTGCCTTGCGCGCAGCGTTCTCGGCTGCGAGCTGTGCGGCGAACGGAGTCGACTTGCGCGAGCCCTTGAAGCCCACGTGTCCCGAGGACGCCCACGAGATGACGTTTCCGGCGGGGTCGGTGATCGACACGATCGTGTTGTTGAACGTGCTCTTGATGTGCGCAGATCCGTGCGGGACGTTCTTCTTGTCCCTGCGACGCGTCTTCTGCGCCTTCTTCGGACCGGTACCGCGTGCTTTGGGGGGCATTACTTCGCCTTCTTCTTGCCGGCAATGGTGCGCTTGGGTCCCTTACGGGTACGCGCATTGGTCTTGGTGCGCTGTCCACGGACGGGCAGACCACGACGGTGGCGAAGACCCTGGTAGCAGCCGATTTCGATCTTGCGGCGGATGTCGGCCTGAACCTCGCGGCGCAGGTCGCCCTCGACCTTGAGGGACTCGTTGATGTAATCGCTGAGCTTGCGCAGATCGTCGTCGCCGAGATCCTTGCTTCGCAGGTCGGGGCTGACGCCCGTCGCTGTGAGGATTTCCTTGGAGCGGGTACGGCCGACGCCGTAGATGTAAGTCAGTGCGATCTCCATGCGCTTTTCGCGCGGCAGATCCACACCTGCGAGACGTGCCATGTGGCATTTCCTTTTCTTGTCCGGAGGTCTGCTCCCAGTCCGTCCCCTGTGTCCTTCTCACCGCTGGGGTGTGAAGCGTCTTTCAACCAACTCAGTGGGGCCCCGGCCTCCGTGCCGGGGGTATGCCGCAACGCGTGTGTCGCGGTTGGTGCTGGGAGGTCATCTTCTAGCTGTTGCCAAGCCGACGTGCGAAATGCTCGGTGGTTATCCCTGACGCTGCTTGTGACGCAGGTTGTCGCAGATCACCATGACGCGCCCGTTACGACGAATCACCTTGCACTTTTCGCAGATCTTCTTGACGCTCGGCTGAACCTTCACGTCGTTGATCTCCTGTGTGTAGCTCGGCCCCACTGCAGGCAGCGGCTCCGAGCATGGTTCCCCCCGACCGGACGTGGCCGGGGAAGCTCTTACTTGTAGCGGTAAACGATGCGTCCACGCGTGAGGTCGTAGGGCGAGAGCTCTACCACGACGCGATCCTCGGGAAGGATGCGAATGTAGTGCTGACGCATCTTTCCGCTGATGTGAGCGAGTACCTTGTGGCCGTTTTCGAGCTCAATGCGAAACATCGCATTGGGCAGCGGTTCGACAACTCGGCCCTCTACCTCGATAGCACCGTCTTTCTTGGCCATATCCTCCGCGATCCTGGCTCTCACACCTGGTTGATTGCATCTGTTTCCGTTACCGTGATGCCCACTGACCGACCCGAATCGACGGGCCGACGTGTCGCCGGAACGGTTCGCAGGCCACCAGGGCACGCGAACATCCGGTACGCAGGGCGCACCGTCGATCCATGTTACCGGGTAATGCACGTCTGGCCAAATGCGTTCCGCATCCATGCTCCGGGTCAACGGTTGCCCCAGTTCGATTTCCTGAGCTAGCGTTCTGCCCGGCTGTATCCCAGCCGCACAACACGGGCCGTCCCGCCTGCCCTCGCAGCGGCGGCCGTGTCCGCGACGACGACCACGAGGCACCCCTCTTGAGCTCAGACACGCGCGCCGGCAACCCGGGCGTATCCGTCATCATTCCGGTACACAACTCCACGGACGTTCTCGACGATCAACTGCGAGCTCTCGCTCGACAGGATTACGAGCATCCCTTCACGGTGATCGTCAGCGACAACGGCTCGACCGACGGCCTTCGCGAACACATCGAGAACCATTGCCTCCGTGGAGCGCTCGACCTGCAGTACGTCGACGCTGCGGGAACCCCGGGCGCATCGTTCGCACGTAACAGAGGTGCAGACGCCGCCCGCAGCGACCTGCTCGCCTTCTGCGACGCGGACGACGCGGTCCACCCGAACTGGCTCCGGCGCATCGTTGCCGGCCTCGACGAGTACGACATCGTGGGTACCGGTCTGGAGACGGAGACGCTGAATTCCGCTGCCGTGCGCGCATCGACACCGTTCGCACCGCCCTCGGATCAGGGCAAGTCGACATTCCTACCGTTCGCCATCGGTGCCAGCATGGCGTGCCGCAGATCGACCTACGTCGAGCTCGACGGCATGCTCGAGTACGTTCACGCCAGCGAGGACATGGAGTTCTCGTGGCGCGCACAGCACGCGGGGTATCGACTGCATTTCATCGCCGAACCACTGGTGTCGTACCGACTTCGCACCGGACGTCGGGAGAACTGGAAGCAGGCAGGCGCGCTCGGGTACGGATCGGCTCACGTACGCGGACTACACCGAGCACACGGCTGCCCGCCCTTCCGGGCTCGCACGATCTCCGTCGCCCTGCTGATGCTCGGCGTACGAAACCCACTGCTTCCCACTGCAGTGACCAGGATGTCGACTCGACTCTGGCTTCGTCTGGTGGCTGCGCATCTCGGACTGGTCCGCGGCGGCCGACGCTACGGATCACTGGCCTGGTGACCCTAGCTGGGTCGTAGTGTCAGGATCCGCGGCCCGTCCTCGGTGACGGCAACGGTGTGTTCCCAGTGCGCCGATCGGGATCCGTCGGTGGTCACGACCGTCCAGCCGTCGTCGAGAATGTCGGTGTCGTACGTGCCGAGGGTCAGCATGGGCTCGATTGCCAGAGTGGATCCGACGACCAGCTCCGGTCCCTTACCCGGCGCACCCTCGTTCGCGAGGAACGGGTCCATGTGCATCTCACGACCGATGCCATGACCGCCGTATCCGTCGACGATCCCGTACTTGCGGCCGTGCGCCTGCTCGGCCGCGTGGGTTCCGGATTCGATGGCGTGCGAGACGTCGGTGAGCCGCTTGCCTGGAAGCATCGCGGCGATACCTGCCTCCATCGACAGCCTCGTCGCCTCGCTCAGCATCGCATCGGCTTCGATGATGTCGCCGACACCGAATGTCCACGCCGAGTCTCCGTGCCAACCGTCGAGAACCGCCCCACAGTCGATGGACACCAGATCGCCTGCGACCAGGAGCTCGTCCGCCGACGGAATGCCGTGCACCACACGGTCGTTGACCGACGAACAGATGCTGCCGGTGAAGCCGTGGTAACCGAGGAACGACGGCACCGCACCGGCGTCACGGATGACGGCCTCGGCAACTCTGTCGAGCTCGAGCGTCGAGACACCGGGAACCGCCGCTGCCCGCACTGCCACCAGAGCAGCGCCGACGACCGCGCCGGCCGCAGCCATGGCGTCGAGTTCGCCGGCACTGCGGAACGGCACGACCTTCCGTTTACGGCCGAATGCCATTACTTGCCGTGGTCCTCGATGGACTTCAGCGCGCGAGCGTTGACCTCGTCCACCTCACCGATCGCGTCGACCGTCACGAGTTGGCCCTCGTAGTAATCGAGCAGGGGCGCGGTCTCGTCCCGGTACACCTTGAGTCGGTTACGAATGACGTCTTCCTTGTCGTCCTCGCGTCCACGCGCGAGCATGCGTTCGACGACGACGTCCTCGTCGACGACGAAGGAGAGTACGGCGTCGAGCTTCGCGTTCAGGTCCGCCAGGATGCCGACCAGTGCCTCGGCCTGACCCACCGAACGTGGGAAGCCGTCGAGCAGGAAGCCGTTCACGGCGTCGGGTTCGGAGAGGCGGCTGCGGACCATGTCGACGGTCAGCTCACTGGGAACGAGGTCGCCTGCATCGAGGTACTTCTTCGCCTCGAGTCCGAGCGGCGTCTTCTCACCGATGTTCGCGCGAAACAGGTCGCCGGTCGAGATGTGCGGAACGCCCAGCTTCTCGGACAGGAGGACGGCCTGGGTGCCTTTGCCGGCACCGGGGGGACCGAGCAGAACAAGTCTCACTTGAGGAACCCTTCGTAGTTACGCTGCATCAGCTGGCTTTCGATTTGCTTCACGGTATCCAGGCCGACGCTGACCATGATCAGCACGGCGGTGCCACCGAAGGGGAGGTTCTGTCCTCCACCCGAACTGCCGATGTCGAGGAACAGGTTCGGGAGCACGGCGATGGTGCCCAGGTAGACCGCGCCCGGCAACGTGATGCGACTGAGGACGTAGTTCAGATAGTCGGCGGTCGGCTTGCCCGGACGAATGCCCGGGATGAACCCGCCGAACTTCTTCATCTCGTCGGCGCGCTCTTCGGGGTTGAACGTGATCGCCACGTAGAAGTACGTGAAGAACACGATCAGACCGAAGAAGATCGCGATGTACACCGGGTTGGCCGGGTTCACCAGGTACTCGTTGATGATGCGCTGCCACCAGCTCGGATCGACCGCGGTGCTGGCCGAGGTGAGCTGGGCGATCAGGTTGGGCAGATACAGCAGCGAGGACGCGAAGATCACCGGGATGACGCCGGCCTGGTTGACCTTGAGCGGAAGGTAGGTGGAGGAGCCGCCGTACATCTTTCGACCGACCATGCGCTTGGCGTACTGGACGGGAATTCGGCGCTGACCCTGCTCGACGAACACCACGCCGGTGATGATCAGGAACGCTGCGAAGCAGACGAATCCGAACACCAGCCCACCACGGCTCTCGAGGATCGAGTTGCCCTCGGAGGGGATACGCGAGGCGATTCCGGCGAAGATGAGCAGCGACATTCCGTTGCCGACGCCGCGCTCGGTGATGACCTCACCGAACCACATCACGACGGCTGCACCTGCGGTCATGACGAGCACGATGATGACGAGGCCGAAGATGCTCTGGTCGGCGATGATGTCCTGCTGGCATCCCTGCAGAAGTTGGCCGCGGGAGGCGAGGGCCACCAGGCCGGTCGCCTGCAGGATGGCCAGCGCGATCGACAGGTAACGCGTGTACTGCGTCATCTTGGCCTGCCCCGACTGTCCCTCCTTGCGGAGTTCCTCGAACTTCGGGATGACGACGGTGAGCAGCTGCACGATGATGCTGGCGGTGATGTACGGCATGATGCCGATCGCGAACACCGAGAGCTGGAGGAGCGCTCCACCGGAGAACAGGTTGATCAGCGAGTAGATGCCCGCAGAGTCTCCACCGGAGACCTGGTCGATGCATGCTCGGACATTGGCGTAGTCGACACCCGGCGACGGCAGCGTGGCACCGAAGCGATACAGGGCCACCAGACCGAGCGTGAAGAGGATCTTCCGTCTCAGGTCAGGAGTCCTGAGGGCCGACACGAAGGCGGAAAGCAAAGATCCTCCTGGCACGACTGCGTTGACGCTGCGAGTGCTTCGTCAGGAGCGCAACCGGCGCTCCTGTGAGCCTCACGAGCATGGACTGCAGGCGACATGCATCGCCCGCATCGAAACGAACTTCTGTGAACTCTAGAACTCTAACAGTGCGTATCGAACCGCCCGACGGTCAGTGTTGGACCCTGTCCGTTCGGTCGAGTACGGCACGTGGTGCCGAGGCAACGATGGCCGCAGCTCAGCTGCGAGAGCTGTGGCTGCGGCCATCGTCACGAACTGCTGCTCGATGCATTGCTACTCAACGCATCGGAGCAATGCTCATACCTCGGTTGCAGAACCGCCGGCAGCGGCGATCTTTTCCTTGGCGGAGCCCGTGAACTTGTTGGCCGAGATCTCGACCTTCACGGTCAGGTTTCCGTCGCCGAGAACCTTGACGGGCTCGTTCTTGCGAACGGCACCCTTGGCGATGAGCTCGGGGATACCGATCTGACCGCCCTCGGGGAACAGACGCTCGATGTCGCGCAGGTTCACGACCTGGAACACGACACGGTTGCGGTTGGTGAAGCCCTTGAGCTTCGGGAGCCGCATGTGGAGGGGCATCTGGCCACCCTCGAAGCGTGCCGGCACGTTCTTGCGTGCGCCGGTTCCCTTGGTACCGCGACCTGCGGTCTTGCCACGCTTGCCACCTTCACCACGGCCGACACGAATCTTCGTCGACTTGGATCCGGCTGCGGGGCGCAGGTGGTGCAGTTTGATGGTCATGGTTAGACCTCCTCAACGATTACGAGGTGGCGCACCGTGTTGACCAGTCCGCGGTTCTGCGGGTTGTCCTCGCGGACGACCGTCTGGCGGATGCCCTTGAGCCCGAGAGTACGCAGGCTGTCACGCTGGTTCGCCTTCTGGCCGATGGTGCTCTTGATCTGGGTGACCTTCAGCTGAGCCATTACTTCACCGCTCCTGCCTGTGCGCGTGCGCGCAGCATTCCGGCGGGTGCAACCTCTTCGAGGGTCAGGCCGCGGCGAGCCGCAACTTCCTCGGGACGCTGCAGACCCTTGAGGGCTGCGACGGTCGCGTGCACGACGTTGATGGCGTTGTCGCTACCGAGCGACTTCGACAGCACGTCGTGGACACCGGCGCACTCGAGCACGGCACGCACCGCGCCACCGGCGATGACGCCGGTACCGGCACTGGCCGGACGCAACATGACGACGCCTGCTGCGGCTTCGCCCTGGATGGGGTGCGTGATGGTGCCGGCGATCATCGGGACGCGGAAGAAGCTCTTGCGAGCCTCCTCGACACCCTTCTGGATGGCCGCGGGAACTTCCTTGGCCTTGCCGTAGCCGACGCCGACCAATCCGTTGCCGTCACCGACGATGACGAGGGCGGTGAAGCTGAAGCGTCGACCACCCTTGACCACCTTGGAGACGCGGTTGATCGTGACGACCTTCTCGATGAAGTTCGACTTGTCCGCAGCGTTGCCGCCACGGCCGTTGTCACGACGGTCACGACCGCCACCGCGGTTGTCGCCGCGCTGGTTGTTGTCGCCACCTGCGTTGGGGCCACTGTTCTGTCCGGCGGGGCCGCTTCCGCCGTCACGCCGTTGACGTCCCGGCATCAGGCTGTCCTTCCGTTGTCAGTCATTGTCATCATCAGAACGTCAACCCGCCTTCACGGGCTGCGTCTGCGAGTGCCGCGATGCGGCCGCTGTAGTTGTTGCCGCCGCGGTCGAACACGACTGCCTCGACGCCTGCTGCCTTCGCGCGGCTGGCGATGAGCTCGCCGACCTTCGCACTGACGGCCTTCTTGTCGCCCTCGAGGGCGCGCACATCGGCTTCGATGCTCGACGCGCTGGCCAGCGTGTGGCCGGCGAGGTCGTCGATCAACTGCACGTGGATGTGACGCGAGGACCGGTTGACGACCAAGCGGGGACGCTCGGGCGTGCCGGAGATCTTCTTGCGAAGGCGGAAGTGACGACGTGCCTTCGACAGGCGACGCTTCGTCGAGACGTCGGTGCCACGCGGAGTGCGCTTGACGACGTTCGCCTTGTCTGCTGTTTGCTGGCTCATATCACTTACCCGTCTTTCCGACCTTGCGGCGGATCACTTCACCCTCGTAGCGGATGCCCTTGCCCTTGTACGGGTCCGGACGCCGCAGACGACGAATGTTGGCAGAGATCTGACCGACCTTCTGCTTGTCGATGCCGACAACGGTGAATCGCGTGGGCGACTCGACCGTGAACGTGATGCCCTCGGGTGCTTCGATCAGCACGGGATGGCTGTAACCGAGTGCGAACTCGAGGTCCTTGCCCTTGAGTACGACGCGGTAACCGACGCCGTGAATCTCCATCTTGTTGGTGTAACCGTTGGTGACACCGGTGATGAGGTTCGCGACGAGAGTGCGCGACAGTCCGTGCAGTGCACGGCTCTTGCGCTCGTCATCGGGCCGGGTGACGGCGATGGTGCCGTCGTCGGCGCGAGCGATCTGGATGGGCTCGGCGACCGTCAGGCTCAGGGCACCCTTGGGGCCCTTGACCGCAACGTTCTGGCCGTCGATGGTGATATCGACTCCAGCGGGGACCGGTACCGGCAATTTTCCAATACGTGACATGGTGGTGGCCTCCCCTACCAGACGTAGGCGAGGACTTCTCCGCCCACACCCTGCTTGGCCGCCTGACGCTCCGTGAGCAGACCTGTGGACGTGGAGATGATCGCCACGCCCAGGCCGCCGAGAACCTTGGGCAGATTGGTGGATTTTGCGTATACCCGGAGACCGGGCTTGGAGACGCGTCGCACGCCGGCGAGGCTGCGCTCACGGCTCGGGCCGTACTTCAGATCGACGATGAGGGTCTTGCCCACCTCGGCGTCTTCCGTGCGGTAGTCGGAGATGTAGCCCTCGCGCTTGAGGATCTCGGCGATGTTCGCCTTGAGCTTCGAGTGGGGAAGCTTCACCTCGTCGTGGTACGCCGAATTGGCGTTGCGCAGACGGGTCAAGAAGTCTGCAATTGGATCGGTCATCGTCATGGTGTGACCTGTGCACCTTTCTCGCAGCGGTTCCCATGCAGCACGCGCGAGCTGGTGCCCCTGGATTCTCGAAAACCCGGCGGGCCTGGCTCGTCACATCGTGGGCCTACAACGAAGTGAACATGTCCTGACCGACTGTTGCCGGTCAGGGGTTGCGCTCCAAGCAATGCATCGCTGCACTGCCAGGTGTTTCGAGCTTCCGCATTTCGATGCTGACGTACGGAGAACTCGAGGTTGCGTTTCCATTGCAAGGACTCGCGTGCAGGCACGACGAAGCCCGGGCAACCGCTCTAGTGTAGGCATCGCGCACCCGAAGACCAAATCGCCTTACCATTGCGCGACGGCTCGGGTCCAGTCGGACACCCCGGCGTCCACTTCTTCGCTAACGTCGGACCATGACGGACTCGAAGGCAGTCGACATCGATCACCTCACCCACACTCTGCGTGACCGCACCATCGCCGGGGTGACGATCGGGTGGGTCGACAACAACGGCATCGTCCGATCACGCACCGTGCCCACCGCAGAACTGACCGCAGTTGCACGTCGCGGCGTAGGAGTCACCGCGGTGTTCGCGGTGTTCGATTCGCACGACGGGATCACCTTCGCTCACGAGGGACTGTCGACGCCGTCCGGCGATGTTCGGTTGATTCCGGTGATCGACAACGCGTCGAGCGTGGTTCCACCTGCCGGCCAACCGGGGCTTGCCTGGGTACACGGCAGGCAGCTCTCCGCGGACGGCTCTCCCTGGCCCTACGACCAACGCGCTGTTCTCGAGCGGCAGGTGCAGAAGGCGTCCGATGCCGGTTTCGAGGTGCGGGCCGGATTCGAGATCGAGTTCGCCCTGACCCGGGAATCGGACGGACTGTCCGCCCATCGAGGACCTGCCTACTCCGCCAACGCGCTCCGCGATGTCGACGAATTCGTCGTATCGCTGCTGCACGCCCTGTCTGCGAACGGTGTGAGCATCGGTCAGATTCACGCCGAGTACGGCATGTCCCAGATCGAGATCGCGCTCGCGCCACTCGATCCCCTTGCTGCAGCCGATGCGCAAGTTCTCGCGCGGCAGACGATCCACTCTGCCGCCAAAGCTCACGGCCTGCGGGCGAGCTTCGCTCCCCTGCCCGCGTCCAGCAGTGCAGGCAACGGATGGCACCTGCACACGTCACTGGTTCGCGACGGGCACAACGCTCTCACCGGAGACGGAGAGCATGGATTGTCGGAGACCGGGCAGTCGTACATCGCGGGCCTGGTTCGAGAGCTGCCGGGACTCACTGCCGTCACCGCACCGAGTTCGGGATCCTTGCTCCGACGTCGACCCGGATACTGGGCCGGTGCCTTCGGGTTCTGGGGCGTCGAGAACCGCGAAGCGGCAGTACGGCTCGTACCCGGTTCTGCCCTCCTCGGTCCCGATCACACCAACGTCGAGTTGAAGGCGTGCGACGCTTCCGCCAACCCCTATCTGGCGCTTGCCGTCACCATCGCGGCCGGCATGTCGGGAGTGGCCGATTCGGCGACGTTGTCGCCACCGGTTCAGGCGGATGTGGGCGGCTGGGACGATGCCCGTCGCGACGCCGCCGGTATCTCCCCACTCGCGACGACCCATGCCCAACAACGGGAGAACCTACTGTCGTCGGCGCTGGTCGCAGACGTGTTGGGCGAAGACCTTCTGGGCGCGTTCGTTGCCTGCCGGGACGCCGATGCAGCGTGGGCGGAGAGCCACACCGAGGACGAACTGCTCGAATCACTGCGCTGGATCTATTGACATGCTGCGACAGTTCCCCGGCGTCGGCGCAATCGTCTCTGCCCTCGACAGCGCTCTGCCGCAACCGGATCAGCTCTGCGGACCGTTCTCGGCATCGATAGCGTCGACGGCCGTCGTGGGCGACGACGCACCGGACGTGACTGCACTCGCGATCGCATCGGGATCCGCGATCTGGCCGGGCGAGACCGTCGCGGCCCGTCCGCCCGGAACGCCCCGGATCACCGACGGGTGGGATTGCCTACCGAGGGCCGCATCGATCGATGCGGCCGGGACCACAGCGTCAGGTCTTGCGACGGGCATCGAGACGGCGACCGAAGGACGCGTCGTGGTGGTTCCGATCGTGGGGCCCGGTTCCGACGGGCTCCGCCTGCTCCTGACCCGCCTGGCCGACGTGCAGTTCCGGTTCGGCCTGGTTGCGAATGTGCACACCGAGAACCTGACCGAATTCGGTTGGAGCGTAGGACATTTCGTGACCGTCCTGGGAATGGACACCGTCGAGGACGTGGTTGCGATTGCCGATACCTATCGAGAGCTCGGAGTCGCGGGCATGCCGGCCGGATGTCGAACCGTTCCCACCGACACTCTCGCGTCTGCGATGTCCGAACGTGGCCTGCTCCTTCTCGTCGACAACGACGACCGTTCTGCCGCACTGGATCTGACTCGGTCACTCGATCTACGAAACGACGTGTGGTCGGTCTGAGACGGGAGGCCTGAGCAAACACGAAATGGGCGTGGGTTCCTTTCGGAACCCACGCCCATCAGCGTGGTGTGGTGAAGCCCGGAGGCCTCAGATCACCAGGAGCTCTTGCGAACTCCGGGAAGCTCTCCGGCGTGTGCCATCTCGCGCACGCAGATACGGCAGAGGCCGAACTTGCGGAACACGGAATGGGGACGGCCGCAGCGGTTGCAGCGAGTGTATGCACGCACCGCGAACTTCGGCTTCTTGTTGGCCTTGTTGACCAATGCCTTCTTCGCCATGGACTCAGTTCTCCTTGAACGGGAAGCCGAGGTGCTTGAGCAGCGCGCGGCCTTCTTCGTTGTTGGTTGCGGTGGTTACTACGGTGATGTCCATGCCGCGCGGACGATCGATCTTGTCCACGTCGATCTCGTGGAACATCGATTGCTCGTTGAGGCCGAATGTGTAGTTTCCGTTGCCGTCGAACTGCGTGCCCGAGAGGCCGCGGAAGTCCCTGATTCGGGGAAGGGCAATGGAGACCAGACGGTCGAGGAACTCCCACATGCGGTCGCCACGGAGGGTGACGCGTGCGCCGATGGGCATTCCTTCGCGCAGCTTGAACTGTGCGATGGACTTGCGTGCCTTGCGGATCTCCGGCTTCTGGCCGGTGATGGCAGCGAGGTCGGCAACTGCACCGTTGATCAGCTTGGCGTCACGGGCGGCGTCGCCGACACCCATGTTGACGACGACCTTGACGATGCCGGGGATCTGCATGACGTTCTCGTATGCAAATTCGGTGTTCAGGGCGTCTTTGATCTCGGCGCGGTAGCGCGCCTTGAGGCGGGGCTGTTCGCCCGCGATGTTTTCGGTGGTAGTCATCTCAGATGTCCTTCCCGTTCTTCCGGGAAACACGAACGCGCTTGCCGGTTTCTTCGTCGGTCCGGTAGCCCACGCGAGTGGGGTTGCCGTCCGAGTCGACCACTGCGACGTTCGATACGTGGATCGGGGCTTCCTGGGTGACGATGCCACCCGAGGATGCGCCGCGCTGGTTGGCGGAGACCGCAGTATGCTTCTTGATGCGGTTCACACCCTCGACCAGAACCTTGGAGTCAGCGGGGTAGGCCTGAATGACCTTGCCCTTGGCACCCTTGTCCTTGCCTGCGATCACGAGAACGGTGTCGCCCTTGTGCACCTTCATTTACAGCACCTCCGGGGCGAGCGAGACGATCTTCATGAACTTCTTCTCACGCAGCTCACGGCCGACCGGGCCGAAGATACGAGTTCCACGGGGATCGTTGTCCGGCTTGATCAGCACCGCAGCGTTCTCGTCGAAACGGATGTACGAGCCATCCGGACGGCGACGCTCCTTGATGGTGCGGACGATGACGGCCTTGACGACCTCACCCTTCTTGATGTTTCCACCGGGAATGGCGTCCTTCACCGTAGCTACGATGATGTCGCCGATTCCGGCGTAGCGACGTGACGAACCACCGAGAACGCGGATGCAAAGGATTTCCTTCGCGCCCGTGTTATCAGCGACGCGTACTCGCGACTCCTGCTGAATCACTAACTTCTCCTTGACCTGGATGTACGTACGTGCCGGATTTCCGTCCCGACACGCGCGGTCGGCTGCTGGGTACGGGCACACGAAGGCACACCGCTGCCACAGGCAACCGGTCAAGTGTAGGGGAACGGGTCCCCGGCATCCAAATCGTCGTCACCGGGCCACCCGCCGTCACCTGCGCCCTTCGGGGCAATCGGTACGGTTCTGGGGATGGGACATCTTCGGATCGACGGGGCGCGGCGATGACGTCGGAGCGCGACGACACCGCGTGGTGGTCGAGTCTGCCCCTGGACCGGGTCGTGCGCATCCACGGGGTCACCGAGCGTGATCTCGCCGAATCCGTGAACCCTCTACCGGTGGACGCACCTGCGATCGTGTTCTTCGCGATCGATCCCACGACGGCCGATCGTGCCGTCGATCTCGTCGATGCAGTGGTCACGGAACTCGAGAACGCCGCCGTCGATTCGGTTCCGCTGTGGCTCACCGACTTCGACCATCACTCCGGCTCGTCGTCGTTGGATCGGCGCGCTGCTCGCGTCGCCGCCGCTCGGCTCGGTGCCGACACCGCACACTTCGGCCCCTACGTCGGGGCTCTGGCAAATGCAGCCGTCGCGGGGAGTGCGCCGCGTCGAGCCGCATTCACCGTCGAAACTCGCGCAGCAGGCTCGACCCGAATACTTGCCTCGGCTCGTCGAAGAAGCCTTGCTGCGCTCGTGTTGGTCGTGCCGGCCGGAACGGATGCCGGAGTCGTCGGGACAGCTGCGGAATGGCTGTGCACGCACGCCGGTGCAGCGGTGTGGGTGACGGGCGACGGGGCGTCGAACATGGACCGGTTCCGGTCCGTGGCGGTACACGCGCCCGCCGTGCCCGCTGGGGTCGAGACCGTGGTCGATCGGTTCCGACCCCTGAGCTATCCGCCGATCGCGGGACATCCGCACCCGGCCAGCGATCCGGAGAAGCGCTTGTATCGAGCGCTGGACGTGCACGACTGGGCTGCGGGGCGGGAGCACAATCGTTCGATCCGGCTCGGTGAGCTCGGCCGACCGTTCACGGTCGACGTACTGTGGCGCACCGAGAAGATCGTCGTGGAAATCGACGGCAACGAGCACCGCGCCGTCGACCGCTTCGCCGAGGACCGCGTGCGCGACAACCAACTGCAGACACACGGCTACATGGTGTTGCGCTTCACCAACGCTCAGGTGATCGACGATCCGCAACGTGCGGTAGCTACCATCCGCGAGGCAGTATCGAGAAGACGATCGAAGGGGGATCCTCGATGAGTACCGAAGACCTGAACGGGACCGAGGCGGCAGTGCTGCTGGTCCTGATGGCCGAGGCAAGTCCGGTCAAGAATTCCGAACTCAAAGCGATGGGCCCCGAGCTCGCGAAGCCGTCACGCGACAAGCTGAAGAACGCCGGTCTCGTCGAAGTGAATTCGTCCGTGCGACCGATGACTCTCGAACTCACCGACAAGGGATGGCGGGTCTGCGGCGAACTCATCGGTGGAGAACCACCGGCTCGATCGACCGGCGCGGGCAAGGCAATGTTCACCGTGTTGGCGGGGTTGCGACGGTGGCTCGATCGCACCGACGCCCGCCCGGCGGATGTGTTCTCGCCGCGAACAGAGGAGCCCGAACCCGTCGAGAAGACCGAGACCGCGGTCGACATCGAAGCCTCGATTCGCGCGGCCTACGCCGGGCTCGCCCGCGAACCCGGCAGCACCGTCCGACTGTCCAGATTGCGAAACGAATTGCGCGACATACCCAGAACCGATTTGGACGACGCCCTCGCGCGCCTGCGTCGCGCCCCGGACGTCTCGTTGATACCGGAGGAAAATCAGAAGACGCTGACCGACGAGGAACGCGCCGCGGCCGTCGTCGTCGGAAATCAGCAGAACCACCTTCTCTCGATCGAACCATGATGGGCGTTGAGTCGACGATGACGGACAGCGAGCAGATCCGAGCTCTCGAATCGGTGCGGCTGAGTTGGGCACCGACACCCGACGACGTGTGGCGTTCTCAGTCGAACGTGCACGTACCGGGGATGCACGAACGCGTGTTCCTCGAGGTGATGAACGCGTACGACGACGCGGACGCCTCCGACGACGCGAGTCCGCTCGGAGTCGTCGTGCGCGGCCCGGCCGGTTCGGGCAAGACGCACCTGCTCGGCCAGGTGCGAGAAGAAGTACAGCTCAAGGGCGGGTACTTCTTCCTGATCAGGTTGCTCGACGCCGCCGGATTCTGGCGTTCGACGCTGATGGGGATGCTCGACGACCTGATGCGTCCGTCCGGCCGCGGATCGGACAGCCAGATCGGGCTGTTGCTTCGACGCCTCTGCGAGATCGGCGACATCGCCGAGGATCAGCGCGCGAAGATCATGGGCGAGAGCATGATCGACGCGGATACGCTCAACGATTTCGTCACCGCGGTGTACAAGGTTCACCCGCGCCATCGACGGACGTCGCAGCACACGCTGCGCGCGCTCGTGCTGTCCATCGCCCCCGATTCGGCCGTTCAGGATCTGGGCGACGCCTACCTGCAGTCGATCGACGACGTCGATCCCGACGAGTTCTCGGCCTGGGGCATCCGCCGGGCCGAGCTCGGCCATCAGGGCATCGCCGAGAACATCTCGCGTCTGCTCGCCATCACCGGTCCGACCATCCTCGCGATCGATCAGATCGACACGCTCGTGGCGCAGTCTCGTACCGGATCGGATCAGGAGTTCGCCGACGCGCAGGAAGACAAGGTCGTCGAACAGCTCGCACACGGCTTGATGTCGCTGCGCGAGACCCTCCCCCGGACTGCCTCGGTGCTCTCCGCGCTGTCGAGTGCCTGGGAACTGATTGCCGCACGCGGAGTCGCGCCGATGCGTGACCGCTTCCGAGTCACGCAGTCGCTCAAGCCGATTCCCTCCTCGGACATCGGTCGCCTGCTACTCGGACGACGGCTGGCCGCGTGCTTCCTCGAGGCCGGGTTCACGCCACCGCACCCCACGTGGCCTGTTGCGCCCGACGCGTTCGAGCAGGCCCCGGATTTCACTCCGCGCCAGCTTCTCATCGCCGTCGATCGGCACATCAGGCACTGCCTCGACACCGGGGTCGCGTCGGAGTTGGAGAGCTTCACCGACAGATCCGGTCCTACCGATGCGCCCGACCTGCCCACGGCGCGGGTCAACGAACTCGATGCGCTCGACGATCGCTACGAGCAACTTCGTGGACAGGTCGACGTCTCCGTTCCGTTGCGACCCGACAGCGAGGACTCGATCGTTCCCGCTCTGTTGTCCGCGGGTCTGACGGCGTGGATTCACGAGCATCAGTCGTCCGACGACAGCCTGGCCCAGGATCCGCCGCCGAGCGGCAAGCCGGCGCTGCACGCCCGCCTGCGTCACACCGTCGACACCGACACCGACGACGAAGAGCACTGGTGCTTCCGCGCCGTGACGTCCGGCAACGCGCGGGCCGCGTTGGCCCGAGTCGAGCGGGCCGTGACGACGGCGGGCCTGCGCGTCGACATGCCGAGGCGACGGCTGATCCTGATCAGGAACGACCCGTGGCCGAACGGCGCGAAAACCGAGCAGACGATCGCGGCCCTGCACCGCGCCGGTGGCGTCGTGGTGCCCCTCGGGGACGAGGACCGCAGGGCGCTGGCGGCATTGTCGATCCTGTTGGCCGAGAACTCCCCCGCGCTGACGTCCTGGTTGCTCGCACGCAAGCCGGCGCACGATGTCGAATTGTTCTCTGCGGTGCTGCCTGCAGTCAGTGTCGTGGACGACGACACCGCCCTCATCGAACCGGAATCGACACCCTCCGTACCGGAGTCGTCGACGAGCCGAAAGCCGTCCATCGTCGTCGGTGCCGAGGTCAGCACCGGTGCCGATGTCGCCATTCCACTCGAGGCGCTGCGCAAGCACACGGCGATCTTCGCGGGATCCGGCTCGGGAAAGACCGTTCTGATTCGCCGGCTGGTGGAAGAATGTGCCCTACAAGGTGTTTCGGCGATCGTGCTGGACGTCAACAACGACCTGGCTCGGCTGGGTACCGCGTGGCCCGAGGACGAGAGGACGTGGCCACCGGGTGACGAGGCCAAGGCAACGGCGTACCTGCGCGACACCGACGTCGTGGTGTGGACCCCGCGCAAGTCGACCGGCCGGCCGCTCAGCTTCCAGCCGCTACCCGACTTCGCCAGTGTCGTCGGCGACGCGGACGAGTTCGAGGCCTCCATCGAGTCCGCTTTGGCCTCGCTCGAACCGGCCGCAGGTGTACTCGGGACGTCACAGAAGGCCAAACACGGTCGGGCCGTGCTGAAATCGGCCCTCGACCAGTTCGGTCGTCGTTCGCGGGGCGGGGATCTGTCCGACTTCATCGACCTGTTGGAAGAATTCCCCGAGGACGCGAGCGAAATGCGCGATGCGGTACGCATCGCTGCCGGACTGGCCGAGAATCTCAAGGCCGCCGCCGCGAACGATCCGATGTTCGCAGGCGCGGGCACGCCGGTCGACCCAGCTGTGCTGCTGACGCCGGCCGAGGGCAAGAAGGCTCGGGTGTCGGTGATCAACCTCGCGGGGCTGACCACCGACGAGCAGAAGCAGAGTTTCGTCAATCAACTCCAGATGGGGTTGTTCGCCTGGATCAAGAAGAATCCGGCAGGCGACCGGCCACTCGGGGGGTTGTTCGTGATGGACGAGGCGCAGAATTTCGCACCCTCCGACCGGAGCACAGCGGCAACGCACAGCACCCTGGCCCTGGCGTCGCAGGCCAGAAAGTACGGACTGGGACTGGTGTTCGCCACGCAATCCCCGAAGGGCCTGCACAATCGCATCGCGGGCAATGCGTCCACGCAGTTCTACGGTCTGCTCAACAGTCCATCGCAGGTCGACGCAGCCAAGGAGATGGCGCGGGTCAAGGGGGGCTCGGTTCCCGACGTCGGACGCCTGCCCGCCGGTCAGTTCTACGCGGCTGTGGAAGGCGCCGAATTCCGACGCACCGCCACTCCCCTGTGCCTGTCCTACCATCCGAAAAGTCCGCCGACCGAGGAAGAGGTCATCGAGCTGGCGCGACAGCCCTGACGCCGTGACAGTGGCACACTGGATTCGGTGAAAACCCTCGCTCGCGGGGAAAACTGCCCCGCTCCGGCCGGTCCTCTGACGGTCACGCTCACGGCATCGACCTCGGTGGACGTCTCCGCGCTGCTGCTGGGTCCGAACGGTCGGGTGCGTTCGGACGCGGACCTGGTGTTCTACAACCAGCCCTCCGCCTCGGGCGTCGAGTATCGCCGCACCCCCACCGGTCACCTGCTGATGTTCGACGCCGCTGCCGTCCCCGCCGGCGTCGACACCGTGGCCGTGGCTGCGTCCCTCGACGGAACGGGACCCGCGACGTTCGCGGCCGCGGGCCCGACTGCGGTGACGGTGTCCGATGCGTCGGACACAGCACTGGTCGGCTTCACTGCCGATGCACTCGGCGACGAGAGCGCACTGGTGTGTCTGGAGTTCTATCGGCGCGGCGAGCAGTGGAAGATCCGCGCCGTCGGCCAGGGATACGCCGATGGCCTGGCCGGTTTGGCCACGGCGTTCGGCATCAGCATCGACGAGGACGACCCGACGCCCGACCCGACGGCCTCCGTCGAGCAACCTCTCCGTCCCACGCAGTCACCTGCGTCGTCCACCGATTCATCAGCCCCTCGAGGAGTTCTGGCCATGAGAAGTGAACTGTTCGCGCCCGCTCACGCCGAGGTTCCCGGTTCGGGTATCCAGAAGCAGGGCAGCAAGATGTGCCGCATCGGGATGAACGGCGAGGTGATGGCCCGGGCCGGTTCGATGGTGGCGTATCAGGGCAATCTGCAGTTCGAGGCGAAGGGGTCCGGTGGGATCGGCCGGGCTCTGAAACAGGCGCTCTCGGGTGAGGGTGTTCCTCTGATGAAGGTCACCGGTCAGGGCGACCTCTTTCTCGCCAACGCCGCTCAGGACGTTCATCTCATCGACCTGGACGGCACGGACGGGTTGACCATCAACGGTGCCAATGTGCTGGCTTTCGAGAGTTCGCTGAGCTACGACATCAAGCGGGTGCAGGGTGCCGCGGCAGGCGGCAATGCCGGTTTCTTCAACTGCGTGTTCTCCGGACGCGGCCGGATCGCCATCACCACGGACGGGGTTCCGGTGGTGCTGAACGTCGACCAGCCGACCTTCGCGGATCCACAGGCTGCGGTCGCGTGGTCGTCGTCCTTGCAGACGAGAGTCAAGAAGAACGATTCGTTCGGACTCGGCACGCTGATCGGTCGAACGACGGGTGAGCGCTTCACCCTCGAGTTCTCGGGTCAGGGATTCGTCGTGGTTCAGCCATCGGAGCAGCCGCCGGGTGGCCTGGTCGGTGGCAGCGGCAGCGGGGAGCAGGCCGGGGTCGGCGGCGCGCTCGGAGGATTGCTGGGCAGGTAGGGCCGCACACCGGAACGCAAAATGCCCGCTCCCAGGAAGGGAGCGGGCATTTGTGTGCAGGTACTACTTGGCCTTTTCGAGAACCTCGACCAGTCGCCAGTGCTTCGTGGCGGACAGCGGGCGGGTCTCCATGAGCTGAACGCGATCGCCTACGCCGGCGTCGCCCTTCTCGTCATGTGCCTTGACCTTGGTGGTGCGACGGATGATCTTGCTGTAGAGGGGGTGCTTGACCCTGTCCTCGAGCTCGACCACGATCGTCTTCTCCATCTTGTCGGATACGACGTAGCCGATCCGGACCTTACGGTTGTTGCGCTCTTCAGTCACAGTCTTTTCCTCGCTCATGCCGCGTCACCTGCAGTGTCCTCGGAAGGACCAGATGCCAAGCCGAGCTCACGCTCGCGCAGGACGGTGTAGATGCGCGCGATCTCGTGACGGACGGTGCGCAGTCGACGGTTGTTGTCCAACTGGCCGGTAGCCATCTGGAAACGAAGGTTGAACAGCTCTTCCTTCGACTCACGCAGCTTGGTGACCAGCTCTTCACCGGTGAGCTCGCGGAGCTCTGCGGCTGGGGTTCCGGTAGCCATCAGAACTGCTCCTCCCTGGTGATGATGCGTGCCTTGATGGGCAGCTTGTGGATGGCGCGAGTCAGTGCCTCACGCGCGATGGTCTCGTCGGGGTACGACAGCTCGAAGAGCACACGACCCGGCTTGACGTTCGCGATCCACCACTCGGGCGAACCCTTACCGGAACCCATGCGGGTCTCGGCAGGCTTCTTGGTGAGCGGGCGGTCCGGGAAGATGTTGATCCAGACCTTGCCGCCACGCTTGATGTGGCGAGTGATCGCGATACGAGCGGACTCGATCTGACGGTTGGTGATGTAGGCGGGCTCGAGAGCCTGGATGCCGTAATCACCGAATGTCACCTGAGTTCCGCCCTTGGCGGCACCCGAACGCTTCGGGTGGTGCTGCTTGCGGTGCTTGACCCGGCGGGGGATCAACATGCGTCAGCCCTCCTGAGTGGGCTCGGTCGAGGCCGGAGCCTCGGTTGCGGATGCCGCGCGGCCGGCCTCGGTGCTGGTCGCCGTGGTGCCCGAGGCACCGCTGCGACGCGGACGAGTGGGACGCTCACGACGGGGACGGTCTGCACCGGCGGCCGGAGCCGCAGCGGCGGCGAGTTCACGCCGTCCGCCGACGATGTCGCCCTTGTAGATCCAGACCTTCACGCCGATACGGCCGAAGGTGGTCTTGGCCTCGTACAGCCCGTAGTCGATGTCGGCACGGAGCGTGTGCAGGGGAACGCGTCCCTCGCGGTAGAACTCCGAGCGAGACATTTCAGCGCCACCGAGACGGCCGGAGCACTGAACACGAATGCCCTTGACGTTGGGCTGACGCATGGCCGACTGGATGGCCTTGCGCATTGCCCGACGGAATGCGACGCGGTTGCTGAGCTGCTCGGCAACACCCTGAGCCACGAGCTGAGCTTCGGACTCGGCGTTCTTGACCTCGAGGATGTTGAGCTGAACCTGCTTGCCGGTCAGCTTCTCGAGAGCTCCGCGGATGCGGTCGGCCTCGGCGCCACGGCGACCGATGACGATGCCCGGGCGTGCCGTGTGGATGTCCACGCGAACACGGTCACGGGTGCGCTCGATCTCGACCTTCGCGATGCCTGCGCGCTCCATGCCGGTGGCAAGAAGCTTGCGGATCTCGACGTCTTCCTTGACGTACTCCGAGTACTGCTTGTCTGCGTACCAACGCGACTTCCAGTCAGTGGTGATACCCAAGCGGAAGCCGTGCGGGTTGATTTTCTGACCCACTACTGAGCCCCTTCCTTGGACGCCTGGCCCTTACGACGGTTACGAGACGTTCCGCCGGTCTTGGGCAGGCTTTCGACGATCACCGTGATGTGGCTGGTGCGCTTGCGGATCCGGAATGCCCGGCCCTGAGCGCGCGGCTGGAATCGCTTGAGGGTTGCACCCTCGTCGACGAATGCAGTGGCGACGATCAGTGTGCTGGGATCGAGATCCAGGTTGTTCTCGGCGTTGGCCGCTGCGGACGCGATCACCTTGGCGACCGGCTCGCTCGCTGCCTGCGGCGCGAACTTGAGGATGTTGAGCGCGTCCTCGACGGAGCGCCCGCGAACCAGATCCACGACGCGACGTGCCTTCATCGGCGTGACGCGAACGTGCTTCGCTACGGCCTTGGCAGTCGGATTGGCGGTGGGGGTGAAGTTGGTCATCGCCTCTTCGCCTTCCGGTCGTCCTTGATGTGACCCTTGAACGTGCGGGTCGGTGCGAACTCCCCGAGCTTGTGGCCGACCATGGAGTCGGACACGAACACCGGTACGTGCTTGCGACCGTCGTGGACGGCGAAAGTGTGACCGATGAAGTCGGGCAGGATTGTCGATCGACGGGACCAGGTCTTGATGACCTGCTTGGTTCCCTTGTCGTTCTGGACGTCAACCTTCGCGAGGAGGTGATCGTCTACGAACGGGCCTTTCTTCAGGCTGCGTGGCATTCTGAACTCCCTCCTAGCGCTTGTTCTTGCCGGTACGACGACGACGGACGATCAGCTTGTCGCTCGCCTTGTTCTTGCGGGTACGGCCTTCCGGCTGTCCCCAGGGGCTGACCGGGTGGCGTCCACCGGAGGTCTTGCCCTCGCCGCCACCGTGCGGGTGGTCGACCGGGTTCATCACGACACCACGAACGGTCGGGCGCTTGCCCTTCCAGCGCATGCGGCCGGCCTTGCCCCAGTTGATGTTCGACTGCTCGGCGTTGCCGACCTCGCCGACGGTTGCGCGGCAGCGCACGTCGACGCGACGGATCTCACCGGACGGCATACGCAGCGTGGCGTAGGGGCCTTCCTTACCGAGGAGCTGGATGCTCGCTCCAGCGGAGCGGGCCATCTTCGCGCCTCCACCCGGACGAAGCTCGACCGCGTGGATGGTCGTACCCGTCGGGATGTTGCGCAGGGGCAGGTTGTTGCCGGGCTTGATGTCGGCATTGGCACCCTGCTCGATCGGCGATCCCTGGGCGATGCCCTTGGGTGCGACGATGTAGCGCTTCTCGCCGTCTGCGAAGTGCAGCAGTGCGATGTTCGCGGTGCGGTTGGGGTCGTACTCGATGTGAGCGACCTTGGCCGGCACGCCGTCCTTGTCGTTGCGACGGAAATCGATGAGACGGTATGCACGCTTGTGACCGCCACCCTTGTGCCGGGTGGTGATGCGACCGTGTGCGTTACGTCCACCGCGGCCGTGCAGCGGGCGGATCAGCGACTTCTCGGGGGTCGAACGCGTGATCTCAGCGAAATCGGAAACGCTGGAGCCACGACGGCCCGGGGTTGTCGGCTTGTATTTACGGATTGCCATGAGTCTTCTCGTCCTCTATATCCGAAGAGTCCCAGCCGCTTACGCGACCGGACCTCCGAAGATCTCGATGGGCTTGCTGTCGGCGGAGAGCGTTACGAGCGCGCGCTTGGTGTCCTTGCGCTTGCCGTAACCGAACCGGGTCCGCTTACGCTTGCCCTGACGGTTCATCGTGTTGACGCTGGTCACGGTGACGTCGAAGATCTTCTCGACGGCAATCTTGATCTGCGTCTTGTTCGAGTCCGGGTGCACCAGGAACGTGTACGTGCCTTCTTCGATCAGTCCGTAGGACTTCTCGGAGATGACCGGTGCCAGCAAGATGTCGCGGGGATCGGCGATCGTGGTCACTTGCTTGCCTCCTCGTTCTTTGCAGGCCCAGCGATGAAGGTGTTCAGCGCTTCCACGCTGAAAACGACATCATCGGCGTTGAGCACGTCGTAGGTGTTGAGCTGGTCGGGTGCGATGGGGTGCACGCCGTCCAGGTTCTGCACGCTCTTCCAGGCTGCGATGTCCTCGCGGCCGACGACGAGCAGGACCTTCTTGCGGTCCGAGATCTCGGCGAGGAACGTCTTCGCACCCTTGGTGGACGGAACCTGTCCGGCAACCAGTTCGGTGATGACGTGCAGGCGCTCGCTGCGGGCCCGATCGGAGAGGGCTCCGCGCAGGGCGGCTGCCTTCATCTTCTTGGGGGTCCGCTGGCTGTAGTCGCGCGGCTGCGGTCCGTGGACCGTGCCACCGCCGACGAACTGAGGAGCGCGGGTCGAGCCCTGACGGGCGCGGCCGGTGCCCTTCTGCCGGTACGGCTTCTTGCCGCCGCCGCGAACCTCGCCACGAGTCTTCGTGGAGTGGGTTCCCTGACGAGCAGCTGCCAGCTGTGCGATGACGACCTGGTGCAGCAGCGCGATGTTCGCCGGAGCGTCGAAGATCTCCGCGGGGAGATCGACGGTGCCGTTGGTCTTGCCGCCGGCTTCCTTGACATCGAGCATCAGCTTGGTCTCGGTGTTCTTCTCGAGGCTGGTCATGCCCGTGCACCACCCTTCAATGCAGACTTGACGATCACGACGTTGCCGCGACGGCCCGGGATCGCTCCCTTGATCAGCAGCAGACCGTTCTCGCTGTCCACCTTGTGGACCGAGAGGTTCTGCGTCGTGACGCGGTCGCCACCCATACGTCCGGACATGCGCATTCCCTTGAAGACGCGACCGGGTGTTGCGCAGCCACCGATGGATCCGGGGCGACGGTGCACGGCCTGTGCACCGTGGCTCGCACCCTGACCCTTGAAGCCGTGACGCTTCATGGTTCCGGCGAAGCCCTTGCCCTTGCTGGTGCCGGTGACGTCGACGTATGCGCCGTCCTCGAACACTGCAGCGGTGAGCTCCTGGCCGATCTCGAACTGCGAGGCGTCGGCTACGCGAATCTCCACGATGTGGCGACGCGGCGTGACACCTGCCTTCTCGAACTGGCCGGTGGTGGGCTTGTTCACCTTGCGCGGGTCGATCGCACCGAATGCGACCTGGACGGCGCTGTAGCCGTCACGTTCCTGGGTGCGGATCTGGGTGACCACGTTGGGGCCTGCCTTGATCACGGTCACCGGAACGACGCGGTTGTTCTCGTCGAAGACCTGGGTCATTCCGAGCTTGGTGCCCAGAATTCCTGTTGCAGGCCGGTTCTTGTTATCAGTCATCGTTGTCTCCGCGCTCACTGGATGTTGACGTCGACACTGGCCGGGAGGTCGATGCGCATGAGCGCGTCCACCGTCTTCGGTGTCGGGTCGAGGATGTCAATGAGCCGCTTGTGAGTACGCATCTCGAAGTGTTCGCGCGAGTCCTTGTACTTGTGCGGCGAACGGATGACGCAGTACACGTTCTTCTCTGTCGGCAACGGCACCGGTCCGACGACGCGGGCACCCGTACGGGTGACCGTTTCGACGATCTTGCGCGCTGACGCGTCGATCGCCTCATGGTCGTAGGCCTTGAGCCTGATGCGGATCTTTTGTCCCGCCACGCTTAGTGTCCTTTTCTTGCCGCTTGGTCGTAGAACGGGCCGTTCGGCCTGCTCCACCTCGTCTGCACAGTCCCCGAGCCGTGGAAAACCCACCGACTCGAACTGCCTTCGTGCACACACGACAGTGAAAAACGTTGACGACCAGGCGTGGCCTGATTCCGTTGCCGCTCTTCATCTGTCATGGTTCTCCGGTCCACGCGGTCGGGCGTGTCGCGATTCCGCTCATTCTTCTGCGCTGAAACTTTCGCTTCAACCATCCGAATCTAACGAAATCCGCACCGATCGAGCTGGTGTTCCGGACGCGCTCACGTGGAGCGCTGGTCTCATGTTCTTGCTCAGTCGACCTTTCGGCCGACTCACCTGTTTCAGGCCGCACGCAAGCGCGTCCCGTGTCCAGGCAACCCGACCAGTATGCCGCAGACCGGGCAGCAGATCAACTCGGGGCCGATCGATCGGTACCGAGCTACCTTACCGGGCAGTAAGGTAGCGCCATGACCACCCTCGAGAACACTACCGGGGCGACCTATCGCGCCTGGTCGAAGCTACCGAACAACACTGTCGGGTCCACTCTCTTCTCCGTCGGCATGTGTCTGCGCGTTCCGTACTTCGCATCCGTGCTTCCCCGTGTCGTCGCGCTCGAGCCGGGACGCTGCGAGGTCACCGCGCCCAAGTGGTTCGGCATTCGGAACCACCTGGGCACCTTCCACGCCATCGCCGCGTGCAACCTCGCCGAGGTCGCCATGGGCATGCTCGCCGAGGCGACCGTCCCCACCACGCACCGATGGATTCCCAAGTCCATGACTGTCCAGTACCTGACGAAGGCCACGACGTCGCTGCGCGCGGTCGCCGAACTCGACGAGGTCCCCGATTTCGGAACGATCACCGACGGCATCGACATCGTCGTACCCGTCGCGATCCGAGATACCTCGGGCATCGAGGTGGTGCACGCGGACATCACCATCTGGGTCTCCGCGGCGTCCCGTTGACATACTCGACCGATGAACTCGGTGACACGGTCGCGGTCCCATGACTCGGTAGCGGTGATCGGAGGTTCGGGAGCGGTGGGCCGCCTGATGGTCGATCTGCTGCTCGCGGACGGCGTACCGGTGACCGTCGTGGACGTGCACGCTGGCCCGGAGCTCGACGGTTCGACGGTGATCGCCGGCGACATCACCGCCCCCGCCGAGCCGGTCGAATCGGTGCTGAGAGAAGCGACGACGGTGATTCTGGCCGTCCCCGAATCCGTGGCGCTGCGGGCCGACCTGTCCGCAATGCGCGCCGACGCCCTGCTGGTGGAGACCCTGTCGGTGAAGTCCGGCTTCTCCCACCATGTACAGGGCGCGCGTCCGATCGGTGCCACGCTGGGAATCAATCCCATGTTCGCCCCGTCGCTCGGAATGGCCGGACGCCCGGTTGCGGCCGTCGTGCATCGACCCGGCCCGCCGGTGGATGCCTTCCTGGACGGCATCTCGCGGTGGGGCGCTCGGGTAGTCCTTCTCGACGCCGCACGTCATGATCGCCTCGCCGCGGCGACGCAGGCGCTGACGCACGCCAGCGTCCTGGCGTTCGGACTGGCTCTGGCCGAACTGGACCTTCCGTTCGTCGACATCGACGCCGTTGCGCCTCCCCCGCACGCGTCGATGCTCGCGATACTGGCGCGGATCACCGGCGGGGAACCCGAGGTCTACTGGGATGTTCAGGCCGGCAATCCCCACGCGGCCGAGGCCAGGGCGGCGTTGCATCGCGCGACGCAGACGGTGAGCGAGACCGTCGATTCCGGTTCCGAGGCCGACTTCGCCGCTCTGTTGGCGCAGGCCGAGGCCGCTCTGGGTGGGAACGGGGATCGGTATCGGGCGGTGTGCGCGGAGATGTTCGGTATCGTTCGAGGTAGCAGTGGTAACCGATGACCACGAGTACGAGCGCGGAGGCGAGGCACACGATGTTGGAACAGCCGTCGTTGCCGGAGTTCGATTCCGACGATGTCGTCGAGAGTGCGGTCGTCGCTCGATTGGCGAAGAACTGGTCGCAGCGCGCGACGGTCAAGAAGCCCGAGCCCGAGCTGGACGATCTGTTCGACACCACCAAGCAGGATTTCCCCGACGCTCTGATCCCCTTCGGCGAGCACGACACCTTCACCGGTGCCACTGCCGAGCAGCAGGATCGACTGCGTGCCTGGGGTTGGATCGCGTTCAACAAGAACGTGATGGACGTCGAGCAGCACGTCGTTCATCCCGGTTTCGCTCTGTTGGCGCAGGACGTGTTCGAGACCGGGATGGGTGACACCCTCGCTGTGGCGGTCACCCAGGCCATGGTGGACGAGCAGTACCACACCCTCATGCACCTCAACGCGAGCGCTGCGACCAGACGCGGACGCGGGTGGGCTCTGTCGGAACGATCGTTGCCGTTCAGCTCCACCGTGCGCAGGCAGCGTGCGGCGCAGGCGACCAGTGACGACCCCTGGTCGGCGGCGATCAGCTCGCTCGCGTTCATGACGGTTGCAGAGATCTCCATCACCTCGTATCTGGACCTGATCGAGGACGACGACATCATTCAGCCCATCAACCGGGCCACCGTCAAACTGCACAACCGCGACGAGTACTGCCATGCGTCGATCGCCGACGACATGGCTGCGATCGTCTTCGACAGGCTCCGCCCCGACGACCGCCAGAAGTTCCTGGACGGGCTGGTCGACGGCATGGACGCGTTCTCGAGCAGCGACTTCTCCACCTGGGGACGCATTCTCGAACTCGAGGGCGTGCGCGGTGGCGGGCAGATGCTCGTGGACGTCGAGCAGGACAAGAGCCGCCGCGCGTTGGTTCAGGACTACAGCGGGTTGCGGTCTCTGTGCCGCAAACTCGACGTCGAGAACAGTATCGATATCGACTGGGACTGACTGCGGAGGTCACGCAGCGACGACCCACAAGTAACATCCACGGCGAATTTCGCTATCAAGTAGTGGCCCTCGACTCCACGGGGTCCGGTCCCACCACTCCCCCCCGACAGCTCGGAGATTCGATGTCGTCAGCTCAACACGCAGCCGTACACGTGGAGGACGTACACAAGTCCTTCGGCGATGTGCAGGCGTTGCGCGGCATCAGCTTCTCCGCCGAACGGGGAACGGTGCTGGGGATTCTGGGCCCGAACGGTGCAGGCAAGACGACGACGGTGAAGGTGCTCTCCACTCTGATCGCACCCGACCGGGGCAGGGCATTCGTCGCAGGTCACGATGTCGCGACCGACGCTCCGGCAGTGCGCCGCTCGATCATGATGACCGGGCAGTACGCGGCCCTCGACGACACTCTGTCCGGCCGCGAGAACATCGAGCTGTTCGGCCGTCTGATGGGTCTGGACAAGAAGGCCGCGAAGGCCCGAGCCAAGGCCCTGCTCGACGAGTTCGACCTGTCCGATACCGGCAAGCGCCCCGTCCGTGGCTACTCGGGCGGTATGCGTCGCCGCATCGACATCGCCTGCGGCCTCGTCGTGCGGCCGGAGGTCGTGTTCCTGGACGAGCCGACCACCGGACTCGATCCCCGCAGTCGGCAGGGCGTCTGGTCGTTGGTCGAGGCACTCAAGTCGCAGGGCATCACTGTGCTGTTGACGACGCAGTATCTCGAAGAAGCAGATGTCCTGAGCGACAACATCATCGTCATCGACAAGGGCACGGTCATCGCAGAAGGCACCTCGGACCATCTCAAGGCCATGACCGGCGGCAGCTACTGCGAGGTCGTTCCCCTCGATCCCGGCCAACTCCGCGCGGCCGCCGAAGCCCTCGGCGACATGGTTCCCGCTGCAGTTCACGCCGAGATCACCGCTGCCTCGGACCGGCTCTCCGTTCCTGCCCCCGACGGCGCAGCCACGCTGTCGGAAATCCTGCGCCGCATCGATGCGGTGGGCATCGTGCTCGCCGACATCGCCCTGCGCCGCCCGTCGCTCGACGACGTGTTCCTCACCCTCACCGGTCACTCGAAGACGAGCACCACACCATGACGGCCACGACGCGAGGCGTAGCCGGTTCGCAGGCGAGGACCGTGCAGCGGACCGATGTCGGTTCGACGGCTCAGCAGCCCAAGCGACGGTCGAGGACGAAGCCGTCGGGATTCGTGCAGTGGCAGGCCCTCACCGGGCGTGCGCTGTGGACGATGCTCACCAAGGGTGAGTTGTTGGTCGCGGTCATCGCGCCGCTCATCTTCACCGTCGGCTTCTACCTGCCGCTCAAGTTCGTCATGGGTCTGCAGGGCATCGACTACGCCCAGTTCCTGATGCCGATCATCGTGCTGCAGGCCATGGCGTTCACCGCGATCTCCGCGGCGCAGCGTGCCTCGGCCGAGGCGATGAGTGGCCTGAATTCCCGGTTGAAGACCATGCCCGTCGTGCGGGGTGTGCCGCTGGTGTCGCGCATCTCGAGTGGTGTCGTCCGCTCACTGGTGTCTCTGGTGTCCGCTCTCGGCTTCGGTTACGTCATCGGCTTTCGATTCACTGCGGGATTCGGTCAGGCCCTGTTGTTCTGTGCACTGGCCATGCTGATCAGCACCACGTTGTCGATCGGTGCCGATGCGATCGGAACGCTGTCGAAGAGCCCCGAAGCGACCAGCCAGGTGTTGACCCTGCCCCAGCTCATCCTCGGCATGGCCTCGTGCGGATTCGTTCCGGAAAGCGGTTTTCCCGAAGTCATCCGCCCCTTCGTTCGCAATCAACCGATCTCTCAGTTCTCGTTCGCGATGCGGGACATGGCCGAGGGCGGAGTCACCTTTCAGGTGCTGTGGCCATCCCTCGCCTGGATCGCAGGCCTGATCGTGTTCTTCGTCCCGCTTGCCATCTGGGCGAGCTCGAGACCGGAATGACGAGTCCGAGATGACCATGTCCGAAGCGTCGGTGAACGCTGCTCGCGTATCCAACTTGACCTTTCCCGAACCCAACATGGCCCTGCGAGAAGGGTCGATCCGCGCGCTCGGGACGCACAGCCTGATCCAGGCCAAGCGACTTCTGATGCGGTGGATGCGCGATCCGTCGACGATGATCCAAGCCTTGCTGTACCCCGCGTTGATGCTGGTCATGTTTCGGGTCGTACTCGGCAACTCGATCTCCGCGGCCACCGGAGCCCCGGCCATCTACGGCCAGGTTCCGATGATCGCTCTCGTCGGGGCCATGTTCGGGTCCATCGTCAGCGCTGTCGGTCTCAAGGGCGAGCGGAAATCGGGCTTGCTGTCCAGGTTCTGGACGACACCGACTCACCGTGCCGCCGGCCTGCTCGGCAGAATGATCGCCGAAGCCGTCCGAGTGCTCGTCACCACCACCGTCATCATCGCTGCCGGGGTGGCGATGGGGTTCAGATTCACCCAGGGGTTCCAGGCCGGAGTGCTGTTGCTTCTGATTCCGGTCGTGTTCGGTATCGGGTTCGCGGTGATGGTCACGTTCCTCGCGACCGTCGCCGGTAATGCTCCCCTGGTGGAACTGGTCTCGATCTTCTGCACCCTGTTGATGTTCTTCAATGCCGGCTTCGTGCCGGTTCTGGCGTATCCGCTCTGGCTGCAGCCGGTCGTCGCAGCTCAACCGATGTCGGTCGCGGTCGATGCCATGAGGAACCTCGCTCTCGGAGGTCCGGTCATGACACCGGTGCTCCAGACGTTGGCGTGGTCTCTGGGTCTGGTCGTGGTGTTCCTCTATCCTGCAATTCGGGGGTACAAGAAGGCATCCGCGACCGGCTGATCGAGTAGGGCTCCGGCCGTCGATGGCCACGATGGGAGGTGACGTCGTGGCCCATGGGCACCCTGAGCACCCGTCGATCTCGGTGATCATTCCGGTGAGCTCGCTCGATCCCCTGCTCGACGCGCAGTTGCAGGCATTGGCGGAGCAGGATTCCGATTATCGGTTCGATGTGCTGATTTCGGACAATGCCGGTGACGGACGAGTCGGCGATCACGTGTCCTCGCACCCCCTACGGGATCGACTGCAGTTGACCTGTGTCGACGCATCCCAGCAGGTCGGCGCGGCGCATGCCCGCAATCGCGGTGCCGAGAACGCCTCCGGTGAGCTGTTGATGTTCTGCGATGCGGACGACGTGGTGCATCCGTCGTGGCTACGAACCCTCGCCGAGCTGGCCAGGTCGTTCGACGTAGCCGGTACCGCGGTGGAGACGTACACGTTGAACAGTGCGCAGGCGTTGTCCTGGACTCCGACCACACCGCCGGAGGATCAGGGCCGCACCGACTTCCTGCCCTTCGCCATCGGGGCCAGCATGGCCTGCTGGGCGTCGGTCTATCGCGATGTCGGTGGCATGGACAACCGGTTCCGGGCCAGCCAGGACGTGGAATTCTGCTGGCGCGCACAATTGGCCGGCTACACCCTCGGCTTCAGCACCGAGGCTGTCGTCGCCTATCGGCTCCGAGCCGAGCTCCGGCCCATGCTGCGCCAATCGTTTCGGCTCGGCTTCGGCTTCGCCAAACTGCGCGGAATCTATCGGACGCAGGGGTGCCCGGCCATGAGGGTCCGTACCGTCGCCTCGTGGTGGACCGCCCTACTGGTTCGCAATCCGCTTCTGCCGACCTCGTGGACCGGATTGGCCCGTGGTCATTGGGCGAGGGCCCTGTTCATCCGGGTCGGCGAAGTTCGCGGCGGCATCGCCTATCGCGCCTTCTGTTGGTGACGTCCGACACACCCACTGGATCGCCGGGCTGCCCGGCCTGCAGTCTTGAGTCGCGCGCCTGTAACGGATGGATGACCGATGTTACGGTCGAGAACACGGAGCTGCCGAAACCGGCGGCACATCGCACGCCTTCACACGAGATCGAGGCCATGTCGAACACGCTTTCCCGAGTACTGCCCACGGCGGTCGCTGCCGCCGTTGCCGGTGCCCTGTGCCTGACCGGGGCGGGAACAGCTACCGCGGCACCCGCCTCCCCCACGGGCACCTCCGTGTCTGCCACTCCTGTCCTGGAGGGCGCGAACGACTTCGGCTGCGTGCCCAGTGCGGCTCATCCACGTCCGGTGGTACTCGTGCACGGAACGAAGATGGATGCGTCGACGTGGAAGACGCTCGCACCGCAGTTGAAGAGCGAGGGCTACTGCGTCTTCGCGCCCAACTACGGCGGCGTCTCGCTCCTGTTCGATCCGAGCACGACCATCTGGGGTTCGGGTGATATCGCCGAGTCGGGACGGCAGATCGGTCGGTTCGTCGACGAGGTGCTTGCCGCCACCGGTGCAGAACAGGTCGATCTCGTCGGTCATTCACAGGGCGGCACGTCCTCGCGCCAGTACATGAAGTTCGACGGTGGCACCGATCCGCAGGATCCTGCCCGCAACAAGGTGCACACTTTGGTCACCCTCGGTGCCACCAACCACGGAACGACGTTCGGCGGTCTGCAGCAGCTCTCCGAACTGCTCACCTCGCTCGGACTCCCCGGCGACGCGCTCACCCCGCTCACGTACAACATGGCCGGTGCACAGCAGTTGGTCGGCTCCACGACGTTGACGAGCCTGAACGACGGCGGAGACGTCCAACCGGGAGTCGAGTACACCGTCATCGCCACCCGCAACGACACGGTGTCGACACCTCCGGGGAACACCTTCCTCCGGTCGGGTGATCCGTCGACGGTGCACAACGTATGGGTTCAGGACGTGTGCCCGGCCGCCACGACGTCGCACATCGGCCTCGTCACCGATCCCGCGCCGCTGTACATGGTCAAGTCGGCGCTCGACCCCGAGTACGCAGCGACCACCCCGCCACCCTGCTGACACAGCACGATCCGTAGCCACCGGGGCCTCGACGACATCACATCGCGAGGCCCCGGTCGCGTTCGAAGACCTACCGGTCCAGCTCGGTCTGCAACACGGGTCCGATTTCGGCCAGTGCGGACTGCGACGCCATCTGCCAGTGCGTCGAATGCACAGGAACCACGGTGACGCCCCCGTCGACCGCGTCCTCCCACGTCGACGCCGCGACGGTTCCGGTCGGATCGTCGACGACCGACGCGAAGAGTATCGACCGCCCGACGAATGTCCGGGGCACGTACGAGTCGATCAGCTCTGCCGAACGGGCGATCCCGTCCAGTATCCCGGCGACCCGGTCGCGGGAAATTTCGTCGAACGGAGCCGGCATCGATGCCAACAGATCCGCCACGGAATCGACCGTGAGCTCGCCGATCTCGAGATCGGAGTCCGCTCCCAAGCCGAGGCCACCGAGCATCTCTCCGGCCGACACAGGACGGTCCACGACGTGGTCGGTACTTCCCGCGACGAACGAATCCATCATGGCCAGTGTCGACACCGACTCGCCTTCACGCTGCAGTTGCACGGCCATCGCGTGAGCGATCGATCCACCCATCGACCAACCGAGCAGGTGGTACGGGCCCGACGGCTGCACGGTACGAATCCTGTCCACGAACAGGGCTGCCCACTGCTCGATCGATTCCGGCAGCGGCTCGGCACCGGAGAGGGCAGGCGACTGCAATCCGTAGATCGGACGGTCGTCGCCGAGGTACGCCGACAGTCCGCCGAAGGCCCAGGACAGCCCCACGATGGGATGGATGCAGAACAGAGGTGACGAGGAGCCACCGAGCCGAAGAGGAACCAACGTCTCCAGCCCGGTGGAGTCCGCCCCCTCGCTCGACTCCGTCGCAGCCGTCATCCGCGCGGAGAGCGAGCCCACCGACGCGTCGACGAACAACCAGTTCAGCGGTACCGGCGCGCCGCCGAGGGCTGCTCTGAGCTTGGAGACCAACTTGACCGCCAGCAACGAGTTGCCACCCAGCGCGAAGAAGTCGTCGTCCAGCCCGACGCGCTCGACGCCCAACACTTCCGCGAACACCGCGGCGACCGATTCCTCGACCGGAGTCTGCGGAGCCCTGAACTCACGGGTTTCGAATTCCGGGGCCGGCAACGCCCGACGGTCCAGCTTCCCGGCTGCATTGAGCGGCAACGCATCGAGAACCACGAACGCCGACGGCACCATGTACGACGGCACCGCCGACCCCAATTCCGACCGCACCGCCTCGGCATCGACCGCGGCACCGACAGCAGGCACCACGTAGGCAGCCAACGACTCCCCCACCGACAACTGCGCGACCACCACGACGGCCTGACTCACCGACGACAACGCCGTCAACGCCGTCTCGATCTCCCCCAACTCGATGCGCTGCCCGCGGAACTTGACCTGAAAATCGGTGCGACCGATGTACTCGAGCCGTCCGGCATCCATTGACCACCGGACCAGATCACCGGTGCGGTACATGCGCGCCCCCGCAGGACCGAACGGATCGGCAACGAAACGCTCCGACGACAGATCGGGCCGCGCAACATAGCCCCGAGCCAACTGCACGCCGGCGAGGTAGAGCTCACCCGGCACACCCGCTGGTACCGGATGCAGCCGCGAATCCAGAACGTGGACAGAGGTGTTCCACTCCGGCACCCCGATGCTCACCGAACCGTCCACTGCGACGTCCTCGGAGACGTCGCGATACGTGACACTCACCGCGGCCTCGGTTGGCCCGTACAGATTGTGCACCCGCGCGTTCGACACTGCCCGGCACGCACTCACGGTCCGCGCGGGCAACGCCTCCCCGATCACGAAGATGTGCCGAAGCGAAGAGATGGACTGCGCAGCAACCGATTCGGCGAACACCGTGAGCATCGACGGCACGAAGTCCGTCACCGTCACGCCGTGACGGGCGATATCGGCCGCAACGGCCTCCACATCACGTTGCGCGCCCGGGGCCGCCACGATCAACCGGCCCCCGGTGCGCAGCGGCAGGAAGAACCCCCACAACGACACGTCGAACGTCGTGGCAGTCTTCTGCAAGTAGACATCCGACGCGTCGAGACCGTACTCCTGCGCCATCCACTCCATCTGGTTGACGATCGCACGATGCTCCACGGCGACCCCCTTGGGCCTGCCGGTCGACCCCGACGTGAAGAGCACGTACGCCAGATCGCCACCCACCGAGCGAGGGAAGACCACCGGCCCGCTCGGCACCGGTGGGTCCGTGATGTCGACGACCGGAATCGCTGTCCCCGTGACGAATTCGTCCCGCGCCGTCGACAGAACGACAATCGGCGACGCCGTGTCGAGAATGTAGTCGTTACGCTCGGCGGGCTGATCCGGATCCACCGGAACGTACGCCGCACCGGATCGCAGCACGGCGTACATCCCGACCACCAGCTCGACCGATCGACGCATGGCCAACCCCACCAGCACGCCGGGGCCGGCCCCACGCTCCTGCAACAACGACGCAGTGGCATCCACCCGGTCCGAGAACTCCCGATACGTCAGCGACCGCTCACCGAACACCAACGCCACCGCATCCGGCGATTCGACCACCGTGCGATCGAAGCCGTCCAGCAGCACCTGGCCCGAATCGGCAGCCACCTTGCTGCCGTTGCCCCGCAGCGAAAGTTGTTCGCGCTCAGCCGAATCGAGAATCTCGATGTCACCGACCACGACACTCGGACGAGCGGTGACCGCCTCGAGAACGGTCACCAACCGCTGCCCGAAGGACGTCATGGTCGACTCGTCGAACAGATCCGTCGCGTACATCAACTCGACGGCCGGTCCTGCGCCGTCGCCCCGCTCGGTGAAGGTCACCTGGAGGTCGAATTTCGCCGATGCCACGCCGGAACCGAATGCCTCGACCCCGAGATCGGGCAGCTCGAAGGAACCCTGTGAGAAGTTCTGGAAGAACAGTGCAACCTGCACCAGTGGATGTCGTCCTTGCGAGCGCACCGGATCGAGTACCTCGACCAGACGCTCGAAGGGCACGTCGACGTTGTCGAACGCCTCGAGGTCGGCCGTACGTACCGTGTCGAGAACCTCGGCGAACGAGGCATCCGGGGCAACGGGGGTTCGCAGCACCACCGTGTTGACGAACATGCCGACCAGATCGTCGAGCCGGGCGTCGCCGCGGCCACCCACCGGCGCACCCACGGCGATGTCGGCCGTGCCCGACAGTCTCGCCAGCAGCACGGCCAGCGCGGCGTGCACCACCATGAACGGGGTCGACTCGCTCGCGCTGGCGCACTCGAGCACTCGGGCGTGCAGCTCGGGTTCGATGTCGAACGACACCACCGCCCCTCGTCCCGACGCGACCCGAGGGCGCGGCCTGTCGGCGGGCAGCTCCAACTGTTCGGGTAGGCCGTCGAGCGCGTGCTGCCAGTACCGAATCTGCTTGTCGGCAACAGAGTTCGGGTCCGATTCGGAACCGAGCATGTCCAGTTGCCACAGCGTGTAGTCGACATACTGAACCGGCAGCGGCGTCCACTGCGGTGCCGATCCGCTCCGTCGCGCGAGGTATGCCGTCATGACGTCCCGAGACAGCGGAGCCATCGACAGACCGTCGGCCGAGATGTGATGCGCCACGAAGGCCAGTACGTACTCCGGTACCGAACCGGCGGGATCGGTGACCTCGAACAGTCGAACGCGGAACGGAATTTCGGTCGTGACGTCGAACCCACGCGTGAAGAACTGCGTCACCTCGGCCAGAGCGCTCTCGCGGGTGACAGGCACCACCGCCGTGTCGACCTGCGTGTCGGCCTCGTCGAGCACTCGCTGATATCCGCTGCCGTCGATGTCGGGGTAGACGGTGCGCAGCGATTCGTGGCGACCCACCACATCGAGGACGGCGGCCTGCAGCGCATCGACGTCGAGCGAACCGCGCAGCAGCAAGGCAACCGGCACGTTGTTGATCGCGGACGTGGTGTCGAGTCGATTCAGGAACCACATGCGTTGCTGAGCGGACGAGAGCGGAATGTGTTGCGGCCGGGCCCTCGAGGCATCGAGCCGGGCCCGGACCGGAGCGTCGACGGAGTCGGCTGCGTTCGCGAGCGCTTCGACGGTGGACGACTCGAACACCGAACGCGCAGGCACGTGCACGCCGAGTGCCGATCCCAACCTCGCAGCGAGTTTGGTGGCGATCAACGAATTGCCGCCGAGCGCGAAGAAGTCGTCGTCGAGACCGACGCGTTCGACCCCCAGCAACTCGACGAAGATGTCGGCTACCGTCTGCTGGGTGGGGGTCGTCGGAGCGCGGAACTCGGCGACCTCGAACACCGGCTCCGGCAACGCATCTCGGTCGAGCTTGCCGGTGGGGGTCAGCGGAATCGACTCGATCGGGGTGACCACGGACGGCACCATGTGCGCAGGCAGACTGCGTCCGGCGGCCTCGAGCAGGTTGTCGACGTCGAGCTCGACACCTGTCGTCGGCAGTACGTAGGCCGCGAGAACCGTTGCTCCCGTCGGCCCCCGGTAGCCGAGGGTCGCTGCGAACTCGACACCGTCGAGTGCGGTCAGAACGGCGTCGATCTCACCGAGCTCGATCCGGAATCCTCGAATCTGGACCTGGAAGTCGTTGCGGCCCATGTATTCGACGACGGGTCCGGTCGGCCCGTCGCGCCAGCGCACGATGTCTCCGGTTCGGTACAGCCTCGCCTGATTCGAGTCCCCCTCGACCGCATAGGGATTGGCGACGAAACGGGTTGCCGTCAGGCCGAACCGACGATGGTAGCCGCGAGCAAGGCCGGCCCCGGTGAGGTACAACTCGCCCGGCACGCCGGCCGGGACCCGACGCAGCCGGTCGTCGAGAACGTGATGACCCATCTCCCTGGTCGACTGCCCGAGCAACACCGCCTCGCCTGCGGTCAGCGGTTGCGAGATGTTGCACACCATGGACGCTTCGGTCGGCCCGTAGACGTTGTGGAACCGGCGGTCGGTGGCCCATTTCGACATCAGTTCCGAGGAGAAGGCCTCACCACCGACGGCGAGCACTCGCAGGTCGGGCACATCTGCCGGGTCCAGCGAGGCCAGCGCCGCCGGCGTGATGAAGGCATGCGTGACTCGGTGGCGGCGCAACACCTCGCTCAGATCGGTACCACCGTAGACGCCCGGTTCGACGATGACCATCGTCGAACCGGCACCGACGGCCATGAGCAGTTCGAGTACGGACGCGTCGAAACTGGGGGACGCGAAATGCAGTGTGCGCGAACCGGAGTCCAGGCCGTACGTCTCGACCTGGGTCGCGGCCAGTGGTGCCAGGCCCGCCTGGGAGACGGCGACACCCTTCGGTAGGCCCGTCGAGCCCGAGGTGTAGATGACGTAGGCGAGATCGGACGCGCGAATCGGTGCGCGGCGATCGTCCGCGACCACCGGCCCGTCCGACAGCCCACTCAGTTCGTCCTCGACATCGGATGCGTCGAGCACGATCCACGACACCGCGTTCGGCATCGCAGCCTCGAACTGCGTTGCCGTGACTCCCATTCGGACACCCGAATCGGTGGCCATGTGCTCGATACGAGCAGCCGGGTAATTGGGGTCGATCGGCACGAACGCTGCCCCGGTCTTGGCCACCGCCCACACCGCCATGACCGATTCGATCGATCGGGTCAGGGCCAGCGCCACGAAATCCCCTGGCCCGACTCCACGTGCGAGCAGTAGGCGAGCCAGCCGGGAGGATCGGGAATCGATCTCCCGGTAGGTCAGCGACCGGTCCCCGAATTCGGCAGCGATGCCGTCCGGGTTCTTCTCCACCGCGGCCGCCAGCAGAGTCGGCAGCGCAACGGTACGGGCGGGCCGAGTACGCGTCGGCCGAGACCGGGTGGGCCTGGGACGGGCCGGCCGGCCCCCCGCTCGGCCGCCGGACTCGGACGGTGTGCCGGTCGATCCATCCGCACTCATGTTAAGCAATGACTCCTCACCAGTTCTTCGCCGCACCGTCGACCGTGGAGGCGACCGACGGTCACCCCCACGGTTGATCGTTCACGCGGTGGTCGGCGTTGCAGTTGGCCTCAGCCTATCGGTCGGCCCGTCCCGATCGGTTCAGGCAGACGGTGCACCGGGGTCCCGTCCTGCATCGACTCGTGGCGGTCACCGTCGACCGAAACGACGGCGACGAGATCCTCCCGATCGTCGGATGCCGACTTTTCGAGGGCAGCGATCGCTGCTGCGGTGAGGAACGCGTGCGTCGCCCATTCCGCGGACACGATCTCGGCGGCGTCCTCGGCCGACTCCGCCTGATCGAGGATCAGGGCCGCACCTGCCGTCACCGCGACCACTCCGGCCAGCACCGCCGCAGCGGTGTCGAAACGAGCGGGAACCGCGAGCCGTGAATCGTATTCGACCGACCACTCGGTGACGGCTCTCGCGGCCAGTGCCGCGAGGGTTCCGTGATCGACGACGGTTCCGTCGTTCCCGACCAGGGCCGGACTGTCGGGCCCGAGCACCGCGGTCCGATCGGTGTAGGTCACCGGTCGCGGGGAATGGGCGGCGATCGCATCGACGATGTCGGTGCGGCCGAGTGGGACGACCGTCATCGACCCGGCCCATGCCGGTACGTCGTCGTCGTCGACGACCGCAACCGTCGCGCCCGTCGGCTCGACCGACGCGGTCGTACCGTCCGAATCTGCCGGATCGACGGGAACGAGGGCCGCTCCCGCTTTCGCGACCGCCCAACGCGTCGCGACGGCCTGAACCCCGTCCACGATGGCGACGGCGACGACGACGCCCGGCCCGACTCCGTGGTCGATCAGGAGGCGGGCCAGACGCGACGACTGCTCGTCGAGCTCACGGTAGGTCGTCTCGGCACCGCCCGTGGACAGTGCGGGCGCATCGGGATCGGTGTCGACCGCGGTGGTGAGCACCTGGGGCAGTGTCAGATCCGATCGAACCGGTGCCGAACCGGTATCCGTGGTCTCTCGGGCGTCGGACAGCACCGCTCGTTCGGCGGCATCGAGTACGTCGATGTCTCCGACGATCGCAGACGGTGTTGCCGCCACGGCCTCGGCGATTCGAGTGAATCGGGCTGCCAGCGATGCCACGGTGGACTCGTCGAAGATGTCGGCGGCGTACACCCACTCCACGATCAGGGTTCCGGTTCCCGACTCCCCTTCGGCGTGCTGTGTCTCCACCGTCACCTGCAGGTCGAACTTCGCCGTCGGCTCGAAGCCGCTCACGGGTTCGACCACCAGGTTCGGCAGCTCGAAGCGGGCATCGCCGTGCGGTTCGACCGACAGGACGGTCTGGAACAGCGGGGTGTACCCGGCATGTCGGTCCGGGGCGATGGCGTCGACCACTCGCTCGAACGGCACGTCGGAGTTGGCGAAGGCCCGAAGGTCGTTCTCGCGCAGCGTGTTCAACAGTTCTGCGAAGGTGGCGTCCGGGTCGACGTTCGTCCGCAACGCCAGTGTGTTGACGAACATCCCGACGAGCCCGTCGAGTTGTTCGTGCCCGCGGCCGGCGATGGGTGTGCCGACCGCGAAGTCGCGGGAGCCACTCATTCTCGACAACAACACGCCGAGTACCGCGTGCAGCACCATGAACAGGGTGGCGTTGTTCTCGCGCGCGATGGCGACGAGCCCGGAGTGGGTCGATTCGTCGAGCTGGGTGCTCAATCCGGCCCCGCGCAGTGTCGCGGTGGCAGGCCGAGGTCGGTCCCACGGCAGCGACACGACCGGAGTGATGCCGGCCAGTTCGTCCGCCCAGAATGCCAACTGCTCGGACAGTATCGAGCTGGGATCGCTGTCCGATCCCAGGACCTGACGTTGCCATACGGCGAAGTCGGCGTACTGCACCGTCAGCGGTTCGGGAGTGTAGGCATTTCCCGAGGCTGCAGCGAGGTAGGCGGTCATGACGTCGCGGGCCAGGGGCGTCATGGACGCGCCGTCCCCACTGATGTGGTGCATGACGATGACGAACACGTGCTCGTCCGGGCCGGTGCGGAACAGGGCTCCGCGGATCGGTGGTGCCGCGGTGACATCGAAGCCGCCGTGGATCATCGCGCGAACACGATCGGCGGTGTCGGCATCGCTCGGCGCATCGACGGGCGTCAGGTCGGGAACGACACCCTCGCCGTCCATGATCTCCTGGTAGGGCGAACCGTCGGTGTCCTCCGGATACCGGGTACGAAGCGACTCGTGGCGTTCCACCGTCGAGGTCACCGCAGCCTGCAGTGCAGCGACGTCCAGTTCACCTCGAAGACGCAGGGCCAACGGCATGTTGTACGCCCCGGAATCGGGGTCCAGTCGGTTGAGTACCCACATGCGCTGCTGGGCGAGCGAGAGCGGAACCCGTCCGCCGGGTGCCCGTCGCCGCAACGGCACGTCGTTCGCGTCGTCGATACGCGATTCGGCCCGAGCTGCGAGCGCGGCAACGGTCGAGGCCTCGAACAGATCTCTGACACCGACCTTCTTGCCGAGCGCTGCAGCGACGCGTGCGGCGACCCGGGTCGCGATGAGCGAGTTGCCGCCCAGATCGAAGAAGTCGTCGTCCGATCCGACGCGCTCCACGCCGAGCAGTTCGGCGTAGATCTGCGCGATCGTCTCCTCGACGGCAGTTGCGGGAGCGCGGAACGTCTTGACCTCGAACACCGGTTCCGGCAATGCTTTTCGGTCCAGCTTGCCACTGGTGTTGAGCGGGAACTCCGAAAGCACCATCACCGTGGACGGCACCATGTACGCCGGCAGGGCACCGCCGACGAACGTGCGCACCTCGGCCGGGTCAAGCGTTCGGTCCGGCCCGGGAACGACGTAGCCCACGAGCTGATCTCCGGCACCTGTCGTCGCGACCACCGCGGTGGCCTGATTGACGTCGGGATGTGTCAACAGCGCGGTCTCGATCTCGCCGAGTTCTATGCGCTGGCCACGGAACTTGACCTGGAAGTCGGTGCGTCCGATGTACTCGAGCACCCCGACCGCGTCCTGGCCCGGACGCCATCTGACCAGGTCACCGGTGCGGTACATCCGGTCACCGTTCGTGGCGAACGGGTTGGCCACGAACCGGTCCATCGTCAGGTCGACGCGGCCGAGATAGCCGTCGGCGAGCTGGGTGCCCGCCAGATACAGCTCACCCGCGGTTCCTGCTGCCACCGGGTGCAGTCGCCCGTCGAGAACGTAGGCCTGGGTGTTCCACTCCGGCGCACCGATCGGAACCGTCGAGACATCCCCCGGCCTGGTCTCCCAGAACGTCACCGTCACCGCGGCTTCGGTCGGCCCGTACAGGTTGTGAATGCCGGCCGAGCTGATCGCTCGGAAATCGGTCACCGTTTCCGGCGGTAGCGCTTCGCCGACCACGAACACGTGCCGAAGCGAACGGCACTGTTCCGCTGTGGCGTACGCGGCGAACACCGTGAGCATCGACGGTACGAAATCGGTGATGGTCACGCCGTGCCGAGCGATCCGATCGGCGACGTACGCGGGATCGCGATGGCCGTCCGGTGTGGCCAGAACAACCGTTGCACCGACCCAGAGCGGTAGGAAGAATCCCCACAGCGACACGTCGAATGTCGTTGCGGTCTTCTGCATGTAGACATCGTTCGCGTCGAGCGAATACTGCTGCACCATCCAGGCCATCTCGTTGACGACGGCTCGGTGCGACACCGCAACGCCCTTGGGTCGTCCCGTCGATCCCGAGGTGAAGATGACGTAGGCGGTGTTTCCCGGGCGCACCGGTGCCAGTCGATCGGCGTCGGTCAACGCACCGGTCGCGTGAACGGTGAGGTCGAGAGTGTCGAGTTCGAGAATCGGGAAACGCTCGGGTAGACCCGCCCGATCACCACTGGTGGAGAGGACGACGACCGGCTCCGCGGTGTCGAGGATGTACTCGATTCGATCCGAGGGGTGGTCCGGATCGATGGGCACGTAGGCACCACCGGCTTCGAGGACGGCATAGATGCCGACCATGAGGTCGATCCCGCGCCGCATTCCGAGTGCGACGAGCGATTGCGGCCCGACACCGAGAGACACCAGGTGTCGCGCGAGGCAATTGACTCGATTCGAGAAATCCGCATACGTGACTGTCGTGTCCTCGAACACCACTGCCGGCGCATCCGGATTCGCGACCACTCGGGCCCGGAACTGCTCGGTCAGCATGACGCCTGCGTCGACCTCGTGCGCGGTGTCGTTCCAGGTCTCGATCACGCGGGTTCGTTCTCGAGCCCCGAGTAGATCGATGTCGCCGACCGCGACCGTGGTGTCGGATACGAAGGTCTCGAGTATGCCGACCAGGCGTGCCAGCACGGAGTCGATGTACGCGGGATCGAACAGATCACTGATGTACTTGAGCGTGAACGAGATTCGGTCCTCGGCCACGACGAGCAGCGTCAGCGGGTAGTGGGTGTTGTCGTTGGAGCTCACGCCCTCGACGGTCATGCCGTCGATGGCCGCGGCCTGTTGCGTCAGCTGCGCTTCGTCCACCGGGTAGGACTCGAAGATGGTCAGCGTGTCGAACAGATTGCCGACGCCGATCGCCCGCTGGATGTCGACCAGCCCCATGTGGTGATGGTCGAGAAGATCTGCTTGTTCACCCTGGATCCGGCCGAGGTACGACTCCACCGTCTCCGCCGGGTCGAATCGCACTCGGACCGGAATGGTGTTGATGAACAGCCCGATCATCGACTCCACGCCCGGCAGACCTGCGGGGCGACCGGAAACCGTCGCACCGAACACGACGTCGGTTCGTCCGGTGATGTGAGCGACCAGCAGACCGTACGCCGCCTGCACCAGAGTGTTGACGGTGACGCCGAGCCTGCCACCGAGCGCTACGAGAGCCGCAGTGGTCTCGACATCGGTCGACGACTCCGCCTCGGCCGATCTCGACGAGATCTCTCGTCCGACACTCGGCGGAGCGACGAAGGTCGGTTCCTCGACACCGTCCAGTGCCCGAGTCCACGCGCTCAGAGACGCAGCCGGGTCCTGTTGATCGAGCCACGCCAGGTACGAGCGATACGTCCGCACCCGAGGCAGCGACTCGGTGGAGCTCTGCGCCGCGTACAGGTACAACAGTTCCTTCATCACCAGCGGCAACGACCATCCGTCGAGCAACACGTGATGATTGGTCATCGCGAGCTTGTACGTGGACGGCGTGATCCTGACGAGCAGGAATCGCAACAGCGGCGCGGTGGAGACATCGAAGTGTCGACGCTGATCCGCGGCCAGAGCGTCGGCCACGGCAGCGTCGCGTTCGGGTCCGTCGAGATGGGACAGATCGATCGTGTTCCAGGGCAGCCGAACATTCCGCTGGACGATCTGCACCGTCTCGCCGTCCGCGGTCGCGGTGAAGGACGTCCGTAGATTGTCGTACCGGTCCAGGAGTGTCTGCGCCGCGCGGTGCAGGCGATCGTCGTCGACGTCACCGGCGAGGTCGAGCACCACCTGCATCGTGTAGACGTCGATCGACGCGTCCGCGAACAGTGCGTGGAAGAGCAGTCCCTGCTGCAGCGGCGACAGAGACCAGATGTCCGTCAGCTCCGGGTACCGCGCCTCGAAGGACGAGATGTCGGGTTGTGAGAGCCGAACCAGCGGCACGTCCGACGGCGTCAGGCCACCCGAGCCGGGGGCCTCGGAATGCGCTGCGAGCGCGGTCAACGCGTCCGACCACAGCTGTGCGAGCCGCTCGACGGTCGCCTCGGTCACCGCTCCGGTCGGGAATGCGAACGACGCACTCAGTACGCCGCCGTCGTCGGTGTCGAGGACGATGGCATTGATGTCGACGGTCTTGTTGGCAGCCATGTCGGCGTCACCGGCCGCCGACAGCTCGTTGTCCGCTGCGGGTAGCCATCCGAGCGACTTCATCTCGTCCGGCACCTCGCCGGTGTTGACGCGTCCGAGGTAGTTGAAGCTGATCTGGCCGGTGCCGAGTTCGGAGAGCTCCGCTGCGGTCTCGGGGTTGAGGTACCGCAACAGTCCCCAGCCCATTCCTCGCTCGGGCAGCTCCAGCATCTGCTCCTTGACCGCCTTGACTGCCTCGCTCAATTGCCGGCCACCGGCGAATGCGGCATCGACGTCGATACCGGTGAGGTCGAGGCGCACCGGGAACAGGCTGGTCAGCCAGCCGACGGTGCGTCCCAGATCGGCTCCCGGCACCACTGCTTCCTCGCGGCCGTGCCCTTCGAGCTGCACCAGCGTGGCCGGTGCCGACATTCCGTGCTCCGCACGCAGTTTCGTGACCGCGAGCGCCAACCCGGCGAGCAACCCGTCGGCGACGCCACCGCGGAATATCTCCGGCACGGTCGTCAACAGACTGCGGGTCACCTCGGGTGTCAGTTCGACATCGACCCTGTCGAGGGTGGCAACGACGTCGAGTGCAGGATCGAAGGGACGCTCGCCGAGAACGGGGTCCTCGGTGTCGGCGATCCGACGCCACATCGGCAGTTCCGCCAGGCGCGCCTGGCTCGAGGCCGCATCGACCAACGCATGCGTCCACCGCCGCATCGACGTTCCCACCTCGGGAAGAGCCGGGTTCGCTCCCGCGGACAACTGTGCCCACGCGGAGACGAAGTCGGGAATCAGGATTCGCCAGGACACGCCGTCGATCACGAGGTGATGGGCGATGACGGAGAGCGTGCCTGCTTCGGTGGGGCCGTGATCGACCCATACGAAGGCGAGCATGCGCCCGGCCTCGGGGTCGAGGGTTCCGACAGCGGAATCGAATGCCGTTGCAGCGGAATCCGTGTCGGCCACGGTCAGCAACGAGCCCGCGTCGACACTCCCCGGTGCCGCAGCGTCGAGCCCCCACCCACGGTCGTCGTGGACCAGGGTGGAGCGCACCACGTCGTGTCGATCGATCACGGCGTTCAGCGTCGCGAGAATTCCGGCTCGGTCTATGCCGATCGGCAGTTCGAGCGTGACGGCCTGATGGAACCGCGACCGGCCCCCACTGCGCTCCATCAGTGCGGCACCGAACGGCGGCAACGGCATCCAGCCGATTCCACCGCCGTCGAGTTCCTCGAGCACGACCACGTCGCTGCCTTCGCCGACGGTCACCGCGATCTCGGCGAGACCCGCGACGGTCTTGCGCTCGAACACATCTCGTGGCCCGAATTGGATTCCCCGTGCCTTCGCGCGGGAGACCAGCTGGATGGAGACGATGCTGTCGCCCCCGAGCGCGAAGAACGAATCGTCGACGCCGACGGTGTCGAGTCCGAGCACGTCCGCGAAGACCTCCGCGATGATGCGTTCGGTATCGGTACTGGCGGTGCGGTATTCGGCGTCGCTTCCGAACTCCGGTTCCGGTAGCGCTCGTCGGTCGAGCTTGCCGTTCGGGCCGAGCGGCAAGGCGTCGAGAGTCACGAGACCGGCGGGAACCATGTACTCGGGCACCGATGCGGCGACGGCAGCGGTGACCGCGTCGGCGTCGATCGTCGTCCCGGCAGCGGGCACGAGGTAGCCCACCAGGATTTCACCGGCCGACGGCGTCCGACGCACGAGGACCACGGCCTGGTCGACGGACGGGTGTGCCGTCAGCGCGGCCTCGATCTCGCCCAGCTCTATCCGCAGTCCGCGCAGCTTGACCTGGAAGTCGGTGCGACCGAGGTATTCGAGCTCACCGTCGGCGGTCCACCGAACCAGGTCTCCGGTGCGGTACATCCTCGACCCGGCAGTGCCGTGCGGGTCGGCGACGAACCGGTCCGCGGTGAGGTCCGCACGCCCCAGATATCCACGGGCGAGTTGAACCCCGGCGAGATACAGCTCCCCGGGTACCCCGACCGGAACCGGGTGCAGGCGTGCATCGAGCACGGTGACTCGGGTGTTCCAGACCGGAGCGCCGATGGGGACCGACGCGATGTCGGCCGGCACCACGCGGTGGTAGGTCACGTCGACTGCGGCCTCGGTCGGGCCGTACAGGTTGTGCAGCTCGGTGGTCGGCAGTGCAGCGCGCAGGGCCGAGGCGACCGAGGCAGGCAGCGCCTCGCCGGAGGCGAAGACCGCACGCAAACCGGTGCACTTCGAGACGCCGTCGGCGGCGGCGAACACCGCGAGCAGCGAGGGCACGAAGTGGGCAACGGTGATACCGCGTTGCGCGACGGTGTTCACCAGGTAGATCGGATCCCGATGGCCGTCGGGTTCGGCGATCACGAGCTCGGCACCGATCTGCAACGGCCAGAACAGCTCCCACACCGACACGTCGAACGTGACCGGCGTCTTCTGCAACACCTTGTCGCTCTCGGTGAGTGAGTACTCCGCCTGCATCCACAGCAATCGGTTGACGATCGACTCGTGGCTCACCGCGACACCCTTGGGGCGACCGGTCGATCCGGACGTGAAGATGACGTAGGCGATGTCGGCGGGCCGCAGCGGTGCGATCCGCTCGGCGTCGGTCATCGGTGCAGCGGACACACCTGTGGTGTCGACGGCGTCGACCAGGATTCGGGTGACATCGGATCGGAGTCCGGTGCCGTCTCGCTCGGTCGTGAGCAGGACCACCGGTGCCGCGGTGTCGAGGATGTACCCGATTCGTTCGGCGGGCAGATCCGGATCGACCGGAACGTAGGCACCACCGGCGGTGAGCACCGCATAGATGCCCACCAGCATGTCGACCGATCGCCGCATGGCGGTCGCCACGACGGTTTCCGGGCCCACTCCTTCCGAGACGAGAACTCGCGCCAGTGCGTTCACGCGGTCCGAGAACTCGCGATAGCTCACCCGTTCGTCGCCGAAGCTCGTCGCGATGTTCTCCGGGCTCGCCGCAACCCGGGACTCGAACAGAGACACCAGCGTCGCCGCGGCATCCACCTCGTGCCCGGTCGCGTTCCACTCCTCCAGAACGCGCGAGCGCTCGCCGTCCTCGAGAATGTCGACGTCACCGACCACGCGATCCGGGTCGTCGACGAGAGTGCCGAGGACGCGCACCAAGCGACGCGCGAGCGAACTCATGGTCGACTCGTCGAACAGATCTGTGGCGTAATCGAATTGGACGTCGATACCGGCGGGAGCGCCGGATTCGTCGACGTTCTCCCACAGCGTGACCTGCAGATCGAACTTGGCGAACGCGCTGCCGAGGTCGATCCCCTCGACAACGAGCTCGGGCAGCGTCAACGTCTGCCGTTCGAGGTTCTGGAAGGTCAGCATGACCTGGAAGATCGGATGCCTGGCCTGAGACCTGTCCGGTGCCAGCTCGTCGACGAGCCGCTCGAACGGCACGTCGGCATGCCCGAAGGCACCGAGATCGGCGTCTCGGACGAGCGCCAGTTGCTCGCGCAACGACGCCGCCGGGTTCACCCCGGTACGCAGCGCGAGCGTGTTGACGAACATGCCGACGAGTCCGTCCAGATCGGCGTCGCCTCGGCCTGCCACCGGGGTTCCGATCGTGACGTCGTCGGTTCCCGCCATCGAAGACAGCAACACGGCCAGGGCGGTGTGCACCACCATGAAGTCGGTCGCATTGGCGGATCGAGCGAGGCGGGCGATGTTCGACTGCAGGGCCGCATCGATCGAGAAGTTGTACGCCGCACCACGATACGACGCCACGGCGGGCCGTGGACGGTCGGTGGCCAGATCGAGCTGCGCCGGCGCTCCCGCGAGGACCGCCGTCCAGTACGCCAACTGAGCTGCCAGTGGCGACTCGGGGTCGTCCGCCGAACCGAGGACGTCCCGCTGCCACAGGGTGTAGTCCGCGTACTGCACGGCAAGTGGTGCCCACTGCGGACTCTCCCCCGCTACGCGGGCGGTGTAGGCGAGCATGACGTCCCGGGTCAGCGGCCCCATCGAGAATCCATCCGCGGCGATGTGGTGCGCCACGAACGCCAGTACGTACTCGGACTCGCTCAGCCGCAGAATCCGGACCCGAACCGGAACGGCACGGGTCACGTCGAATCCGGCCGAGACGAAGGTTCGCAGGACCTGCTCCACGGAGCCGGCATCGACGTCGTCGACGGCCACCGTCACGCCCGCCTCGGCGGTACCGAGAACCACCTGACTGCCTCGTCCGTCGACCTCCGGGTAGACGGTGCGCAGAATTTCGTGGCGTGCGATCACATCGAGGACGGCACTCGACAGAGCATCGGCATCGATATTGCCGGACAACCGAATTGCCACCGGAATGTTGTTCACGGCAGAGGTCGGATCGAACTGGCTCAGGAACCACATGCGCTGCTGCGCCATCGACAGCGGAACCACGTCGGGCCGCGGACGTGCCGTGAGGGCCCGTCGTGCACCGGTGCCCACCTTGGATTCGACGGCACGGGCGAGCGAGAGAACGGTCGGCGACTCGAATATCGATCGCACCGGCACCTGAGTGTCGAGCGCGGCTCCCAGTCGGGAGACCACCTGGGTCGCGATCAGCGAGTTGCCGCCGAGCGCGAAGAAGTCGTCGTCCAGACCGACGCGTTCCACCGAGAGCACCTCGGCGAACACCGTCGCCACTGCCTCTTCGACCGGGTTGGTCGGTGCGCGGAACTGTACGGTCTCGAACTGCGGCTCCGGCAACGCTTTTCGGTCCAGCTTCCCGTTGGCGTTGCGAGGCAATGCATCGAGGATCACGAAAGCCGACGGAACCATGTACGACGGCAGCCGGCCGGACAGAGCCGAGCGCAGCCCGTCGGGGTCCACCGTGGCACCGGCAGCGGGCACGACGTAGGCCACGAGCCGGGCGCCGAGTCCGGTGTCGAGTGCAAGCACCGCAACGTCGCCGACCTCGCTCAGCGACCCCAGTGCAGCATCGATGTCACCGAGTTCGATGCGGAATCCACGGATCTTGACCTGGAAGTCGGTTCGGCCGACGTACTCGAGTTGGCCGTCCTTGCGCCAGGTGACGAGGTCGCCGGTGCGGTACAGCCGTCCGCCCGGAGTGAACGGGTCGGCCACGAAGCGCTCCGCGGTCAGGTCCGGCCGAGCGACGTAGCCCTCGGCCAGCTGCACGCCCGCGAGATAGAGCTCGCCTGCCACGCCAACCGGTACCGGTGCCAGGCGCGAGTCCAGGACGTAGACCCGGGTGTTCCATTCGGGTCCACCGATGGGTACGGAGGTGCCGGTCGTCCGGGCGACGCGATGTGCGGTCACCGACACAGCGGCTTCCGTCGGGCCGTACAGGTTGTCCAGTCGCGCGGTGGAGGCACGCAGTGCGCGGTCTGCGGTCGCCACCGGAAGCGCCTCACCGATCGCCAGGATCCTCTTCAGACTCTCGGGAAGTGATCCCGCCGACGCGGCGACGAGGGCGTCGAGCACGGAGGGCACGGTGTGCAGCGTGGTGACCGATCGTTGGGCGATCAGGTCCACCAGATAGGCCGCATCACCCTGTGCACCGGCCTCGGCGATCACGACGGCACCGCCGGAGATCGTCGCCACCCAGAATTCCCAGACGGACAGGTCGAACGTCGCTGCGGTCTTGAGCAGCACCCGGTCGGTGCTGTCGATTCCGTAATGCTCTGCCTGCCAGAGCAACTGGTTGACGATCGCGCGGTGGCTCACCGCGACGCCCTTGGGTCGACCGGTCGATCCGGACGTGAAGATGACGTACGCGGTGTTGGCGGCGCGCAGCGGAGCGATGCGCTCGGCGTCGGTGACGGGCGCATCGGACCACGCCGCATCCGAATCGTGCAGCCTGGGGTCGGTGTCGATCGACACGACCGGCACCGTTGCGGTGTCGATGTCGACACCGGCGGTGCTGAGCACCAGCGCCGGAGCGGCGACCTCGAGGATGTAGGTGTTCCGCTCCGCGGGCTGATCGGGGTCGATCGGCACGTACGCGCCGCCGGCCTTGGTGACTGCGTACATGGCCACCAGCAACTCGACGGACCTGCGGATTGCCAGGGCCACGGTCACCTGGGGGCCGACCCCCGAAGCGATCAGGACCCGCGCAAGCCGGTTGATCCGTGCGTCGAACTCACGGTAGGTCAGCGATAGCCGCGCGTCGATCAGCGCGATCGCGTCCGGGTCCGCCTGCACCCGACGGTCGAACAGTGCCGCCAGGGTCGGATCGGAGTCGACCGGATGCGCGGTGTCGTTCCATTCGTGCACGATGGTGTTGCGTTCGGTCGCTGTGAGGACATCGAGATCCCCGACGACGACCGAGGGGTCGTTCGCCACGGCCCGCAGCACCTCGACGAATCGCTCGACGAAACCGTCGATGGTCGATCGGTCGAACAGGTCTGTGGCGTAACTGAATTCGGCCGCCAACTCGGCCGGTGAACCGTCCGATTCGTACTGGTCCGATATCGACAGCTGCAGATCGGTCTTGGCCGTCGTCGTGTCGGCGTCGACCGCACTGACCGTCAGCCCGGGGAGCTCGAACGTCGAATCGGCGAGGTTCTGGAAACTCAGGCCGATCTGGAACAACGGGTTGCGGGCGGTCGAACGGACCGGGTTGAGCACCTCGACGAGGCGCTCGAACGGCACGTCCGCATGCGCGAATGCGGACAGGTCACGCTCGCGCGACTGCGCGAGCAGCTCCTCGAACGTCATCGACGGCTCGACCGTCGACCGGAACACCAACGTGTTGACGAACATTCCGATCATGGGATCGAGGGCACGCTCGCCGCGGCCGGCGATGGGGCTGCCGATGGCGATGTCCTCGGAACCGGAGAGCTTGGCCAGGAACACCGCGAACGCCGAGTGCACGACCATGAACAACGTGGACCGATGTGCGCGTGCAAGTTCGGCGAGACCCTGGTGCAGTCCCGCGTCGACGGTGAAACGCACCGTGTCGCCACGAAAGCTCTGGCTCGGCGGGCGTGGGCGATCGGCGGGAAGCGCCAGCTGATCCGGCAGCTCGGCCAGAGCCTGCTTCCAGAACGAAACCTGCCGGGCGGCAAGTGAATCGGGATCGGATTCGGAACCGAGTACGTCACGCTGCCACAAGGCGAAGTCGACGTACTGCACGGGGAGCGGTTCCCAGTCCGGCGCGCTACCGGTCGAGCGCGCGGTGTACGCAGTCATGATGTCCACTGCCAACGGGCCCATCGAGGCACCGTCCGCCGAGACGTGGTGGACGACGAATGCCAGAACGTACTCGGCATCGGCGACGCGGAACAGTCGGGCATCGACCGGCACCTCGGCGGTGACGTCGAAGCCGCGTCGGAAGAATTCCCCGACGACCGCCGCGACATCGTCCTGCTCACCGGCGGACAGGTCGCGGACGGTCAGGTCCAAGGAGACCTCGGCGGCCGGAAGTACCTGCTGGTACGGGCCTTCGGGCGAATCGGGGTACTGCGTCCGCAGCGATTCGTGACGTTCGAGAACGTCGAGAACGGCCGAGTGCAACGCCGCGACGTCGAGGTCACCCGACAGCCGCACCGCGAACGGGATGTTGTCCACCGACGACGTGGTGTCGAACCGGTTCAGGAACCAGTAGCGCTGCTGGGCCGACGACAGGGGCGGGCGTTCCGGACGCGGTCTCGGTGCCAGTGTCGCCCTGGAACCGGACCCGACGGCTGTCTCCACGTGCGCCGCCAGCGCCGCAACGGTCGGGCTCTCGAACAGGGCCCGTACCGGCACCACGGTGTCCAGAGCCGCGCCGAGCCGCGAGACGACCTGCGTTGCGATCAACGAGTTTCCGCCGAGTGCGAAGAAGTCGTCGTCGAGCCCCACCCGGTCGATACCGAGCACACCGGCGAACACATCCGCGACGGTCTCCTCGACCGCGGTGGTGGGTGCCCTGAACCGACCGGCCTCGAACACCGGGGCAGGTAGTGCGGTCCGGTCGAGCTTGCCGACCGGGGTCAGCGGGATCGCATCGAGAACCACGATGGACGCCGGAATCATGTACCCCGGCAGTGACTTTCCGACGAAGGCGGCGAGTTCCTCGACATCGATCACGCTGCCGCGCACGGGCAGAACGTAGGACACGAGAGTCGTGACGCCGGAGGGAAGCAGATGACCCACCGTCACTGCGAAATCGACGCTGGGATCGGCTGCGAGCGCCGAGTCGATCTCGCCGAGCTCGATGCGGAATCCGCGCACCTTCACCTGGAAATCGGTGCGTCCCACGAACTGCAGCTGCAGGTCGTCCGTCCACCGCACCACGTCGCCGGTGCGGTACATCCGTGCGCCGTCGATGCCGTACGGGTTGGCCACGAAGCGCTCGGAAGACAGACCGGGCCTTCCGAGATAGCCGCGAGCGAGCGCACCGCCCGACAGATAGAGGTCACCCGCGACACCGGTCGGAACCGGTTCGAGTCGGGAATCGAGGATGAGCACGGACATGCCGTGGATGGGTCGACCGATGGTGATCGGTTCGCCGGGCGTCAACTCGGCGAAGCTCGAGATGATCGTCGTCTCGGTCGGCCCGTATCCGTTGAAGTACTTTCGGCCCGGTGCCCATCGGGCGAGCAGTTCGGGAGTGGTCACATCGCCGCCGACCGAGAGCACTTCGAGCGAGTCGATACCGTGCGGATCCATCGTGCCCAGAACTGCCGGGGTGATGATGGTGTGAGTGACCTTCTCCGCCTTCAGCAGTTCGGACAGCTCGGTGCCGCCGAGAATCGACGCAGGCACGACCACCAACGTCGCACCGACGGAGAACGCTGCCATCCACTCCAGGACCGAAGGATCGAAGTTGGGCGAGCAGACGTGCAGGAACCTCGAGGCCGGTTTCAGGTGGTACAGGTCGGTTGCTGCGTCGAGAACACCGCCGAGTCCGGCGTGCGTGACGACGACGCCCTTCGGCTTACCCGTCGAGCCGGAGGTGTAGATGACGTAGGCCGGGTTCTGGAACGTGACGGGCCGCAGTCGGTCGGCGTCGGTGACCGGCTCGGCGGACCGGGTGCGGACCTCGGCCACGAACTCGTCGTCGTCGAGGCTCGACCACGGAAGACTCGGGTGTCCGGCGGACAGCGCATCCGAATGCGCGCTGGTGGTCAGACCGAGCATGGCACCGGAGTCGGCGATCATGTGCCCGATTCGGTCCTCCGGATACGTGGGATCGACGGGCAGGTGGGCCGCACCCGACTTCGCCACCGCCCACACCGCCAGCACCATGAGGTAGGAGCGTTGAAATGCGAGTGCCACAACGGATTCGGGGCCCGCACCGCGTTCGATGAGAACGCGGGCGAGCTGGGAGGAGGTCGCGTCGAGTTCGGCGTAGGAGATCGATCGTCCCTCGTACCTGATGGCCACGGCCGACGGATCGAGGGCGGCTCCGGCCGTGAGTATCTCGGCCAGGGTGCCGCCGGCCAGCACGTCGTCACCGTGCACGTGTGTGAGGCGGTCGTACTCGTCGTCGTAGAGAATCGACAGGTCGCCGACCGGAACGTCCGGTGTGGTGGCAACCGCGTCGAGCAACCACCGGAATCGGCGCGAGAACACTTCGATCGTCTTCTCGTCGAACAGATCTCGCGCATAGACGAAGCTGGCCGCGAGACCGGCTCCACCGGGCTTCTCGTGCAGGGTCAACGACAGGTCGAACTTGGCGGTGTCGACCTCGACGTCCACTGCGGAGACCGTGAGTCCCGGAAGCTCGAAGTGGCTCGGCGGGAGATTCTCGAAGGCGATCGCCACCTGGAACAGCGGATGGCGCGCCGTCGACCGTTCGGGCTCGAGCAGATCGACCAGTCGCTCGAACGGGATGTCCGCGTGCGCGAACGCCTCGAGGTCCACGTCACGGATCTGTGCCAGCAGTTCGGTGAATCCTCGGCTTCGGTCGACCTTCGTGCGCAGCACCAACGTGTTGACGAACATGCCGATCACGTCGTCGAGTACTGCCTCGCCTCGTCCGGCCACGGCCGTACCGACGGCGACGTCGTCGGAGGTCGACATCCGCGCCAGGAACAGGGCGAGGGCCCCGTGGACGACCATGAACAACGTGGTTCCGGTCGACTTGGCCAGCTCGGTCAGCGACTCGTGCACCTCGGCATCGATGTCGAACTGGAATCGCCCGCCCTCGTACGACTGCACCGCCGGACGTGGCCGGTCGTACGGCAAGGTCAGCTCGCTCGGCAGATCCGCCAGTGCCGTACGCCAGTAGTCGGCCTGCGTTGCCATCAGGCTGCCCGGTTCGGTGTCGTCTCCGAGAACGTCACGCTGCCATACGGCGAAGTCGGCGTACTGCACCGCCAGTGGTGCCCACGCGGGAGAGTCTCCGGCCACTCGGGCCACGTACGCAGTCATGACGTCGCGGGTCAGCGGCCCCATCGACCAACCGTCGGCGCTGATGTGGTGTACCACGAACACGAGCACGTACTCGTCGTCCGAGATTCGGAAGAGCTTGGCGCGCAACGGAGCCGACTCCGTCACGTCGAAGCCCTCGGACGCGAAGGCGACGAGGTCGCCGATCACCTGTTCCGCCGAGGAGGCGATCGGGGTCAGGTCCGGTGCGACGGACGCGGCGGACAGGACCACCTGGTGCCCGGTGCCGTCCACGCTCGGGTACACGGTGCGCAGCGCTTCGTGTCGGTCGAGGACATCGGTGACGGCGGACTGCAGCGCGGAGACGTTCAGCGCCCCGGAGAGCCGGATGGCCACCGGAATGTTGTTGACGGCGGATTCGGGCTCGAAGCGGTTCAGGAACCACATCCGCTGCTGTGCCAGGGAGAGCGGGATCTGCTCGGGGCGCTCCTGCGGCACCAACGGTGCCGAAGTCCCGGTTCCGACATGGCTTTCCAATGCTGCCGCCAGGGCCGCAACGGTACTGGCCTCGAACATCACGCGGACGGGCACGGTCGTGCGCAACTCGGTACCCAGCCGCGAGGCGACCCGGGTTGCGACGAGCGAGTTTCCGCCGAGGGCGAAGAAGTCGTCGTCGACGCCTATGCGGTCGATGCCGAGAACGGCAGCGAACACCTCTCCGACGATCTCCTCCATGGGATTCGTCGGAGCCCGGTACTCGGTCGCCTGGAAGTGCGGATCCGGCAGCGCTTTCCGGTCGAGCTTGCCGCTGGCACCGAGTGGGAACTCGGCCAGTTCGACCAGTGCGGCCGGAACCATGTACTCGGCCAATCGTTCACGCAGCGCCCCGAGGACCTGGCTGTGGTCGACCGGTCCGTCGGCGGGAACGACGTAGCCCACCAGCTGGTCTCGACGGACCAGCACCACCGCTTGTTCGATGCCGGACAGTTCCAGCAATGCCGATTCGATCTCGCCGAGTTCGATGCGCAGGCCGCGCAGCTTCACCTGGAAGTCCGACCGACCGATGTACTCCAGTTCACCATCGGGAAGCCACCGCACCACGTCACCGGTGCGGTACATCCGAGAACCCCCGGGTCCGAACGGATCCGCGACGAAGCGGTCCGCGGTCAGGTCGGGGCGTCCCACGTAGCCGCGGGCCAGCTGAGTGCCTGCGAGATAGAGCTCGCCGGTCACCCCTGCCGGTACCGGAACCAGGTGCGAGTCGAGCACGTAGACAGAGGTGTTCCACACCGGCGCACCGATGGGCATGACTTCCGAGTCCTCGTCCGTGACCGCGTGATAGGTCACGTCGACCGCAGCCTCGGTCGGGCCGTACAGGTTGTGCAGTGACAGTTGTGGCAGGGCAGCGCGCAACGCATGCGCTGTCGTGGGGGGAAGCGCTTCGCCGGAGGCGAAGACCAGGCGGAGCGATTCGGCAGCGTGCGGTGCGCGCCGAGCTTCGGGTACGAACACCGACATCATCGACGGCACGAAGTGCACCACCGACACATGCTCACGAGCAATCACATCGAGCAGATACAACGCATCCCGATGACCATCCGGAACAGCGATGGCCACCGACGCACCGTTCTGCAACGCCCAGAAGAACTCCCACACCGACACATCGAACGTCGACGGAGTCTTCTGCAACACCACATCCCCGGCGCTCAACCCGTACTCGTGCTGCATCCACAACAACCGATTCACGATCGCCTCGTGCGACACCCCCACACCCTTCGGACGACCCGTCGAACCCGACGTGAAGATCACGTACGCGAGATTCGACGCCCGCAACGGTGCCGTGCGCTCGGCATCGGACAACGGCAACGGCGACAGACCCGACACATCGACAGTGTCGATATCGACCGTCTCGACCCCCGCGAACTCCACATGATCACGCGTCGTCGACAACACCCGAACCGGAGCCGCCGTCGCCACGATGTACTCGTTGCGATCCGCCGGCTGCGACGGATCGATCGGCACGTACCCCGCACCGGCCTTCACGATCGCATACATACCCACGAACAGGTCCAGACTCCGCCCGATCGCGAGCCCCACCAGCGAATCAGGACCAACCCCCACCGACACCAGAAGTCGCGCAAGACGATTCGCACGCCCCGCGAACTCCGCATACGTCAACCGCTCACCCTCGAACACCAACGCCTGCGCATCCGGAGTCTCGGCCACCTGACGATCGAACAGGTCGACCAGCGTTGTGCCCGAATCGATTTCGGACGCCTCTCCGGCACCGAGCGCGAGAACAGACGTGCGCTCGGCCGGGTCGATCAGGTGGATGTCACCGATCGTGGCCGTGGGCGAGTCGGTGATCGCTGCCAGAATCCGCTCGAACCGCCGACCGAATTCGGCCATAGTGGATTCGTCGAAGAGGTCGGCGGCGTAGGTCAGCGCCACGGTCAGACCCGACGGCTCGCCTTCTGCGGCAATCGAATTCCACAACGTCACCTGCAGGTCGAACTTCGCCAGATCCGCCTCGTAGTCGAGTGCGGCAACGCGAAGACCCGGGATCTCCACCGAGGTCTGGTCGAGATTCTGGAACGTGAGCATCACCTGGAACAGCGGATGGCGGGCCTGCGATCGCGCCGGAGCCAACGCGTCGACCAGCTTCTCGAACGGCACGTCGGCGTGCGAGAACGCCGCGAGGTCGACGCCTCTCACCTCACGCAGGAAGTCCTCGAACGTCGCGTCCGATTCGACGGCGGTGCGCAGAACCAGGGTGTTGACGAACATACCGATGACGTTGTCGAGCACTGCGTCGCCACGTCCGGCCACCGGTGTTCCGATCGAGATGTCCTCGCTGGCAGAGAGTTTGGCGAGCAGAATCGCCAGTGCGGCGTGCACGACCATGAAGGTGGTCGCACCGTGTGCGCGGCCGAGCTTCTCGAGCGAGAGAACCAGGTCTGCATCGATCTCGAACTTGTACGTGCCACCTCGGGTGGTGGCGACGGCAGGACGGGGCCGGTCGGTCGGCAGTTCCAGTTGGTCGGGCGCTCCGCCGAGGCGTCCGCGCCAATATTCCTGCTGAGCCGAGAGCACCGACTCGGGGTCGTCCTCGTTGCCGAGAACCTTTCTCTGCCACAGCGTGAAGTCGGCGTACTGCACCTCGAGCGGCGTCCACTGCGGGTCGTGGCCGTTCGAGCGGGCAACGTAGGCCGTCACCACGTCGCGAGTGAGCGGACCCATGGAGAATCCGTCGGCGGCGATGTGGTGGACCACGAACGCGAGCACGTGCTCGGTGTCCGACAACGCGAGCAGCAATGTCCGGAAGGGTAGCTGCACCGACAGGTCGAACGGGCGTAGAGCGAACTCGAGCAGGGTGGCGGGAAGCTCCGCCTCGTCCGCCGCCGAGATCTCCAGTTCGACTGTTGCCGAATCGGATGCGAGTACGTGCTGGTAGCCGACGCCGTCGCGGTCCGGGAACACGGTGCGCAGCGACTCGTGCCGATCGAGAACGTCGGCGAGCGCGGCACGCAGCGCCGTGAGGTCGAGTGCACCGGACAGGGTCAGGGCCACCGGGATGTTGTTGACGGCGGATTCGGGCTCGAATCTGTTGAGGAACCACATGCGCTGCTGAGCCAGCGACAGCGGGACGTGGTCGTGATCCGGCTGCGCGGTCAACGGAATGCGGTGGCCGGTCGAATCCGACGCGTCCACGGCCGCGGCGAGTTCGGCAACGGTCGGAGCGTCGAAGAAGGCACGGACGTCGACGGCCGAACCACGTTCGGCGTTGACCCGCGCGATCACGCGGGTGGCGTTGAGGGAGTTGCCGCCGAGTGCGAAGAAGTCGTCGTCGACACCGATGCGTTCGATACCGAGCACGGTCTCGAAGATCGAGACCAACGCGGTCTCGGTCTCGGTGCTCGGTGCGCGGTATTCCTGCACCTGCGATGCGAAATCGGGCGCAGGCAGCGCTTTTCGGTCGAGTTTGCCGCTCGCGTTCAGCGGAAACTCGTCCAGGACGACGAACACCGACGGCACCATGTATTCCGGCATGCGCCGTCGCACCGCGTCCGCGAGGCCGTCGTGATCGAGATCGGGATCGGTGCTGACGACGTATCCGACGAGCTGCTGTTCCGACTGCTCGGACGAATGGAGCAGCACGGCCGCCTGAGTCACCTCGGGCTCGGCGAGCAGCGCCGATTCGATTTCGCCCAGCTCGATGCGCAGGCCGCGCAGCTTGATCTGGAAGTCGGTGCGCCCGATGTACTCGATGAGGCCGTCGCCGCGTCGGCGCACCAGGTCACCGGTGCGGTACATGCGGTCACCCGGCTCACCGAACGGGTCGGCCACGAACCGGTCGGCGGTCAGGTCGGTGCGTCCGAGGTATCCGCGAGCGAGCTGCACGCCCGCGAGATAGAGCTCACCCTCGACTCCGCGGGGCGATCGCCGCAGTCCTTCGTCGAGCACGTACAGGTCGGTGTCGTCGACGGCAGCGCCGATGGGAACCGAGGCTTCTTCCACCTGTTGGGTTCGGTAGTACGTGACATCGACGGCCGCTTCCGTCGGCCCGTACAGATTGTGCAGTTCCGCGTTCGAGATGGAGTGGAACGCGTTGACGGTGCGCGCCGGGAGTGCCTCGCCGGAGGCGAACACCATTCGGAGCGAATCGGCCTGCGCAGCAGTGGGTTCGGCGACGTACACCGAAAGCATGGACGGGACGAAGTGCGTCACGCTCACGCTGCGCTCGCCGATGACGCGGGCGAGGTAGGCGGGGTCGCGGTGGCCCTCGGGCTCGGCAATCACGAGCGTGGCACCGATCTGCAACGGCCAGAAGAACTCCCACACCGATACGTCGAACGTGAACGGTGTCTTCTGCAGCACGACGTCGTCGGTGCTCATCGCATATTCGCGCTGACGCCAGGAGATGTTGGCGACGATGGCCCGGTGGCTCACCGCCACGCCCTTCGGACGTCCCGTCGAACCGGAGGTGAAGATGACGTAGGCGAGGTCGTCCTCGGTCAGGGCTCCGCGCCGGTCGGCATCGGTGATCCGCCCTTCCGGCACCTCGGTCAGGTCGACGTCGTCGACGAGAACGGTGACGGTGCCCTCGGGCAACCGAGGCATGTCCGTCGTGGTCGTCAGAACGAGGACCGGGTTCGCGATGTCGAGAACGTACCCGAGTCGATCGACCGGATGGTCCGGGTCCAGCGGAACGTACGCTCCGCCTGCTGCGGAGATCGCGTACATGCCCACCAGCAGATCGAACGATCGACGGATCGACAGTCCCACCGCTGAATCGGGGCCGACACCCTGTGCGATCAGTACCCTGGCGAGACGCTCGACGGAAGCGGCGAACTCGGCGTAGGTGCGAGTCTCGTCGCCGAAGACCAGCGCAGGTGCGTCCGGGGTGCGCTCGGCCTGATCGGCGAACAGCGCGTACAGCGTGGTGGCTTCGGGATCGGCAGAACTCGACGTCGAATCGTCGGCACCGAGAACGGACACAGCATCGGTGACGACGGTCGACACGACCGAGTCCAGACCACCTTCGGTGGCCTCGATCAGGCCCGCGAGGGTGTTGGACAGCACGACCGGGACCAGCGCGTCGGGGCCGAGGACGCCTCCCATGGCCGCGTCGAGGGTGGTGATCTCCTCGTCCAGGCGGGCGTAGGTCAGTTCCGTACCGAGGTGCGTGAGAGCCACGCGGTCGGGTTCGACCGCTGCAACGCTCCGAACCAAGCGCGGAAGGTCCTCGACCGTCAGAGCTGCATCGCTTCGACGTCCTACCGCCATCTAACTTTTCCTCCTGATCGATCCACGTGCACAACCGGCGAACTCGGCATTCGTCACGACGACGCGATCACCGACTCCGCCCGTTCGATCAACGATGCCAGAGCGGCGGTCAGCCCCTCCGCACCGAGGGCGGGCAAGATACCCGGAATCAGTGCCGACAGCGTGACCGTCACCAGAGCCTGCGGCTTCATCGCAGAGCCCATCGTTGCCGACATCTGCGCCAGTTTGGCGTGCAGAGCAGCGAAATCGACCGTTGTCGATTCGTGTTCGATGGCCACCGCATCGGGTGCGACGGTCGCTGCCCGGGCAACCAGTTCGGGCAGATCGTCCACCGTCTTGGGTTTGGTTCGCGGTGCGAACTCCGCCTTCTCCTCGTCGGAGAGGATGTCGATCGACCGCAGCACCACGTCCGGATCCGAGACGACGGCGTTCAGAATCCGCAGCAACCGATCGGCGAAGGTCGCGATCGACGACTCGTCGAGGATCGCCGTTGCGTAGGTGAACGTCGCCTCGATGTCGCGCAGTGCCCCGGTGTCGTCGAATCGTTCGACGGCGGTCAGCTGCAGATCGAACTTGGCCTGGTCCTCGCCCGCGGGCAAGGCCTGCACCTGCAGACCCGGCAGCTCGAACGTTCCGGTCACGTGGTTCTGGAACGTCAACATCGCCTGGAACAGCGGAGTATAGGCACTCGATCGCGCCCGGCCCAGTGCGTCGACGAGTCGCTCGAAGGGGACGTCAGCGTGACCGAACGCCGCCAGATCCTTGTCCTTGGCCTGCTGCAACAGCTCGACGAACGTACCGCTCTGGTTCAGTCGAGTGCGCAACACGAGCGTGTTGACGAACATGCCGACGAGCTCGTCGAGTTGCTGTTCGCCGCGACCTGCAGTGGGTGTGCCGATGCTGATGTCGGATGAGTTGCTCAGCCTCGAGAGCAGCACGGCGAAGGCGCTGTGCACCACCATGAACGTCGTCGCGGAGTGTTCGCGAGCGATCTTCTCGATCGCCGATGCGATGTCGGTGCCGAACGAGAAATCGTACGAGGCACCCTGCATCGTCGGGCGAGGCGGCCGCGGTCGATCCAGCGGGAGCGCCAACTGTTCCGGTGCTCCCGCCAACTCGGTCGTCCAGTACGCGAGCTGCTTCGCGAGCGGACTGTCGGGATCGCTCTCGCTGCCGAGCACCTCACGCTGCCACAGCGCGAAGTCGGCGTACTGGACCGGTAGTGGCGTCCAGGCCGGCATCTCCCCCGCAACCCGAGCGGTGTAGGCCACCATGACATCCCGGATCAGCGGACCCATCGAGAAGCCGTCGGCGGCGATGTGGTGAGCCACCACGGCCAGTACGTGTTCGTTCTCGCCGACCTGCAGCAGAGCAGCCCGCACCGGAACCGACTTCGTGACGTCGAACCCGGCACCGAGGGTTTCGGTCAGGCGGGAGATCACCGCATCCGGTTCCACCTGCTCGGGCGTCAGCTCGATTCCTACCTCGGCGACGGAACCGATCTGCTGGACCGGCCCGTCCACCGAGTCGGGGTACGCCGTGCGCAGAATCTCGTGGCGTCCGAGAACGTCGTCGAATGCCCCGCGCAGGGAGTCGATGTCGAGCTCGCCGGTCAACCGGACCGCGACCGGGATGTTGTAGGCCGAGGAACCGGGGTCGATCCGGTTGATCGTCCACATTCTTTCCTGAGCGATCGAGAGCGGAAGCAGATCGGGTCGCTCTCTGACGGTCAGTTCTCGGCGCGCACCGCCACCGACGAGCGGGGCGATGTGGGCGGCCAGGCCCGCGACGGTGGACGCCGCGAACACTGCTCGCACCGGAATCTGAGCGTCGAGCGCCTGACCCAACCTCAAGACCAATTGTGTTGCGACCAAGGAGTTTCCACCGAGCGCGAAGAAGTCGTCGTCGAGTCCGGCGCGGTCGAGGCCGAGCAGTTCCGCCACGGTGGACGCGACGATCTCCTCGATCGGAGTGACCGGGGCACGGAACTCGGCAACCTCGAACTGCGGTGCCGGAAGGGCCCGTCGATCCAGTTTGCCGTTGGCGTTGAGCGGCAGGGCATCGAGGACGACGAACGCTGCCGGAACCATGTACGACGGCACGGCGCGAGCGAGTTCGGCTTCGACACTCGCCACGTCGAGTACCGCCCCGGACTGCCCGACGACGTAGGCGACCAGCTGGTCCCCCATCGATTCGCCGTTGTGCACCACGACGGCGGTGTCGGCCACCGTTGCCTGAGCGCGCAGGGCTGCCTCGATCTCACCGAGTTCGATGCGGAATCCGCGGATCTTGACCTGGAAGTCGGCGCGCTCGATGTACTCGAGGCGGGCCGCTGCCGGTTCGCCGTCGACGAGCGGAACCCGCCACCGCACGAGATCGCCCGTGCGATACATCCGCGTTCCGTTCGCGTCGAACGGATTGGCCACGAACCGTTCCGCGGTGAGGTCTGCTCGCCCGAAGTATCCCCGCGCGAGTTGCGTGCCCGCGAGGTAGAGCTCTCCGGTGACCCCGGCCGGAACCGGATGCAGGCGAGAGTCCAGCACGAACACGGCGGTGTTGGCCTCGGGCACGCCGATCGGCACGGCGACGGTGTCGGCATCGGTGACCGGGTGCGAGGTCACCGACACCGCTGCCTCGGTCGGGCCGTAGAGATTGTGCAGCTCGGCAGAACCGTTGTGCCGCCGGAAATCCTGCGCAACCGCCGCGGGTAGTGCTTCGCCGATGGCCAGGACGCGTCGCAGATCGGGTGACAGTTCGCCCGCGGCAACGGTGCCGAGCATCGACAACATCGACGGGACCAGATGCAACGTCGTCACCGAGTGTCGACGGACCAGCGTGAGCAGGTAATCGGGATCGCGATGCCCCTCCGGATTCGCGACGACGAGTCGTCCACCCGAAGTCAGCTGCGACCAGAACTCCCACACCGACAGGTCGAACGTCGCTGCGGTCTTGAGCAGCGCCGCATCGGTCTCGTCGAGGCCGTACTCCGCACGCAACCAGTTCAACTGGTTGACGACGGCACCGTGCGAGACCGCAACGCCCTTGGGGCGTCCGGTGGAGCCGGACGTGAAGATGACGTAAGCGGTGTTGTCGGCGGAAAGCACACCCGAGCGCTCCGAGGCATCCACCGGCGCGGGCGAGAAGCTCGCTAGATCGAGCTGTGTCAGATCGACGACCGTGGCTGCAGAGGAGATCTCCGGACCGACGGCACCGGATGTCAGCACGCACAGCGGAGCTGCGGTCTCCAACACGAGCGCGTTGCGCTCGGCCGGCTGATCCGGATCGATCGGGACGTAGGCACCACCGGCCACGGAGATGGCGTACATGCCCACGAGCAGATCCACCGATCGCCGAATGGCAAGCCCCACCGGCACTTCGGGTCCGACGCCCAGGCCGATCAGGTGGCGGGCCAGACGCGAGACCCGTTCGGAGAACTCACCGTACGTCAGCGTCCCGTCGTCGTGCACGAGTGCAACGGCGTCACCGTTGCGCGCTGCCGAGTCCACGAACAGATCGGCGAGCGTGGTGCCGTCTGCGGAATCGAAGTCGCGGTCGGTGTCGTTCCACTCGTCGACGATGGCGGGCAGCTCACCGTCGAGGAACAGATCGAGATCGCCGACCGGCGTCGACGGGGACGCCGCGACGGCGTCGAGAACGGCCTCGAACCGGGCGACGAGCGAGCGAGCGGTGCGCTCGTCGAACAGATCGGTCGCGTACGTCAACAAGGCATCGAAGCCGCCCGACACCTCGTCCTCGCGCGGGGCGTCCGAGACGATCAGGTGCAGGTCGAACTGCGACGTCCCGGTCTCGGTGTCCAGTGCCGAGATGTCCAGTCCGTCGAGCTCGAATTCTCGGCGAGCGAAGTTCTGGAACGAGAAGCCGACCTGGAACAGCGGGTGACGCGCCGTCGACCGGGTGGGGTTGACCACCTCGACGAGCCGCTCGAACGGTATGTCGGAGTTGGCGAACGCCTGCAGGTCGGTCTCTCGAGCCGCGTCGAGAAGGTCCTCGAAGCTCGCTCCCCCCGCGACGTCGAGCCGCAGCACCAACGTGTTGACGAACATGCCGACGAGGTTTTCGATGGCCGCTTCACCGCGACCCGCGATGGGGGTTCCGACGACGATGTCCGGCGATCCCGATATACGCGAGAGCAGGACGGCGAACGCCGCGTGCACCGCCATGAACACCGTCGCGTTGTGCGCACGTGCCAGTTCGGTCAGTCGAGCGTGCGCGGCTGCGTCGATCCGGAAATCGATACGGCCGCCCCGGAAGGTCTGCTCGGCGGGACGCGGACGATCCAGCGGAAGTTCGATCTGCTCGGGCAGCTCGGCCAGCGCAGCTTCCCAGTACCGAATCTGCTGCGCAGCAATCGATTCCGAGTCCTCCTCGGATCCGAGGACCTGGCGCTGCCACAGTGCGTAATCGGCGTACTGCACCGGCAGCGGCGCCCACGCGGGATCGGAGCCGCGGGTGCGAGCGGCATATGCGGTCATGACGTCTGTGGACAACGGCATCACCGACAGACCGTCGGCGCTGATGTGGTGGATGACCATTCCGAGTACGAACTCGGTGTCCGAGACGCGGAAGAGCGCGGTCTTCAGCGGAACCCGGGTCGTGACGTCGAAGGTCGCCGACAGAAGTTCCAGAACCCGAGCGGTCACCGACGCCGCGTCGGTGTCGATCACCTCGAGTGTGGTCGGCACCTCCGACATCGGCACGATCACCTGGTGTGGGCCTTCGGGTGAATCCGGGTACACCGATCGCAGAGTTTCGTGACGCTCGATCACGTCGGAAACTGCACGCTGCAACGCGTCGACGTCGAGGCGTCCGCTGAGCCGAAGCGCGAACGGGATGTTGTACGCCGTGGACTCGGAGTCGAAGCGGTTGAGGAACCACATCCGCTGCTGTGCGAGCGAGAGCGGCACTCGGCTCGGTCGCGTCGATGCCACCAGCGCCGGACGCGCAGCTGCGCCCGAACCCTGCTCGACCCGCGCTGCCAGAGCAGCGACCGTCGGGGCCTCGAACAGCGCGCGGACGGGAACGGTCGTCTGCGCTGCAGCACCCAGCCTGGACACCACCTGCGTCGCGACCAGCGAGTTGCCGCCGAGCTCGAAGAAGTCGTCGTCGAGACCGACCCGTTCGATGCCGAGAACGTCGGCGAAGACATCGGCGACCATGCCCTCCACCGGAGTGGTCGGTGGCCGGAACTCACGTGTGCGCGCCGCCGGCTCGGGCAGGGCTCGTCGGTCCAGTTTTCCGTTGGCGGTCAAGGGAATCGCGTCGAGAACCACGAACGCCGAGGGCACCATGTACTCGGGAAGATTCTCCCCGACCGCTGCCCTGACGACGTCGATGTCGATCGTCGACTCGGCCGCGGGCACGACGTACGCAACCAGGCGTGCGGCACCGGGAGTGTCCTCGCGCACGATCACCGCTGCCTGCCCGACGGCGGGAGCGGATGCGACGGCGGATTCGACCTCGCCCAGCTCGATGCGGAAACCACGGATCTTGACCTGGTCGTCGGCGCGACCGACGAACTCGAGTTCGCCGTCGGTGGACCACCGTGCCACGTCGCCGGTGCGGTAGAGCACCGATCCGTCGCCTGCGAAAGGATCGGCGACGAACCTCGTCGCGCTCAATCCCGCGCGACCGAGATACCCGCGCGCGACCTGACCACCGGAGACGTACATCTCCCCCGGTACACCTGCGGGTACCAGCGACAGCCGTGAATCCAGTACGTACACCGACAGTCCGGAGATGGCGCGTCCCACAAGGGATCCCGATGCCTGCGCCGCGGACCGCGCGTCCACGACACGGTGCGAGACGTGCACCGTGGTTTCGGTGATGCCGTACATGTTGACCAGTTGCGGGGAATCGTCGCCGTGACGCTCGAACCAACCGGTGAGTCGTCGCAGTTCCAACGCCTCACCACCGAACACGATGTACCGCAACGAATAGTCGTCTGCCGAGCCAGCGGTGCGATCGACCTGATCGAGCTGGTAGAAGGCGGACGGAGTCTGGTTGAGAACGGTGACACGCTCACGAACGAGCAACTCCCGCAATGCTTCCGGCGACCGGGAGGTGAAGTAGTCGACCACGACGACGCTACCGCCGGTGGTCAGCGGGCCCCACAGTTCCCACACCGAGAAGTCGAACGCGAACGAGTGGAACAGCGTCCACACGTCGTGTCGACCGAAATCGAAGTGCCGAGCCGTGTTCGCCAACAACCGTACGACGTTGCGATGCGGGATCAGAACGCCCTTCGGCTTGCCCGTCGAGCCCGAGGTGTAGATGACGTACGCCGTCGATGCCGCGGACGCCGGAACCGGATCGGCCGACGCCCCGTCGCCCTCGGCCGGGGCCGTGTCGATATCGATCCTGGGAAGCGTTGCGGGAAGCGCGACGTCCACACCGGTCCATGTCAGTACGGCAACCGGACGAGAATCGGTGAGCACGAATTCGATCCGGTCGGCCGGGTAGGACGGATCGATCGGGACGTAGGCACCACCGGCTTTGAGCACCGCGAGCAGTGCCACGACGAGATCGGCGGTGCGCGGCAGCACGACGGCCACCAACGACTCCGGCCCTACTCCCTGAGCGGCGAGGACTCTCGCCAACGCAGTCGAGGACTCGTCGATCTCTCGGTAACTTCTGTGAGCACCCTCGAACACCACTGCCGGAGCGTCGGGGTCCTCGGCCACCCGAGCGGCGAACAGATCGACGATCGTGTCGAGCGAATCGGCGACGGCAGGCGCGTCCTGGGCGAGCGCGAGCACCCGGCCGCGTTCGGCTTCGTCCATCACCGGGAGGTCGCCGATTCGCTGACCCGGATCGCCGGCGACGGACTCGAGGACGCGGATCAGGCGTTCACCGAGTGCACGTGCCGTGCTGTCGTCGTACAGGTCGCGGGCGAAGGTGACGTCGATGGTCATGCCGCCGTCGACGTGGTTCTCGGTGAAGGTGAACTGAACGTCGAACTTGGCCGTCTCGACGTCGAGGTCGACTGCGCGCACGCTCAGGCCGGGGAGTTCGAGCTCGGTCTGCTCCATGTTCTGCACGGTGAGCATCACCTGGACGAGCGGGTGACGAGCAGCCGACCGCGGTGGGTCGAGTACCTCGACGAGCCGCTCGAACGGCACCTCGGCGTGGGCGAACGCCGACAGGTCCGTCTCGCGTGCCCGAGCCAGAAGCTCGGTGAACGCGTCGCCGTGATCGATGTCGGTCCGCAGCACCAGTGTGTTGACGAACATTCCGATGACGTCGTCGAGGGCTGCCTCACCGCGCCCTGCGACCGGGGTTCCGATCGCGATGTCGGTCTCACCGGACAGTCGGGCCAGCAGCACGGCGAGCGAGGAGTGCAACACCATGAACAGCGAGCTCTGGTTGGCGCGGGCCACGTCGCCGAGGCGGCCGTGCGTCTCGGCGTCGAGGGCGAGCGTGATGTTGCCGCCGCGGTACGACGACCGGTCCGGGCGGACACGATCGCCGGGGAAGGTGACCTCGTCCGGCAACGCGGACAGCGCACGAGTCCAGTGCCGAATCTGGTTCGAGACCGGTGACGTCGGATCGTCCTCGGAACCGAGGACGGCCTGCTGCCAGAGGGTGTAGTCGACGTAGCGGACGGCGAGTGGAGTCCAACCGGGCTCGGTGCCCGCGCTACGGGCTGCGTACGCAACCATCAGATCCCGAGTCATGGGACCGATCGAGAAGCCGTCCGCAGCGATGTGGTGGGTGACGAACGCGAGAACGTGGCGGTCCGAGTCGAGCTCGAACAACGCCGCACGCAACGGCGGCGCAGCGGTGACGTCGAACCCGCCCATGGCCAGCGCCGCCAGGGCCGACGGCAGTTCGGCGGTGGTGGTCGCAGTCGGCACCAGATCCGGCGTCACCTGTTCCGCAGGAACTATCACCTGAGAGGCGACGCCGTCGACCTCCGGGTAGACCGTTCGCAGGGACTCGTGTCGCTCGACCACGTCGGCCACTGCCGCGCGCAGAGCGGCAATGTCGAGATCGCCGCCGAGCTCGATGGCGACAGGGAGGTTCTCCGTCGCGGATTCGGGGTCGAACCGATTGAGGAACCACATCCGGCGCTGCGCGAGCGAGAGCGGTACCAGGTCCGGTAGATCGGTGCGCACCAGAGGAATTCGACGGCCCGAACCCGAGAGCTCGTCGAGCTTGGCCGCCAGTGCGGACACGGTCGAGGCCTCGAAGATCGTCCGAACGGTCACGGTGGTGTCGAGTGCCGCGCCGATTCTCGACGCGACTCTTGTGGCGACGAGGGAGTTGCCGCCGAGAGCGAAGAACTCGTCGTCGGCACCGACGACATCGATACCGAGAACATCGCGGAACACCTCTGCCACAACGATTTCCGATGTGGTGGACGGCGCGCGGAATGGGCGCTGCTCGATGTTCGGCTCCGGCAGAGCGCGACGATCGAGCTTGCCGTTGGGCGTGAGCGGCAGTGCGTCGAGCACGACGGTCGCGGCCGGAACCATGTAGCTCGCGAGCGAGCGCGACGCGAAGTCGGCCAGCTCGGCGACGTCGACGGTCCCGCCGACCGCGGGTACCACGTAGGCGACCAGCTGGTCGCCCGCGGCAGCGGTCTGCCGAACCAGAACGACGGCGGATTCCACGGACGGGTGTCTGCGCAACACGGTCTCGATCTCGCCGAGTTCGATGCGCAGGCCACGCAGCTTGACCTGGAAGTCGGTGCGGCCCAGGTACTCCAACCGTCCCGAACCCGAGGACACTGCACGCCAGCGCACCAGGTCACCGGTGCGGTACATGCGAGTACCCGGTTCTCCGAACGGGTCGGGAAGGAACCGATCGGCCGTCAGGTCCGTCCGTCCGAGATAGCCGCGCGCCAGCTGAACCCCGGCGAGGTACAGCTCGCCCGCCACCCCGGGAGCGACCGGAGACAGTCGAGCGTCGAGAACATACGTTCTGGTGTTCCACACCGGCACACCGATCGGAACGAGGTCGACGTCCGCCTCCGTCACCGCGTGATAGGTGACGTCGACCGCAGCCTCGGTCGGACCGTAGAGGTTGTGCAGCGCCACGCCCGGCAGGACGCGTCGGAGCCGGTCGCCGACCTCGGCGGGCAGCGCCTCGCCGGACGCGAACAGAGTCCGCAGAGAAGTGGCCGCAGGCGACGGTGCCGCAGCCACGACGGAGACGAAGACCTCGAGCAGCGACGGTACGAAGTGTGCCGTGGTGACCGACTGCGCCTCGATCGTCTCGAGCAGGTACTGCGGGTCGCGATGGCCCTCGGGCTTCGCGATGACCAGTGTGGCTCCGATCTGCAACGGCCAGAACAGTTCCCATACCGACACGTCGAACGTGACAGGGGTCTTCTGCAGCACGACGTCGTCGGCGGCGAGCTCGTACTCCGACTGCATCCACAGCAGGCGGTTGACGATCGCCTCGTGCGTGACGGCCACACCCTTGGGCTGGCCGGTCGAACCCGATGTGAAGATGACGTAGGCGGTGTTCGACGGTGCCAGCGCACTGATTCGGTCCGCGTCGGTGATCGGCGTATCGGAGAAGCCGGACAGATCGAGGGTGTCGATATCGATGACCTCGACGCCGTCGGCCGCCACCTCGTCGCGCGACGTGGTCAGCACGCAGACCGGTGCCGCGGTTCCGAGAATGTGCGCGATCCGCTCGGCCGGCTGGTCCGGATCGATCGGAACGTACGCACCACCGGCGGCGATGATCGCATGAATTCCGACGAGCAGTTCCACCGAGCGACGGGCAGCGATGCCCACCGCGCTCTCGGGTCCGACACCGTGGGCGATCAGGTACCGAGCCAGGCGGGCGACCCGCTCCTGGAATTCGCCGTGAGTGAGCGTGTCGTCTCCGAAAACCAGTGCAGGAGAGGCCGAATCGACCTGCCCGGCGAGCGAGGCCAATGTCTGGGCCCGGTCGAGCTCGTGCTCGGTGTCGTTCCAGTCGACCAGCACCCGCCTGCGTTCGACGGGCTCGAGCAATTCGATGTCGCCGACCACGGTCGAGAGGTTGCCCGCGACGGCTTCGAGAACTGTGATCAGGCGATCGCCGAGCGCGACGACCGTGGCCTCGTCGAAGAGATCGGTGGCGTAGGTGACGTCGACGGTCATGCCCTGCGGAGCGCCGCTGGGTCCGATCGACTCGACGAACGTGAACTGCAGATCGAACAGCGCGACCAGCGTCTCGAAGTCGACACCCGAGACCGACAGTCCGGGCAGTTCGAGATCCTTCTGTCCCAGGTTCTGGAACGCGAGCACCACCTGCACGAGGGGATGACGAGCCGTGGATCGGGCGGGGTTCAGGATTTCGACGAGACGCTCGAACGGTACGTCCACGTGCGCCAGGGCCGACAGGTCGGTTTCGCGGGTGTCGGCGAGCACCTGGTCGAATCGACGCGAGGTGTCGATCTCGGTGCGCAACACCAGGGTGTTGACGAACATGCCGATCAAGTCGTCCAGGGCGGCCTCGCCACGACCGGCGACCGGGGTGCCGATCGCGATGTCGGCTTCGCCGGACAACCGCGACAGCAATACGGCCAACGATGTGTGCACCACCATGAACAGCGATGCGTTCTCTGCTCGGGCGGCATCGATCAGTGCGCGGTGCAGATCCTCGTCGATGGAGAACCGCACAAGCGCACCACTGTTGGATGCCACGACGGGCCTCGGGCGATCGGACGGCACGTCGAGCTGGTCCGGCAGGCCGGCCAGAGCGGTTGTCCAGTAGTCGATCTGCTGCGACACGACCGACTGCGGATCGTCCTCGGAACCGAGTACTTCGCGCTGCCAGAGGCTGTAATCGGCGTAGTCGACCGGCAGCGGAGACCAGAAGGGCTCCTGGTTCAGCGAGCGAGCCGCGTACGCGTTCATCACGTCTCGGGTGAGCGGGCCCAGCGAGAATCCGTCGGCCGCGATGTGGTGGACGACGAAAACCAACAGGTGCTCGGTTGGGCTGACCTCGAAGAGTCTGGTCCGGAAGGGCAGGTCCTTCGACAGGTCGAATCCGGTGGTCGCCAGATCTCGCAACGCGCCCGCGACATCGTGGGCGGCGATCTCGATGGGCGTCAGATCCGGTGTGGCAGATGCTGGGTCGACGATGACCTGATGAGCGGTTCCGTCGGTCTCCGGGAACACCGTGCGCAGGGACTGCTGCCGGGCCACGACGTCCGCGACCGCGATCTGCATGGCGCGACGGTCCAGCAGACCGGACAGTCGCACGGCGATCGGAATGTTGTTGGCCGCGGATTCGACGTCGAACTTGTTGAGGAACCACATACGCTGCTGCGCCAGAGACAACGGAATATGTTGCGGCCGTTGTTGAGGCACCAGCGGTGGACGGCTTCCGGTGGCGACCAGTGTGCCCAACCGCGCGGCCAGATCGGCCACCGTCGAGGTGTCGAAGAGCTCTCGCACCGCGATTCGGGTGTCCATGGCGACACCCAGTCGCGACACCAGTTGCGTTGCGATGAGGGAGTTTCCACCGAGATCGAAGAAGTCGTCGTCCAGACCGACACGCTCGAGTCCGAGGACCTGGGCGAAGACTTCGGCAACGGTCCGTTCGATGTCGTTGGTCGGTTCCCGGTACTCGGTCACCTCGAAAGCGGGATCGGGCAGGGCCTTGCGGTCGAGCTTTCCACTCGCTCCGAGCGGGAATTCCTCGAGCACGATCAGCGTCGACGGCACCATGTACTCCGCCAGTCGAGACCGCAGCGCGCCGAGGACTGCCCCGGTCTCCACCGAGGCACCGGACGGCACGACGTACCCGACGAGTTGCTCGTGGCGGACCACCACGACCGCCTGGGAGATCGAGCGTTGCGCCAACAGTGCCGATTCGATCTCGCCGAGTTCGATGCGCAGGCCGCGCAGCTTCACCTGGAAGTCCGACCGACCGACGTATTCCAGTTCGCCGTTGCGGTTCCACCGCACGACATCGCCGGTGCGATAGAGGCGTCGACCGCCCGTTGCGAACGGATGGGCCACGAAGCGGTCCGCGGTCAGGTCCGACCGTCCCACGTAGCCGCGGGCCAGCTGAGTACCCGCGAGATAGAGCTCACCTGCGACACCGACGGGAGTGGGATTCAGTCGCGAATCGAGCACGTAGACAGAGGTGTTCCACACCGGCGCACCGATGGGCATGACTTCCGAATCCTCGTCCGTGACCGCGTGATAGGTCACGTCGACCGCAGCCTCGGTCGGGCCGTACAGGTTGTGCAACTCCACTCCCGCGATTGCCCGCCGTAGCGCGCGGGCCGTGGTGGGAGCCAACGCCTCACCGGATGCGAACACCAATCGCAGCGAGGCACCCGACGCTCGGCGTCGCTCCACCTCGGGTACGAACACCGACATCATCGACGGCACGAAGTGCACCACCGACACATGCTCACGAGCAATCACATCGAGCAGATACAACGCATCCCGATGACCATCCGGAACAGCGATGGCCACCGACGCACCGTTCTGCAACGCCCAGAAGAACTCCCACACCGACACATCGAACGTCGACGGAGTCTTCTGCAACACCACATCCCCGGCGCTCAACCCGTACTCGTGCTGCATCCACAACAACCGATTCACGATCGCCTCGTGCGAAACCCCCACACCCTTCGGACGACCCGTCGAACCCGACGTGAAGATCACGTACGCGAGATTCGACGCCCGCAATTGTGCCGTGCGCTCGGCATCGGACAACGGCAACGGCGACAGACCCGACACATCGACAGTGTCGATATCGACCGTCTCGACCCCCGCGAACTCCACATGATCACGCGTCGTCGACAACACCCGAACCGGAGCCGCCGTCGCCACGATGTACTCGTTGCGATCCGCCGGCTGCGACGGATCGATCGGAACGTACCCCGCACCGGCCTTCACGATCGCGTACATACCCACGAACAGGTCCAGACTCCGCCCGATCGCGAGCCCCACCAGCGAATCAGGACCAACCCCCACCGACACCAGAAGTCGCGCAAGACGATTCGCACGCCCCGCGAACTCCGCATACGTCAACCGCTCACCCTCGAACACCAACGCCTGCGCATCCGGAGTCTCGGCCACCTGACGATCGAACAGGTCGACCAGCGTCACCTGGTCCGGTACCTCGTGTTCGGTGCGGTTCCACGCTGTCACCACTCGGTCGCGCTCGCCGTCGTCGAGAAGGTCGATGTCTCCCACCGACAGCGAGGGATCTGCCACCACGGCACCGAGTATCCGCACGAAACGTTCGGAGAACCCTCTCACCGTCGCGGCGTCGAACAGGTCGGTCGCGTAGGTCAACTCGGCGGCCATGCCCTGCCCGCGACCGTCCACTCCGATGGACTCGGTGACGGTCAACTGCAGGTCGAACTTCGCCACCTCGGCATCGAGAGCGACGCTGTCCACCGACAGACCCGGTAGGTCCACGTGCGTGCGGGTGAGGTTCTCGAACGAGAGCATCACCTGGAACAGGGGGTGCCGCGCCTGCGATCGGGACGGATTGAGCACCTCGACCAAACGCTCGAACGGCAGATCGGCATGTCCGAACGCGCCGAGCGCCACTTCGCGGGCGCGCCCGATCTGCTCCGAGAACGTCCGACCCGACTCGATGTCGGTGCGCAACACGAGGGTGTTGACGAACATGCCGACCACGTCGTCGAGGGCTGCGTCGCCACGGCCTGCGACCGGGGTACCGATCGCGATGTCCTCGGTACCGGACAGACGCGCGAGCAGCACCGCGAGAGCAGCGTGCACGACCATGAACAGCGAGGCGTTGTGCGTGTGGGCCAGCGAGGACAGTCCCCGATGGACGTCGGCCGGCACGTCGAATCGGATCGACGATCCCTGATAGGACTGGCGATTCGGGCGCGGCCGATCGGTCGGGAGATCGAGCTGATCGGGCAGACCGGCCAGCATGTCGGCCCAGTAATCGACCTGACCGGAGATCAGTGATTGCGGATCGTCCTCGGAGCCGAGTACCGAACGCTGCCACAGGCTGTAGTCGGCGTACTGCACCTCCAGCGGCATCCACGCCGGGTTCTCCCACGCGGTGCGCGAGGCGTACGCGATCATGAGGTCGCGCGCCAGCGGACCCATCGACCAGCCGTCGGCCGAGATGTGGTGCACCACCATGGCGATGACGTGTTCGCGAGGACCGATCTCGAACAGGCGTGCCTGAATGGGAACGTTGACCGTCACGTCGAACGTCGTCGATGCCAGCGAGAAGACCTGCCGCTGGATATCGGCCGCGGACGTAGGAACGGGCATCAGGTTCGGCACCGTCTGAGCGGCGTCGAGGATGGACTGCTGCGGGCCCGCTGCGGTGTCCGGGTAGACGGTGCGCAGCGACTCGTGCCGGTCGATCACGTCCATGATCGCCACCTGCAGCGCCGCGACATCGAGTTCGCCGGTCAGTCTCAGTGCGAACGGAATGTTGTACGCGGTGGAGTCGGCGTCGAATCGATTGAGGAACCACATTCGCTGCTGCGCGAGCGAGAGCGGGATTCGCTCGGGCCGCACGGTCGCGACGAGCGCGATGCGGCCACCCTCACCTGCGGCCTGCTCCACCCGTACTGCGAGCAACGCCACGGTCGATGCCTCGAACAGCATGCGCACCGGCACGGTGGCATCGAGAGCAACTCCCAGACGCGAGACCACCTGCGTGGCGATCAGCGAATTACCGCCGAGCTCGAAGAAGTCGTCGTCCAGACCCACACGCTCGACTCCGAGGACGTCGGCGAAGACGTCGGCGACGATCTCCTCGATCGGTGTCGTCGGAGCACGGAACTCGCGCACCTCGAACACCGGAGCCGGCAGTGCCCGGCGATCGAGCTTGCCGTTGACGGTCAGCGGGATCGCGTCGAGCACCACGAAGGCCGACGGCACCATGTACTCCGGAAGCATCTCTGCGATACCGGTTCTGATGTCCTCGATGTCGACGATCGGCCGACCGTCGACCGCAGCGGACACCACGTAGGCGACGAGCCGAGCTGCACCGGGAGAGTCCTCACGAACGATCACGGCGGCCTGGGTGACGGTCGGCTGCGCGGTCACCGCTGCCTCCACCTCGCCCAGCTCGATGCGGAATCCCCGGACCTTGACCTGATCGTCCGAACGACCGAGGTACTCGAGCTCTCCTGCAGCGTTCCACTGTGCGAGGTCACCGGTCCGGTACAGCAGCGACCCCTCGTCGGCTCCCGACGCGAACGGGTTCGCCACGAAGCGAACCGATGTCAGTTCTCGGCGACCGAGATAACCCCGGGCCAATTGTCCACCGGCAACGTACATTTCGCCGGGAACCCCAACCGGAACCGGATGCAGGCGGGTGTCCAGCACGAACACCCGCAGTCCGGCGATCGGCTTGCCGACCACCGACGCACTGCTCTCGACGGACGCGGCGTCGAGCGCTCGGTAGGACACGTGCACGGTCGTCTCGGTGATGCCGTACATGTTGACGAGCTGGGGCGCACGGTGACCGTGCCGCTCGAACCACCCGGTCAGCCGTCGCTGTTCGAGGGCTTCACCACCGAAGATCACGTAGCGCAGCGACAGTTCGCCGTGCTCGGTTGCCGTGGTGCGATCGGCCTCGGAGAGCTGATAGAACGCCGAGGGTGTCTGGTTGAGCACCGTGACCTGCTCGTCGACGAGCAGCCGGTGGAATGCCTCCGGCGATCGTGAGGTGAAGTAGTCGACGACGACCAACGTGCCGCCGTAGAGCAACGGGCCCCACAGCTCCCACACCGAGAAGTCGAAGGCGTACGAGTGGAACATCGTCCACACGTCGTCGGCACCGAAGCCGTAGACCGACTCGGTGTTGTCGAGCAGCCGAACGACGTTGCGATGCGGAATCATCACGCCCTTGGGCTTGCCCGTCGAACCCGAGGTGTAGATGACGTAGGCGACGTTCTCGGGCCGCAGCGGACTCGTCCGGTCACCGTCGGTGACGGGATCGCCGGACACCGACGACAGATCGACGGTGTCGATGTCGAGCAGTGCTGCGCCGGTGCGAATTTCGACGTCGGACGGAAGTTCCACTCGGTCCGAGCCGGACAGTAGAACGGTTGTCGGCCGCGCGTCGTCGAGCATGTATTCGACTCGGTCGAGTGGGTAGCTGGGGTCGACGGGCAGGTATCCACCGCCGGCTTTGATCACCGCGACGAGCGCGACGACGAGTTCCGCCGAGCGCGGGAGGGCGACGGCGACCAGGCTTTCCGGGCCGACACCGTGGGAGATCAGAACGCGGGCAAGGCGATTGGTGTGCGCGTCGAACTCGGCGTAGGTCATCGACGAGCCGTCGAAGCGAACTGCGACGGCGTCGGGGTGCGCCGCGGCAGCAGCGTCGAGCAGATCCACCAGGGTGAGTTCGCGAGAGACGTCGTCTCCAGAGGCGTTCCACTGTGAGAGCACGGACCGGTGCTCCGCGGCATCGACGATCGTGACGTCGCCGACCGGCACGGTGGCGTCCGTGGTGACCGCATCCAGAATGGCCAGGAAGCGACGCGCGAAACTCTCGACGAGATCTGCGTCGAACAGATCCGTTGCGTACTCGAACACCGCGTCGATACCTGCGGGTGCGCCGTCGTCGAGATGTTCGGTCAGCCACAGCTGTACGTCGAATTTGGCGATGGGTACATCGAATTCGGCGGCTTCGGCGCGCAGGCCACCGACGGTGAGTTCGCGAGACATTGCCGATTCCAGCGAGATCGCGACCTGGAACAGCGGGTGCCGGGACGTCGAACGCACCGGGTTCAGCACCTCGACGAGGCGTTCGAACGGCACGTCTGCGTGCGCGAAGGCGGACAGGTCCGTGTCACGAACGCGCGAGAGGAGTTCCTCGAACGTCAGCGCCGGATCGACTTCGGTGCGCAGTACGAGGGTGTTGACGAACATGCCGACCAGGTCGTCGAGTGCGGGTTCTCCTCGACCGGCCACGGGAGCACCGATGGCGATGTCGGTGGTGCCGCTGAGCCGGGCGAGCAGCAGCGCGTACGCGGACTGCATGACCATGAACAGCGAGGCGTTGTTGGCACGGGCCAGGCTCGCCAGCGAGGCGTGCAGACGAGCCGGAACGTCCACCCGGAGCTTGCTGCCCGCGTTCGAGGACACTGCGGGGCGCGGCCTGCTCGACGGCAAAGTCAGCTGATCGGGTAGATCCTCGAGAGTCGCTCTCCAGTAAGCGATTTCGCGCGACGCCAGCGACAGCGGATCGGTCTCGGGACCGAGTACCGCTCGTTGCCACAATGCGTAGTCGGCGTACTGGACCTCGAGAGGCGTCCACTCGGGGGCGCGTCCCTTGATCCGGCTCGAGTACGCCACCAGCACATCCCGCGCCAGCGGACCGAACGACGCCCCGTCGGCGGCGATGTGGTGCAACACCATCGCGAGTTCGTGCTCGGTCGGTGAGATCTCGAACAGTGCGATGCGGAACGGTGTGTCGACCGTGACGTCGAATCCCTTGCCGACCAGTTCGTGCAGGCGACCGCCCAGTTCGTCGCGTTCGACACGGACCGGCAGAATCGTCGCCGGGGTCCGCGCCGCCGTGAGGACGACCTGTTCGGGAGAACCGTCCACCTCGGGGTAGACGGTACGCAGCGTCTCGTGCCGGTCGACGACGTCGGCGAATGCGGCCGACAGGGCTACCACGTCGAGCGGCCCGGTCAGACGCACGGAGAACGGCAGGTTGTACACCGCCGTGGTGGGGTCGAAGCGGTTGAGGAACCACATGCGCTGTTGCGCAGGTGAGAGCGGGATACGCTCGGGCCGTTCCCGCGACTCCAGCACCGGGGTGTCCGCCCCGAGCCGAGCCGCCGATTCGGCCCTGGCCGCGAGTGCCCCGACGGTGGGAGCCTCGAACAGCTCACGAACGCCGAGGCGAACTCCGAGAGCGCTGCCCACTCGGGTCACCAACTGCGTGGCGATCAGAGAGTTGCCGCCGAGCTCGAAGAAGTCCTCGTCCAGACCGACTTTGGAGGCCCCGAGCAGATCCTCGTAGATACCGGCGACGACGTACTCCGCCCGACTCTGCGGGGCCCGGTACTTCTTCGCACTGCTGAACATCGGTTCCGGCAACGCTTTTCGGTCGAGCTTGCCGCTGGTGTTCAGCGGCAGGGCATCGAGTACGACGACCGCTGCAGGCACCATGTACGACGGTAGGGAGTGACCGGCGAACTCGATCGCCGCGGCGGATTCGATGGATCGTCCCGGGGTCGCCACGACGTACGCCACCAACTGATCACCGGTGACCGTCTGGACCACCAACACCACTGCCTGCGAGATGGATTCGTGGGCGAGCAGAACCGTTTCGATCTCACCGAGCTCGATGCGTTGTCCGCGGAACTTGACCTGGAAATCCGTCCGGCCGATGTAGTCCAGCACGCCGTCGCTGCGCCAGCGCACGAGGTCGCCGGTGCGGTACATCCGTTCGCCGCCGGTGCCGAAAGGGTTGGCGACGAAACGATCCGAGCTCAGATCGGGCCTGCCCACGTAGCCGCGCGCCAACTGGACGCCGGCGAGGTACAGCTCTCCCGATTCGCCGATGGGGGTGGGTCGCAGGCGACCGTCGAGAACGAAGGCTTTCGTGTTCCACTCGGGCACACCGATCGGAACGGTGCGGGTGTCCTGCGGGCCGCTGGGGTGATAGGTGACCGAGACGGCGGCTTCGGTGGGGCCGTAGAGATTGTGCAGACCGGCTCGACACATCGAGCGGAACGCCGCCGCGGTCTCGACCGGCAGTGCCTCGCCGATGACGAACACGTGGCGCAGCGAACTGCAGGTGCCCGCGGGCGCGTTGGCCACGAACACCGTCAGCATCGACGGCACGAAATCGGTGACGGTGACTCGATGTTCGGCGATCTTGTCGGCCACGTAGACCGAGTCTCGATGCCCGTCGGGAGTGGCGAGCACCATCGTCGCGCCGACCCGCAGCGGCAGGAAGAAACCCCAGAGCGAGACGTCGAAGGTGGTGGCCGTCTTCTGCAGGTAGACGTCGGAGGCGTCCATCGGATACTCCGAGAGCATCCATTCCATCTGATTGTGGATCGCCGCGTGCTCGACCGCGACACCCTTCGGACGTCCGGTCGAACCGGAGGTGTAGATCACGTATGCGGTGTTCGAAAGTCGCAGTGGCGCAGTACGTTCGGCATCCCGAACTGGGTCAGCGGACCTGGACGTGCAGTCGACGAGGTCGACCGCAACCGTCTCGGTTCCCTCGGGCAGCGCAACGTCGTCGCGAGAGGAGATCAGCACGCAGCGCGGCTGCGCGGAGTCCAGAATGTACGCGGTGCGATCGGCAGGGTGGTCGGGGTCGATGGGCACCCAGGCACCGCCGGCCGCCACGATCGCGTACATGCCGACGACGAGGTCGAACGAACGGCGGATCGAGAGTCCGACGAGAGTCTCGGGGCCTACCCCCATGTCGATCAGGTGGCGAGCCAGACCGTTCACCCGCGCCGAGAGTGCGCCGTAGGTGAGCGCTTCCCCCTCGTACACCAGGGCCGTCGCGTCGGGGTGCGCGGCCGCGGCGGCCTCGAAGGCGGACAGCAACGTGCGTGGTTCGGTCGGGTGCTCGGTGGCATTCCACTCCGCCACGACGAGTTCGCGTTCGACACCCTCGGTCAGGGCCAGATCCCACACCGCGTCCTTCGGCCCCGATGCCACGAACCGGGCGAAAAAATCGACGAACCTCTCGTGGTTCCGACCGGACTGCTCGGGTCCGTACAGATTGGGATTGGACTCGAAGTCGATGTGGGTGGTCGACCCGGCAACACTGGTGTAGAGGTTGAGCCCGAAATCCTCGATGAGGCCGGTCGAGAGAATGTTGATGCCGCCGACCATCGAACCGAGGCGCACCTCGCCGAAGAACAGCATGATGTTGACCCACGGGCCGAAGAACGAGGCCTGGCCGCTGACCGCTCCGGCATCACGCCGAATGTCCTCGTGCCGGTAGCGCTGGTGACGCAGCGCCCCGGAGACCTCGGCGTTGACGCGCGCGAGCAGCGTCTCGACGGTGGTGTCACCCGAGACGTCGAGACGTAGAGGAACGACGTTGGAGACCATGCCGCCGGAGCGGCGCAACACTGCCGTGGTGCGCGCGGTGACCGGGAGCGAGAGCACGACGTCCTCACGTCCGGTCATCTGCGCGAGGTAGGCGGCGAAGCCGGCGATGACGATGGTCGCCATCGTCGTGTCGGTCTCGACACGCAGGGCTTCGAGTCTGTCCATCGTCTCGGCGGACAGAGCTGTGCTGTCGATCTGGCTCGTCGCCGCAGGGGCAGCGGTGTGACCGGCGAGAGTGGTGACTCCGTCGATGCCGTCGATCCGCGAAGCCCAGTACTCACGGTCGGCCTCGAAGCGGCTCGAGTCACGGTAGGCCACGTCGATGTCGTAGACCTTGGTCAGGTCCGATGCGAGATTCTTGCTCGGTTCGGTGCCCTCGACCGCCGCGGTGTAGAGCTCGGCCGCGCGGTTCATGAACGTGACGGCACCGAATCCGTCGAGCACAACGTGATGCACGCGCTCGTACCAGAACCAGACGTCGTCCTCGAGGCGCAGGACGGTCGCGGCGATCAGTCGGTCGCGGAGAATGTCGATGGGCGCGCTGTAGTCGCCGTGCATCCAGGCCAGGGCCGCTGCCCGCGGATCGGCCTCGCCGCGCAGGTCGAGGTAGTTCAGAGAGTCGTCGAGGGTGGGATCGACGACCTGCCGGGGCTCGGCGTCGATCTCGACGATGCGCACGAATCCGGACTGCAGCTCGAGTGCTGCCTGCGAGGACGCTCGACGAAGCAGATCCACATCGAGGTCGCCGTGCAGCTCGATGTACTGGGCGATGTTCGCGGGTACCGAGGGGTCCACATGCTGCGCGAACCACATTCCCAATTGGGCCGGTGACAGTGGGAACGACGAATGCTCAGGACCGCCGACTCCGTCGTCGCGTCCAGCACCTTCCACACCTAGCGGGTCCAATCGAATCCTCTCTTTCCCACAATCACATGCGCCCCCACCGGCTGCCGAATCGGCAGCGATCGGTGGGCACCGAACACATCGAGCAAATTGCCTACGTCGTTCTTTATTTTCTCACCGGAAACAAGTCGAAGTTACCTTTCAGTACATATCCGTGTGTATGCACCGGGTCGTTACAAGTCGGTACCCGATTCGGAGTCGCCCGACACACTCCGACTCCATTCGGCACCCGGTCAATCTACAGGCCCGACAGCGCGGATCCCGTCGGTCGTCATCCCGTCATGTCGAAAGCGGCGATTACCTTGGTCGGCGTGATCCGAACGATCAATTCGCCCGGTACGCCGTTGCGGATGCCGAACTCCTCGGCTCGCTCGCGGCCCATGTACCTGGCCGCGATCTCGGTCGCTGTGCGGACCAACTCCGCCGGGTCCTCGTCGACCGACGCAATGCCCTGCACCTGGACGAATCCGTACGGCGGCTCCTCGAGATCGACGGTGAGGACGACGCGGGGATCACGGCGGATCGATTTTCCCTTGGCCGTGTCTCCCCCGGTGTTGAACACGATCGCGTCGCCCTCGACGACGAACCAGATGGGTGCCACCAGTGGCCTTCCGTCGGAGGCGAGGTACCCGAGCTTTCCGGTGCGGGTGCCCGCGGACAGAAACTCGCGTACGCGCGGATCGGTGATCGACGTCATCGCTGTCACGCTACGCGGGTGGTCCGACAGAAGCGGCGATCTCGGACACTTCGGCAGGTCTGCGGGGCCGATTCGCACTGCTCGGACACCTCGGCCGGCTCTCGTGCGTCGTACGGACGATGCGCGCGGTCGATTCCGCTCGACCGGTGCCGACTCAGTGGCCCAGGGTCGCTCCGACCAGAATCAATCTCATCGCTCGCTCCGTGGCGTCGGTCAGGAACTCGGCACCCCGTTCGAGCGCTTCGACCAATTCCACCGGAGAGGGCAGGATGCCGGCGAAGGCGTCGATACCCGAGTCGTAGTTGGCGCGGGCGTCGAGACCGATGGTTCCCGCGAGTGCCACCACAGGTTTGCCGTGAAGCTTGGCTCGGCGGGCGACCTCCGTCGGGATCTTCCCCTTGGGCGTCTGCTGGTCGATGGAACCTTCGGCGGTCAACACCAGGTCGGCTGTCGCGATGAGGCTGTCGAGGTCGACGTGATCGAGCATCACCTCGAAGCGTGGTAGCAGCTCGGCCCGCAGGACCGCTGCCACGCCTGCGCCCATTCCGCCGGACGCGCCGGTGCCGGGCCCGGTGCGGAGGTTCAAGCCGGGCGGCCGAGTCGACACATCACGCTCCAACACCTCGGCCCAGCGGTCCATCGCAGCCGACAGGACCTCCACCTGCTCCGAGGTGGCTCCCTTCTGCGGTGCGAAGACCCGTGCGACTCCGCTCGGCCCACAGAGAATGTTGTGTGGGTTGCATGCGACCCTGATCTCCACACCGCTTCCCGGAGACAGACGTGGATCGAGGCCGGACATATCGATGTGGTCGAGCCGAGTCAACTCGCCTCCGCCGTCGCCCAGTTCGAGGCCGTCGGCATCGAGGAGTCGCACACCGAGTGCTTGCAGGAGCCCTGCCCCGCCGTCCGAGGTGCCGGAGTCGCCGCAGCCCAACAGGATTCGTTCGGCACCGTAGTCGAGGGCGGTGCGGATGAGCTCACCGACTCCGCGACTCGTGGTGACAGTGGGGTCGCGCATGTCTCGCGGAACCAGCGACAGACCGGCCGCCGCCGCCATCTCCACGACTGCCGTGACCGGCCCCTCGGTTCCCAGCAGAGCGAAATGGGAATCGACCGGCTTGCCGACAGGTCCTGTCACGACGGTGTCGATCACCTTGCCCAGGGTGGCACCGGCAAGGGCGCGAGCGGACCCCTCACCCCCGTCGACGAGGGGGACCGAGTTGACGATGGCTCCGGGTACCACCCGGCGAATACCTGCGGCGATAGCCGACGCGACCTCGTCGGCACCGAGAGATTCCTTGAACCCGGACGGGGCGACGACGAACCGGAGCGGGGTGGAAGACGGCATGGTGATCGATTCCTTTTCGAGGGTGGGAGATCAGGCGATGGGGGTGCCGAGCAGGGGCCACACGGCCACGGCGAAGAACAGCACGGTCGCTGCGGTCAGCGGCGCGAGAAAGGCGGACAGGCGTAGCAAGTCCTTCGGTGAATACGTCTCCACACCTTCGGCTTTGGCAAAGATTGCCACCGGCTTCGCCGACGACGGCATGGTGTGACAGAAGCCCGCTGCAGCCGTCGAGGCGAATGCCGCGGCCACGGGATCGACTCCGAGCGCCAGAGCCGTGGTCACGACCAGCGGAACGAGGACGGACGAACGCGCCGAGCGAGATTGAATCAGAAGGTGCGAGGCAACCGAGACGACGATCACCACCGCGATGAACACCCAGGGCGAAGCCGACCCGATCGGGACCACCGTGAACAACCCGTCCGAGAGCCACCTTGCCGCACCGGACGTCGTCAACGCGGTCCCGAGGGCCAGCGTCGCCGCCATGAACAGCAGCAGCGACCACGGCACAGTAGCGAGAGCCTTTCCGAACTCGGTCGTACCGAAGCGCGGTGACGTGGAGATCAACGCACCCAGCAGAGCGATGACGGCAGGGTGGACGCCGTGCAACGGTTCGGAGCACCACAGCACCATGACGACGGCCAGCAGGGTCGCGGCCCGGTTCTCTGCGATGGTCAGCGGTCCCGTCACCGGGGTAGGCAGCCGCGACGCCAGATCGGACACGTCGACCGCCAGTGGGATTCGACGATCCTCACGATCGGTGAACAGCAGCAGCACGAGTTCCGCTGCGCAGTGGCTGCTGACCACGGCCAGCGGAACACCGAGCAACAACCACGCGGTGAAGCTGATGCCGGTGCCCGTGGCGCTCTCGAGCACCTGGCTGGTGATCAGATGTGCCCCAGCGCCGATGAGGGTCGCCACGGCGGACAGCAGGATGACGGTAGGAAACAGGATTGCCAACGCCCGCACCACTCGCTTGCGCTCGGTTAGCGCCTGCGCCAGCGCCAGAAATACGGGCAGCGCAAGTGCCGCACGACCTGAGGTGGCGGGGATCGCGAAGGCGGTCACGATCAGTGCGGCCGTCACCAGGTGCGCCAGCTGGCGTACGGTGCCCGCGCCGCTGACGATGAACACTGCTGCGCGCGTTGCCAAACCGGACTCGCGAACTCCAGCGGCAATGATGAACGCCGCGATGAGAAGCCAGATGGTCTCCTCACCGAGGGTGTCGAACAGTCCGTCGGTGCTCACCACACCGGTCAGTACCAGAGCCAGTGCGGCACCGAGAGCGACGTAGGTGTCGTCGATCTTCGTGAACACCCAGAGTGCGAAAGCTGCAGTGAACACCACGAGCGTGGTGCGTCCCGCGGCGGGTAATCCGTCCGCCGCGCCTGCGAGTACGGCCAGGAGCACCAGCAGCGCAACCGAACTCGAGACGACCTGAAGCACCCTGCGGGTCACCAGGTCGCGAAAGCGCCACGACTGCAAGGGTTCCGGGACCGGAGGTGGCTGCGTTCTGAAGCTGACCGTGTTCATGTGAACCAGTCTCGGGCCGACCGATGAAACGTCGATGAACAGTCGATGAGCGTTCTTTCATGAGCGATCCGCTCAGGCCAGTCGATACCCCATGCCGCGCACCGTCTCGATTCGGCCGGAACCGATCTTCTTGCGCAGCATCCGAACGTAGACATCGACGACGTTGGAACCGGGGTCGAAGTCGTATCCCCATACGTGACTGAGGATCTGCTCACGCGAGAGGACCTGCCGCGGGTGACGGAGAAACATCTCGAGCAGAACGAACTCGCGTGAGGTCAACGACACCACCGCATCGTTCACCACGGCACGTCTGGTGAACAGGTCCACTGCCAGAGAGCCCGATTGCAGAACGGAGACCGAGGGCTCTCGGTCACCGCCACGCAGACGCAATCGAATACGTGCGAGTAGCTCCTCGAATCGGAACGGCTTGGTCATGTAGTCGTCCGCTCCGCCTTCGAGGCCGGTCACGGTGTCGTGCACCGAGTCACGGGCCGTCAGGATGATCACGGGAACTCCGACACCGGCGCCGCGCAGTGATGCGATCACCTCGAACCCGTCTTTGCCCGGCAGGCCCAGATCCAGCACGACGAGGTCGAAGTCTCCGGTCGACGCACAGTCGATCGCATTGATACCGTCGGCAACAGTGGTGGTGGTGAAGCCGTTGGCCTTCAATCCCTTTTCGACGAAGGACGAGATGCGCTCGTTGTCCTCGGCGATCAGTATTCGGCTCATCGTCGCTCACTCATCGGGCCGGCAGGTCGAGCCCGAATGTGGCACCCTCACCGGGCCTGCTGTCGAGCGTCGCGGCACCGTGGTGCCCATCGGCGATTGCACGCACGATGGACAGACCGAGACCCGCGCCGCCATTGTCCGAGCGACTCGATCCGGTACTGCCCCGGGCGAACCGCTCGAAGATGGTTCTCGCGTCCTCGCTGGACACACCGGGTCCGGAGTCACTCACCCACAACAGAACTCGATCTTCGGCACGCTCCGATCCCACCACGATCCGGTCACCGGTCCTGGTGTGCGACACTGCGTTCTGCGCCAGCTGAAGCACTGCCTGGGTGACTCGTTGCGGATCGACCCGTACCGAGCCCGTACCGACGTGCCCCAGTATCCAGTCGCGGTCGGCGAGCGCGCGGACCTTCGCGTCGATGTCGCGCGTGAGGGTTTCGAGATCCACCGGCTGCTTGTGGACGAAATCCGGGCGCTCGGCTTTGGCGAGGAGCAACAGGTCCTCCACGATCCGGTTCATTCGGTCCAACTCGTCGGTGACGAGTCGGACCGTCTCTTCGCGCTCACGGGGATCGTCGCCCATCAGTTCGAGATGCCCGAGGACGATCGTGATCGGCGTTCGTAACTCATGGCTCGCGTCGTCGACGAATTGTCGCTGCGCGGCGAACGCGGCCTCCAGTCGATCGAGCATGTCGTTGAACGTGTCGGCGAGCTCGGCAACATCGTCGCGACCGCCCACCTCGATCCGCCTGGACAGGTCGTCGGTGGTGATTTGGGCCGCGGTCCGGCGAACCAGGCGCACGGGCGCAAGGATCTGTCCGGCCACCACCCAGGCGATGCCGCCCGTGAACAGCAATGCCATCAGTGACACTCCGACCACTACGCGAACGGTGTCGGACACGTCGCCGCGCTCGCGGTCGACGAGAATTCCGATCGCGAAAGTTCCGGCCTGGCCCCCGCCGGACGGTTCGGCGACCTGTTTCGCCCAGGCGACTTCGCCTTCCGAAGTCTGCGTGGATCCAACACTGTCGGGTGAGTTCACGATGGCCGACACGACAGCCGCATCGGCGACCAGATCTCCTGGACCGCTGCGTTCCTGACGCAACAGTCGATCGGTGTAGCCGAACAGGATCTCGTCATCGTCCGGGTATTGGCGCTGCAGGTGCAACTGGAGCAGATCGGCGACGTTGCCGAACGGCAACCCGTCGTCCGGGTCGCGACCGGTGGCAGCGAACTCGCTGAACTCGCCGATCTCCTGCTCGAGAGCTACTGCGGTGTCTCGCTCGACCTCCGCGAGGAGGATCGTTCGCACGGCAACCCCGACGGCCAGCATGGCCAGCGCCATGACGAACAACAGCCAGCCGAGAATGCGCACCCGCGCCGGAACCCGCGTCCCTACCCGGGCGCTACGGAGCGCAGGCTCGGGCACCGGCCCCTTCGGCGCGAGCGCCTCGGTGCGAGCCTTCGTGTCGTCGATCAATTCTTCGGTCGAGTTCACCCGTCGTCGTCTTCCGCGTCGTCGCTGTCCGCATCGTCCTGGTCGCCGAAGTCGTCGTCGTCATCCCAGTCCGGTAGGACCTCGACAGGCGGCGGGGCGGGGACGACGATGGACTGCGGCGCCGCTGGAGGGGCCGGTGCGGCCGGAGTCGTCGCGCCCGCTGCGCCCGTGGCGATGGGAGGAGCTGCGGTCATCGATGGGCCCGGGTCGGCCGATGGCGCCGTATCGCCCGGTGGGGCCGGGGCGCTCGATGGGGCCGCCGACGGTGCCGCGTCGGACGGCTGGGGCGACGCGCTCGATGCCGCAACTCCGACGGTGACCCGCGGCTCGAAGCTCGGTGCCTGCGGGGTATCGGCAAGTACGGTGCTCGCCAGCGCTACGCCCACCGGAACGATCACCACGGCTGCCAGGACTGCGATCTTGGGTGCGAACTTCACGCCACCACGGTCTCTGCGGTGTGTGAGACGGCGATGAAGGCGACATGAGTAATTTCTCATGTCCGTGCCGAAGTGGGTGCCTACCCCCCAGCTGCGTGAGTGAGCGCACCGGCGCAGATCGTGGCTCTGATCTCCGTCTCGGCGAGATCGTGCACCGAGCGGTGCACGGGATGCTCGACGAGCACGGCGATGTCCGCCGCATCCCCCACTCGGAGTGGCCCACGGCCACCGCACGCCGCGCGCAGAGCAACCTCGAGGGGTACTGCTTCGTCGAGGTGCCACGGAGGTCGCTCGTCGTCGGTACGGAACACCGCAGCCGCGACTCCCGCCAACGGCTCCGGCGGACTGACCGGGGCGTCGGAACCGAAGAGCAGCCTCGCACCGCTGCGGTGCAACGTTCCGTAGCCGTAGGCCACCGAACGCCGTCCTGCCCACAGATCCTCGGCGATGTCGCGATCGGACATCGCGTGCTGCGGCTGCACCGATGCAGCGACACCCAAGGCGGCGAACCGCGTGATGTCCTCCGGCAGGATCTGCTGAGCATGTTCGATTCGACCGCCGCAGCCGGCGCGCTCGAACGCATCGAGCGCGACGGTGTTGGCGCGATCACCGATCGCGTGGACGGCCGCCGCGATGCCGCCGCGTGACGCCCGCGCGACGAGATCGAAGAGACTGCCCGGGGTCTCGAGCAACAGCCCGTACGCGTCGTCCCCGTCGATCCCCGGGTATCGATCGTGGCAGCACGCGGTTCGGGTGTTGAGCGAACCGTCGAGCATCACCTTGAGCGGGCCGCGTCTGATCAGGTCCGAGTGGGCCGAGACGTCTCCGGTCCGCTCACCACGATCGAGTGCCTCGTCGAGCCATTGGGGCCACACCGTCGTGTCGATGCGGACGGCGGGCGAGCCGGCCGTCAACCGTCGATCCCAGACCGTCTTGTTGTCCGCGAACTCGAAATCCACGACGCCGGTGACACCGCGGACCGCCAGTGCTGCGGTCGCGTCGAGCACGGCCCGATCGAGTTCGGCCGGGTCGTCCTGCTCCTCGAGCGCCATGACCGCTTCGAGGCCGTCGACATCGCGGAGCACACCGGTGGGGTGATCGATACCCAGATCGTCGAGCAACGCCGGGCTGAGCCACAACGTGTGCAGGTCCATGCTCGTCATCGCCACGCGGGCACCGGGCAGCGCATTCTCGAGCAGGTCCTTGTGCGGCTCCTCCGGCCAGTGCGCGTCACGGAAGCCGTTGGCGCGCACCACTGATTCGCCTGCTGTCCGAGCATAGGGATACACCAGTGCGACGGCATCGGCCGCCGATGCCGCGGGCCCGACGTCGATTCGTCGCCGCGCCGCCGCCCACTGTGTCAGGTGCACGTGCGAGTCCACGAACCCGGGCAGCGCCACCCCGCCACCACCGTCGAGTACCTCGTCGCTCGATGCTCGTCGGGTGCCCGCAGGGGTGATCGACGCGATGACCGAGCCCGCGAGTTCGATGTCGACGAGCAGCCCGGAACCATCCAGTGCGACGTTGGCGATAATCACTCCTGGGACTCTAGAGCGTCCTCCGCACGGGCGCGCATGCCATCCTCTAGCGATGAAGCCAGAGCCTGTTGCGATGCGGACAGAGTCGACCGAGCCCGTCGGATATCACGCGAGCGTGACGGTGCGCTGGTCCGATATGGACGCCTTCGCACACATCAACCATGCCCGGATGGTCACCCTGCTCGAAGAAGCGCGCATCGAATGGCTGCTCAGCGAGGGCGAGGCCAACGAGTCTCTGATCAAGAGTGCGTTGATCGCCGATGTCACCATCGCGTACAAGAAGCCGCTTCGGCACTCGGACGGTCCGCTGGACGTCACGCTGTGGTTCGAGAAGGTGCGCGCAGTCGATTTCACCATCGGGTACGAGGTCCGTGCCGCGGGCGCAGCACCCGATTCACCGCCCGCCGTGGTGGCGACGACCCGGATGGCGATGGTCGACGTCGGTGCCGAGACCTTGCGCCGCATCGCGCCGGAGGAAAAGGCCTACCTGGCCCGCTGGACGCGCTGAAACTCGGTCGCCCGATCCAGGAACCACGCCAACGCGGCCGGATCGTCGACGGCACTCGCATCGAGAGTGCCTGCAGCAGTGGCACCCTGGAAGAGGCGTTTGAGTGGCACCTCGAGCTTCTTCCCGGTCCGGGTGTGGGGTACCGCGGGTGCGGCGATGATGTCGTCGGGAACGTGTCGCGGCGATGCCTGTGTTCTGATGACGGATGCGATGCGCTCCCGCAATTCGTCGGTCACACCGTCCGGGACCACCACGAACAGGGGCATCCAGTATCCACCGTCGGATAACTCGATGCCGAGGACGAGCGCCTCGGTCACCTCGTCCAGAGATTCGACGGCCTGGTAGATGTCGGCGCTGCCCATGCGAATTCCGTTGCGGTTGAGCGTCGAATCCGATCTTCCGTGCACGACGACGCTGCCGCGGTCGGTCATCGTGATCCAGTCACCGTGCCGCCAGATGCCCGGATAGGTGTCGAAATAGGCGTCCCGGTATCGAGATCCGTCGGCGTCGTTCCAGAAGTATAGCGGCATCGACGGCATCGGTTCGGTGACGACCAGTTCGCCGACGGTACCGCGGACAGGTTCGCCGTCCTCGTCGTAGGCGTCGAGCGCGACCCCGAGGAACGGCACCGACAGCTCCCCCGCCCAGACCGGGGCGGTCCGCACTCCCCCGGCGAACGCCGACACCACGTCGGTCCCGCCGGAGATGGAGAAGACCGGTAGGTGCGCTCCGATGTTCTCCGACAACCAGATCGACGACGATGCAGGCATCGCGGACCCAGTGATGCCGACGGCCCGCAGCGCCGACAGATCGTGGTCGGTGCCGGGATGCGTGTCGGCCTTGATGCACGAGAGCACGTACCCGGGGCTGGTACCGAGGTACGTCACACCCAACCGAGCGGCGATGTCCCACAGTGTATCCGGTGCCGGAAACGCCGGGTTGCCGTCGGCGCACACGATGGTGGCACCGGTCAGCAGGCCGGCGATCTGGAAGTTCCACATCATCCAGCTGGGGCTGGTGTACCAGAAGAACACGTCTTCGGGGCCCAGATCGGACTGTAGGGCAACGGATTTGAGGTGCTCGAGCACCACACCGCCGTGACCGTGCACGATTCCCTTCGGCAGACCCGTGGTGCCCGAGGAGAACACGACCCACAGCGGGTGGTCGAAAGGCACCGACGCCGGGGCCAGTTCACGACTGTGCTCCGTTGCGGCAGACCAGCTCACTGCGTTTCCCGACGCCTCGCCGACCGTCACCACGACCTGCAGTGTCGGCAGCCCCGACGTGAGCGCGTCGACGTCGGCGGCCTTGTCTCGGAACTTCCCTCCGTACACGTACCCGTCGGCAGTGATCAGTGCCGTTGGTTCGAGCTGGCCCAGACGGTCGAGTGCCGCCGAGGCCGAGTAGTCCTGCCCGCACGCGGACCAGACCGCCCCCAGGCCCGCGGTCGCCAGGAAGCCGATCACCGCCTCGGGGACGTTGGGCAGGTATCCGACGACGCGGTCGCCGCGTCGGACTCCCGCGTCGGCCAGCATGCCTGCCAGCGCCCCGGCCTGATCGATCATCTCCTCCCACGTCACGGTCCGCGTCGAACCGTCTTCGCGGGCGTGGACGATCGCGGCGCGGCCCGATCGAGCGTGTCGAACGACCTGGTCCACGTAGTTCAGTTCGGTACCCGGAAACCAGTGTGCTCCCGGCATACCGTGCTCTGCGAGCACCGTCGTCGGCACGCTGGAGGAGCGAACCTCGAAGAAGTCCCACACCGCTCGCCAGAACAGTTCCAACTCGTTGGTCGACCATCGCCACAGAGACGAGTAGTCCGGTAGCAGCACATCGTGGCGTTTCTCGACGAATCGCGCGAACTCGGTCACCCGAGCCTCGGCGACGTCGGAATCCGTCGGTGTCCACAGCGCACTGGTCATGGCAGCGAGTATGGCAGCCCGAGGGCGATATTCAGATCAATCCGAGCGACCGTTCGCGCATTTCCACCTTGCGCACCTTGCCGGTGACCGTCATCGGGAACTCGTCGACCACGTGCACGTATCGCGGGATCTTGTAGTGCGCCAGCCGTCCGTCGCAGAAGGCGCGCACCGCAGTCGAATCGAGAGGCGCTGCACCGTCTTTCATCTTGATCCACACCATGAGCTCCTCGCCGTACTTCGGGTCGGGCACACCGATCACCTGGGCGTCGAGGATGTCGGGGTGGGTGTAGAGGAACTCCTCCACTTCGCGGGGATAGATGTTCTCGCCGCCGCGGATCACCATGTCCTTGATCCGCCCGGTGATCGCCACGTAGCCGTCTTCGTCCATCACCCCGATGTCGCCGGTGTGCATCCACCCCTCGCCGTCGATCGCCTCCGCGGTCTTGTCTGGCTGCTGCCAGTAACCGAGCATCACCGAATAGCCGCGAGTGCACAGCTCGCCGGCCTCGCCTCGGGGCAGCGTCTCGCCGAGGACGGGGTCGACGATCTTGACCTCGAGGTGCGGACCGACGCGTCCGACGGTCGACACCCTCTGCTCGATGGAGTCCTCGCTTCGAGTCTGCAGCGACACCGGAGACGTCTCGGTCATGCCGTAACAGATCGACACCTCGGCCATCCCCATTCGGTCGATGACCTGCTTCATCACTTCGGTGGGACACGGCGATCCGGCCATGATGCCGGTACGCAGACTGCCGAGGTCGAATTCGTCGAAATTCTCCAGTGCCAGTTCGGCGATGAACATCGTCGGGACTCCGTAGAGCGACGTGCACTTCTCGGTGGCGACGGCCGTCAACGTCGCCACCGGATCGAACGAGGGACCGGGAATCACCATCGCTGCGCCGTGCGAGGTGCACGCGAGATTGCCCATCACCATGCCGAAGCAGTGGTAGAACGGCACCGGAATGCAGACGCGGTCCTCTGCGGTGTAGTGGCAGAGCTCGCCGACGAAGAAGCCGTTGTTGAGGATGTTGCGATGGCTGAGAGTCGCACCCTTGGGGAATCCCGTTGTCCCCGAGGTGTACTGGATGTTGATCGCATCGTCGGGACCAAGTCGCTCGGACACATCGGTGATCATCCGCGGAGTCTTCGCCAACGCTCGATGCCCGCGATCGGTCATCGCCTCCCACTGGATGCTCCCGATGAACAGCACCTCACGCAGGGATTCCACCTCGGGGCGCACGTCGTCGATCATCGCCACGTAGTTCGATCCCTTGAACTCCGTGGCCGACAACAGCACCGACACCCCGGCCTGCTTCAGCACGAACTGCAACTCGTGTGAGCGATAGGCGGGATTGATGTTGACCAACACGGCACCGATCTTGGCCGTCGCGTATTGCGCCAGAACCCATTCCGGGCAGTTGGGAGCCCACATTCCGACACGGTCCCCCACCTCGACTCCGGCCACGAGCAAGCCGGCCGCCAACAGGTCGACGTCGGCGACGAACTCCGAGTAGGTCCACCGCCGCCCGGACGCAACATCGATCAACGCGTCACGATCCGAGTACAGCGCCGCGGTGCGATCCAGATCGGCACCGATCGTGTCGTCCAGAACTGCGGTATCCGACGCGCCGGAAGAATAACTGTCCATGGACCCCACGGTAGTGAGCCCGGTCACGTACAGCCACCCCCGAATAGGGGGACGTCACTCGAGTGTGAGGGCCTCGGCCGCTTCGAGCACATCGGCTCGCGAGGTGTCCTTCAACGCCACACCCGACCGCCCGAGTCTCCTGGCACCGGCCAACAGGCCGGCCACGATTCGTGCCGACTGTGCGTACCCCTGTCCCTCCGGCGGATGGATGTTGGAGATGCAGTTGCGATCGGCGTCGGTGCACCCGGGTTTCGGCAGATGCGTCAAATAGATGCCGAGACTGTCCGCAACCGACAACCCCGGACGCTCCCCGATCAGAACCAGCACTGTCCGAACACCCATCGCCGCGGCGATGTGATCACCGAGCGCCACCCGCGCCTCGGTCGCGATCACCGGAGCCGCGATCGAATAACGATCGGAGAGCTCTGCTTTCAACGCGTCCAGCATCGCCACACCGTGGTCGGCGAGCGCACGCGGGGACAAGCCGTCGCCCAACACGATGCCGATCTCGTCCTCGGAATGCGGCACCGCCGACAGATCCTTCGGCTGCCGACCCAGATCGGGCCGTCGCAGATACTCCGCACGACTGGTCGCCAACGACGTCACCACCGACGGTGCACCGAGACCGACCTGCTCGACCCGGCCCACGAACTCCTCGACCTCGAGCGGCATGTGCACCGCATCGCGCGCGGCGGCATGAGCAGAGCGAAACTCGAGCACCCGCGTGGTCGGCAACGAATCACCGATGCGCCCCAGTCCGATCCGGGCCTGCGTCATCGCCCGCATCTCGCCCCAGAACTCTGTTTCCGGTCGTTCCGCGGGCTCCACTCCTGCACTCCCTGGTCGTTCCGCGGGCTCCACTCCTGCACTCCCTGGTCGTTCCGCGGGCTCCACTCCTGCACTCCCTGGTCGTTCCGCGGGCTCCACTCCTGCCACCTCCGATTCACCGGTCATCGCGCACTCATCAAGGCCCGTAGCGGTGAACCCGCGGCATCGACGTCGAGGACCCGGCCGTCGGCGTCCACCATGCCCAGACGGGAGAGCCACGACTCGAATTCCGGTGCCGGCCGCAGACCCAGAACCTGTCGAACGTAGAGCACGTCGTGAAAGCTCAGCGACTGGTATCCGAGCATGACGTCGTCGGCACCGGGAACCGCGATGACGAACGCGACCCCGGCCGCGCCGAGGAGCGTCAGCAGGGTGTCCATGTCGTCCTGGTCGGCCTCGGCGTGGTTGGTGTAGCAGACGTCCACTCCCATCGGCAGTCCAAGCAGCTTGCCGCAGAAGTGATCTTCCAGGCCCGCCCTGATGATCTGCTTGCCGTCGTACAGGTACTCGGGCCCGATGAATCCGACGACGGTGTTGATCAGTAACGGCTCGAGATCGCGGGCCACGGCGTACGCACGCGTTTCGAGGGTCTGCTGATCGACGGGGCGGTCGCCGGTGCCGATGTGCGCACCCGCCGACAATGCCGAACCCTGACCGGTTTCGAGATACATGACGTTGTTCCCGACGGTTCCGCGGTGCAGCGATCGGCCGGCCTCGTTGGCCTCCCGCAGCAGCGGAACGTTCACTCCGAAGCTCGAATTGGCTCCTTCGGTGCCCGCGATGGATTGGAACACCAGATCGACCGGAACGCCCTTGTCGATCAGTTCCATCGTCGTTGTCACGTGCGAGAGAACGCACGACTGCGTCGGAATCTCGAAGCGTTGCCGAACGTCGTCGAGCAGATGCAGCAGGTCGGCCGTCGCCTGCGGTGAGTCGGTGGCCGGGTTGATACCGATCACCGCGTCGCCCGATCCGAGCAACAGTCCGTCGAGCGTGGCCGCGGCGATTCCGCGGGGGTCGTCCGTCGGGTGATTGGGCTGAAGCCGCGTGGTCAGTGTTCCGGGCAGCCCTATCGTCGTACGGAACGCCGACGTCACCTGCGCGGCCCGCGACACCGCGATCAGATCCTGGTTCCGCATGATCTTGCTGACCGCCGCCACCATCTCCGGGGTCAGTCCGGCTGCCACCGAGCGCAACGTCGCCGCCGCGTTCGGCCCTGCGGTGACCTGCAGCAGCCAGTCCCGCAGACCTCCGACGGTCAGGTGCGAGACCGCCCCGAACGCGATTCGGTCGTGTGAATCGATGATGAGCCGGGTGACCTCGTCGCTCTCGTACGGAACGAGCAGATCGTGCAGGAAGACATCGAGCGAGACCTCCGACAATGCCCACTGCGCTGCAGCTCGTTCGGCATCGGATTCGGCTGCGCAACCGGCCAATTCGTCTCCCGACCGCAGCGGGGTCGCCTTGGCCATCAGGTCCACCAGACCGTCGAAGGTGTAGGTGGTACCCGAGACCTGTTGGGTGTAGATCGTCATTCCAGCTCGGCCTCGGCCTCGGCCAGTGCGGCGAATTCCTCGTCCGGCGAATTCGCAACCAGATGATGCCTGCTGTAGATGCCGAAGTAGGCCATGAACGCGACGAACACGGCCAGGCACCACAGCGCCGCGGTGGAGTCGACGACGAAGGTGGCGACAACGGCGAGGGCTGCGATGACCAACGCGAATCCGGTGGTCACGACGCCGCCGGGGGTTCGGTACGGGCGTTCCATGTTCGGCTCGTTACGACGCAGCACGATGTGGCTGACCATCATCAGAACGTAACTCAGAGCCGCGCCGAACACGGCCATGTTGAGCAACATTCCGCCCTGACCGGTCAACGAGAGCAAGAAGCCGATGACGCCCGGCACGATCAACGCCAGTGTGGGGGCCTTGCGAGAGTTGGTGATGGACAGCGTCTTCGGCAGGTACCCGGCGCGCGAGAGCGCGAACAGCTGGCGTGAGTACGCGTACATGATCGAGAAGAACGACGCGACGAGTCCGGCCAGGCCGATGTAGTTGACGATCTTGCTCGCGGTTCCGTCACCGAGAGCTTCCACCAACGGGTTCCCCGATTCCTTGACGGCGTCGGCACCGCCGGCCCCGGTCACCAGGAACAGCACGACGGCACCGGTGACGAGCAGCACGCCCATGGCGGCGATGATGCCGCGCGGGACGTTCTTCGTCGGATCCTTGGCCTCTTCCGCGGCCAGCGGAACACCTTCGATGGCGAGGAAGAACCAGATGGCGAACGGAACGGCAGCCCAGATTCCGAGGTAGCCGAACGGCAGGAATCCGGAGGCTCCGGCGGCGTCGGTGGGGGCGATGTCGGTCAGGTTGCTCGCGTCGAACTGTCCGATGGCGGCGATGGCGAAGACCACGAGTCCGACCAGTGCGATTCCGGTGATGACGAACATGATCTTGAGGGCTTCGCCTGCGCCGGACAGATGGATCCCGATGAACACGGCGTAGACCACCAGGTAGACCCACCAGCCGTCGGTGATACCGAACAGTCCGAGTGATTCGACGTAGGCACCGATGAACGTGGCGATTGCCGCCGGGGCGATCGCGTACTCGATGAGAATGGCTGTGCCGGTGGCGAATCCACCCCACGGCCCGAGCGCTCGGCGGGCGAAGGTGTAGCCACCGCCCGCTGCAGGCAGCGCCGAGGACATCTCTGCCATGCCGAGGACCATGGCCAGGTACATGCCCGCGATGATGATCGCCGCAATCAGGAGGCCACCGAAACCGCCCTCCGCGAGACCGAGGTTCCACCCCGAGTAATCGCCGGAGATGACGTAGCTGACTCCGAGGCCTGCCAGCAGTACCCAGCCCGCTGTCCCCTTCTTCAGGGTACGTTTGGCCAGGTAGTCACCGCCCTCGACGTGCGACCGAGTGCCCTCGTGAGAGCCGGATTTCGATTGAGACGACTGGGGGTCTACCACGGACATTGCAAGCCTCTCGTAGCAAGTTCGCTCGGAGCGGGGTCACGCCCGAGGGGACGATTCACAACACGTGTGGCGCGCGAATCGGTTCAAGATAGGCCCGTGATGTAAGCGCCGCGTCATCGGTGAGTGACGGGCGAATTACGTCAGGTTCCGACGGCGTTGACGTCGCCGATGTCTCCCTCGTCCGGTTCGGCGACTGTCAGTACCGCGTCCACCACAGCCCTGTTGGTTTCCAACTCACGCTCCAGCCGCCGGAGCGTGTGCGCGATGCGTGATTCTGCGAAATCACCGACGAGATCGACACTCGCCACCACGTAGATCTGTTTGGGACCGACGAACTCGATGCGCACGAATCTGACCGACGCCACCTCGGGAAGTTGCTCGATCCGCTGCACCACCGCGTTCCATAATGCTCTCGATCCTGGTTCGCCGGTCAGGAATCGGCGGTTTCGATCGATCAACACGAAGGCGACGATTCCGAGCAGTACACCCACCAGAATGGATCCGATGGCATCGAAGGCCGCGGACCCCGTCAGTTGATGCAACCCGATTCCCGCACCGGCGATCACGATGCCGATCAATGCGGCGCTGTCCTCCGCGAACACCGCGCGCAGCGTCGGATCCGAGGTCTCGAGTGCGTAGTCGAGGAAGTCCTTGTCGTATTCGGCCGCCTCACCGCGAATCTGCCGAACCGATTGCAGGAACGACACTCCCTCGAGCAGAAATGCGACGGCGAGCACCACATACGCGACGAGGTAGTTCTCGCTGCTCGATTCGCCGGCGAGCAACGAGGTGATGCCGTGCCACACCGATACCGCAGCACCGGCGACGAAGAGACCGATGGCTGCGAGCGTCGACCAGAAGTAGGTCTCGCGCCCGTAGCCGAGCGGCCGCCGATCGTCGGGCCCGCGCGAACCTCGACGATTGGCGACGAGCAGGAAGATCTCGTTACCGGTATCCGCCCACGAATGCGCGGCTTCGGCAACCATCGACGCCGACCCGGTGAACACTGCGGCGAACGTCTTGGCGATCGCGACGCCGAGATTGGCGACGAATGCGATCACCACGGTACGCAGGCTTTCGCCGCCCTCGGCCGCGTCGGATTTCGATGAACTCTTCATCGCTCGCACTGTATGCGCTGCGCGCAGTGGTGCGGTTGTGTGCCACCTGCGGCATCCAACCGCACCACTGCCGCAGGCACTCAGCCCTGAAGCATCCCAGGGACGGGACACGCATCGACGGCCTCGGCGACCACCAAGGGGTCTGCGGGAACCTCCGGCCGTCGACCTTCTTCCCAGTCGACTCCCACCAGTGGTGGATGCTGCGCGAGAATGTCGTTCTCCTCGGCGGTGTATGCACGTCCGCGGCTGAGGAACCGCACTCCCTCGGGCGATTCGAGCGAGAATCCACCGCCGCGGCCGGGAACCACGTCGAGCACGAGCTGGGTGTGCTTCCACGCCTGGAACTGGGATCCCGAGATCCACACCGGCACACCGTCGCTCCCGGTCGGCAGGTCCTGTGGGACCTCACCGACCCCCAGTCGAAGGTCGATGTACCCCAGGAGAACGTCCCGGTCGCCGACGATGAATTCGCCTGCGGGATAACACATCGGCGACGACCCGTCACAGCATCCCCCGGACTGATGCATCATCAGTTCCCCGTGGATACCGCCGAGGCGACGGAGCAGGTCCATCGCCTCGACGGTGGTCTTCAGCCGCGCGGGCTGCGCAGCGCTGTTCATCAGAAGAAGCCCTGGGCCTTCTGGGCGTAGCTGACGAGCAGGTTCTTGGTCTGCTGGTAGTGATCGAGCATCATCTTGTGGTTCTCGCGGCCGATACCCGACTGCTTGTAGCCACCGAACGCGGCGTGCGCGGGGTACTGGTGGTACGTGTTGGTCCACACGCGACCGGCCTTGATGTCGCGTCCGGCTCGGTAGGCGACGCCGCCGTCGCGAGACCAGACGCCTGCACCGAGTCCGTAGAGGGTGTCGTTGGCGATGTCGATGGCATCGTCGTAGTCCTTGAAGGACGTGACCGACACGACCGGGCCGAAGATCTCCTCCTGGAAGATGCGCATGTTGTTCTTGCCGGTGAAGATCGTCGGCTGGACGTAGTAGCCACCGTTCAGATCTCCGCCGAGCTGCGCACGCTCACCGCCGGTGACGACCTGTGCGCCCTCGCCCTTGCCGATCTCGATGTACGAGAGAATCTTCTCGAGCTGATCGTTGGACGCCTGTGCGCCGATCATGGTCTCGGTGTCGAGCGGATCTCCCTGTCGCACAGCCTTGGTGCGGATGGCGGCCAAGGCGAGGAACTCGTCGAAGATGTCAGCCTGGATCAGCGAGCGCGACGGGCAGGTGCACACTTCCCCCTGATTGAGGGCGAACATCGTGAAGCCCTCGAGCGCCTTGTCCTGGTAATCGTCGTTGGCCTGCAGCACGTCGGAGAAGAAGACGTTGGGGCTCTTGCCGCCGAGTTCGAGAGTCACCGGAATCAGGTTCTGCGACGCGTACTGCATGATGAGACGGCCGGTGGTGGTCTCCCCGGTGAAGGCGATCTTGGCGATGCGCGGGCTGGACGCCAGCGGCTTGCCTGCCTCGACTCCGAATCCGTTGACGATGTTGACGACGCCCGGAGGCAGGAGGTCGCCGATGATCGAGATCAGGTGCAGGATCGATGCGGGAGTCTGCTCGGCGGGCTTGAGCACCACGGCGTTTCCGGCCGCGAGAGCGGGCGCGAGCTTCCATACGGCCATGAGGATCGGGAAGTTCCACGGGATGATCTGCCCGACGACTCCGAGCGGCTCGTGGAAGTGGTATGCCACTGTGTCGCTGTCGATCTCGGAGAGTGATCCCTCCTGCGCGCGGATGCAGCCGGCGAAGTAGCGGAAGTGATCGACGGCGAGCGGAATGTCGGCGTTGAGAGTCTCGCGAATCGGCTTGCCGTTGTCCCAGGACTCCGCCAGTGCGATGGACTCGAGGTTCTCGGCGATTCGGTCGGCGATCTTGTTGAGAATCACGGCGCGCTCGGCGGCGGAGGTCTTGCCCCATGCGGGCGCTGCGGCGTGTGCGGCATCGAGCGCGAGCTCGATGTCCTCGGACGTGGAGCGGGCGACCTCGCAGAAGTTCTCTCCGGTGACGGGAGTCGGGTTCTCGAAGTACTGACCCTTGACCGGCGGTACCCACTCGCCGCCGATCCAGTTGTCGTAACGCGACTGGAACGACATGACGGAATCGGCGGAACCTGGACGGGAGTAGACGGACATTGAAAATCCTCCTGATCGACACGTGCTTCACAGTTGATGCGGTGTGTGATTCAGGACACTAGGGCTTGCAACGTTGCAACTACGTTGCCGATGCGACTGCATCTGTGTTGCCGCTGCTGCCGGAGGTACCGACAGTGGCGACAGCGTCAGATTCCGAGTTCGCGGTCGAGGAGATCGATACGCGCACTGACCTGCCCGTACAGCGCGGAGTCTCGGCTCAGGGTGGCCCGGTAGGCCTCCCACGCGATCACGTCCGATCGACCGTGAATCGACGACGTCCACTGCGCCAGTAGCACCGGATCTCCGAGTCGGAGCAGCGCGGCCTGCATTCGAGACCGCAGTTCCTCGCGGATCTCCTCGATGCCGGGCGCGGACGATCCGGGCAGCACCGGACCCGAGTAGATACGAAGAGCAGCCTCGACGTCTCCGCGGTCGAGGGCACGCCGGATGTCGCCGACGTCCGAGGACAGCTCGCCGACCAGGCGGTAGGGCCGCGACGCCAGGCCTGCGGTACCGAATGCCTTGCGCAATCTCGACATCTCGGCGCGAATCGTCACCGAGTCCAGCTCCTGCTCGTCGAGCAGCACGGCGAGGTGGTCGGAGCTGAGCCCTTCGGGATGCTCACCGAGTAGAAGCAGTATCTCCGCGTGTCGCTGGGAGAGCGGTATCCGGCCGGAACCACGCACCACTCCCGGCCGTCCGGATCCGAGAACCTCAAGCCGAGGAGCAGTGTCGCCCAACGATTTCGGCGAGTTCATCAGATGCAGACGCAATTCGGACTCGGCGGCGGCGACGGTGGCACGCACCAGCGAGAGCACCTCGGGCACCGCGACGCGCGGACCACCGGTGATGTCGATCGCCCCCAGGATGTGGCCACTGGTGGGGTGGTGAACCGGTGCCGCCGAGCAGCTCCACTCGTGCACCGACCGAGAGAAATGCTCGGACGCGAAGATCTGCACACTGTGGTCGACTGCGAGCGCGGTACCGGGGGCATTGGTGCCCTTGTTCTCCTCGCTCCAATCGACCCCCTCGGCGAAGTCCATCGTGAGCGCTCGGTCCTTGGCTGCGGAGTCACCCTCGACCCATAGCAGCCGGCCTTCGGCATCGGAGATGGCAACGAGCAAGCCGGTGTCCGCCGCGTCCTCGACCAGCAGCTTTCGGATGACCGGACGAATGATCGCCATCGGATGCCCGTTGCGGTAGCGCTCGAGATCCGGCCCGGTCAATGCCGGAGTGTCGTTTCCGCCGTCGGGATCGACCCCCTTGGTGCGACTGCGCATCCACGAGTCGAGTACGACGGACCTCACCGTCGAACCGTGAGTACGGAGGTCGTCCACGAAAGATTGGTGGGCACTGGACATCTGGCGCGCGAGCACAGCGACGTCCTCGCCGGGACGCACTGCGACCCAGGGGTTGCCGCCACTGTCCGATCGGCTTGCCATTCGACGCTTCCTCCGTGACCTGTCCACATCGTTGTTACCCAGCTCACAGACCAGGATACAGCCGTGGCCGGCGCGCGCGGCTGTGGCCGGTCGCGCCGACCCCGGTTGCCTACTTCTTCTTGGCGCTCGACGTGATGATGTCGTTGCTGGTGTCACCACTCGACTTGGCCCGCTTGTCCGCGCGCTTGTCCTTGAGCGATTTGCCGGATTTCTTGGTCATCGTGTTGCGGGGCGATTTGTCCGACATGGCAGTAACCCATCTATCGGGGAACCCGAACGGTCCCCAGACCATGAACGCTACGCCTCGACACCCCTACCGTGGTCAGCAATCAAGGCCGCTGCACGCTCGGCGAACATGATTGCCGTCGCATGCGGGCCGCGGCTGGGCACCACCGGAAACGCCGAGGTGTCGACGACGAGGACACCGTCGACACCACGCACCCGGCAGTGGTCGTCGAGCACCGCCTCCGGGTCCGATTCCAGGCCCATCTTGGCGCTGCCGGACAGATGCAGCGACGTACCGAGTGCCGCGAGGGGGTCGTCGATCGCGGGCACATCGACGATCTCCGACATGATCGGCGACGCCAGTAGATCGCGTGCGAGTTCGACGCCCTCGCGCATAGCGCGCCGGTCGACCTCCGATTCGAGATAGCGGTATCGCACGTCCGGGGACTCGAACGGATCCGTGCTTCGCAGCGTGATGCTCCCGCGTGCCGTCGAGCGCATGAGGCCGACACCGAACACGTGCGGCCCACGAGAAAGACCGGAGATCAATCGATCGAATCTCCCGGTGTACGGCCTGATCTCGACATCGCCCGCGTGCAACACCGCTTCCAGAGCACGAGATACCGTCGAGAATTCTTCGGTCGTCGCTACCGGAACGGCAACCTCGGGGTGGTCGCTGAAGCCACGGCCGACGCCCGGATTGTCGGAGATCACCGGAATCCCCAGCGCAACACTGCTTTCGGCCGGACCGATGCCGGATCGAAGCAGCAACGCGGGGGTGTGCACAGCACCCGCAGACAGAATCACCTTGTCGGACTTCACGATACTGCGTACACCGTCGACGATGATCTCGACCCCGGCCACCCTGTTTTTCTCGAACATCAACGACGACACCGTCGTATTCCCTTGTATCCGTAGGTTCTTTCGATCGATGACCGGCAGAAGGTATGCCAGAGCGGCACTTACACGGGTACCGTTTCGGATGTTCGACGGAACTGCGCCCACTCCTCCCACGGCCGCGTCGGGTGCGTTCATGTCCTCGTGGAATCGAAAACCTGCGTTCGCGGCCGCCTGCACGAACGATGCGGTCAGCGGATGTCGGTCCTGCTCCGACGTGCGCGAGACCGGCATCGGCCCGCGGGAACCGTGCCACCGATCGACCGCGTCGGCATCGAGATCGGTTTCGGAGCCGATGTAGAACGGCAGCACCTGATCGAACGACCACAAAGACTGCGGCCAGGCATCGAAGTCACCCGGCGTGGCGCGGACGAAGTAGCCGCCGTTCACTGCGCCGGAGCCTCCCAGCACCCGGCCTCGCGCGATCGTCCGGGACACACCGGACGCGAGTTCGGCCGTATAGGTTCCCACCCATTCGCTACCGGGGCCGATGGGAAGTGTCGACGCGTCGAGCACGGCCGCCGGAACGTCGGCGACGCTGTGGAACGCAGGCCCGGCCTCGAGCAACAGCACCGACCGATCGGGGTTCTCACTGAGCCTCGATGCGAGAACGCAACCGCAGGAACCACCTCCGACGACGATGACGTCGGCGAACTCGATCGGGTTCACACCGTCGACGGAGCAGACCGGGGTGGCACCACGTCAGCCGTCGAGGCGGGGCTTGAGGGCGTCGACGCTGCGGGCGGACAGTGCACCGTGCCACAGCCCCGCTCCGTAGGCGACGTCATCGGCTCGTTTGTAGAAGGCATAACGCACCGGATCGAGACCGCCGGGCTCCCGGTGCTTGTACCAATCCGAGAACGCCTCTGCCACAGCCAATCCCAGTGCGATCCTACGAATACGACTGGACAGCAGTACGGTGAGCAGGGTGATCGGCCAATAGTGCCGACACAGGGCCGACGCCAGTTGCCACAACCCCGCCACGAAACCCTCGGCCGCGAGGATGGCCGCGATCCGAGTGGGCTGGTCCAGACCGACGAACATCCTGCGCAGACGAACGATCGTCACGCCGAGTGTGGCGGCAGCGCCGACGAGACCGATCCGCGTCAGACTCGCCGCGAGCAGACATGCAACCAACGTCCACGGGGACATCGCGATGGGCGGCACCATTCCCGGATGACGTGCCGACAACGGTGTGGCACCGGTGCCGTAGAACAGCTTGCGGGCGAACCATTCGGCGAAGGTGACGCGATGCTCGTGCGCGACGTGGGCGACCGGTTCGTAGCGCAGCCTCCACCCCGCTTCCTGCAATCGCCAGCACAGGTCCACGTCTTCGGCCACGTGCATCGACTCGTCGAATCCGTCGCAGTCCATCGCCACCGACCGACGCATCAACATCGCGGCGCTGGGGACGTAGGACACCGAACTGCCTGCCCGTACCGCCGCTTCCTTGCGACCCAGGTCGAGCGACGAGCGGGCATGTTCGTACCTGGCCAGCGCACTGCCCTCGGGCTCGAGTGCGACGATGCGGGGGGCCACCAGGGCGACCGCCGGATCCGAGAAGTGGCCGAGCATCACCTCCAGCCACCCCTTTCGTGGCACGACGTCGGAGTCCAAGAACGCTACGAAATCCGTTGTTGCACATCGCAAGCCAGTGTTCCGTGCGGCAGCAGGTCCACGTGATCGCTCGTGCCGCAGCACCGTCATGCTGCCCACGCTCCAGGAGATCCGCGGTACGGCGACCGGCACGTCCGAGCCGTCGTCGACGATGATGACGTGCAGCCCGTGGAGCGACGCGATCAAGCGCTCCAACCCCGCCTCGTTGTTCTTGAGCGGCACGACGACGGTGACGTCGCTCGGCGAGGGAATCGACATCGGCCGCGGATTCCCGACTCCGGAGTCGAGCAATTTGCGGGCCACGAGCGCGGACTGCGAGTCGGTCACTTCGATGAACCCGTCGCCGATCATGGCGGCAGCGGTCGGTGCCAGCTTGAGCATGCGGGTCGGTGAACCACCGATCAGGACGCGCCCTTCGGAGAATGTACGTACGCGTGGATCGACTCGCACCCCGAAGCCGTCAGGCAACCGACCTTCACCCATCAGGAGATCGTAAGCGGACAAGCCGCCGGAGTGTCGGCCACCCGAGAAATCGGACGGAACATACCTGTTCCCCGTTTTCCGCAGCTTCTGGTCGGGGTCGCGACCAGGCGTTTCACCGGTTTCGGTCATGAGATCACCCCCTGCTCGGAGGGACTCCATCGCCCGACTGCATCGGCCGCTCGGGTGCACATCTGCTCGAAGGCGCGACGCCCTTCCTCCGCATCGGCCCCGGTCGGATCGCCGAGCACGCCGTTGGCGGTGATCGGAGCCAATCCACCGTCGCGAAGTGCCGGGAGCAGGGCGGCGATATCGGTCACATTTCCCACCTGCGCCTTCGTCATGTCCACCGCCTCGGGCGAAAGATGCAGCAGCAACGACGTTTCGGTCCGGCCGGCGTGAGCATCTGCTCCGGGTATCGCGCACGGAAACCACACGACATTGCGGCCTTCGTACCGGAGCTGCAGCACTGCGGTCCGCACCGTCGGTGCGTTTCCGCCGTGGCCGTTGACGAACACCACCCGCTCGGCCCACCGGCAGGCGGAGCGTCCGTACTCCACCAGAAGCGTTTCGAGCGCGGCCGCACCGATCGAGACGGTGCCGGGAAATCCTTCGTGCTCACCACTGGCTCCGTAGGCGATCGGCGGGGCAACGGTTGCATGCGGAACGGTTCGCGCCACGGCGTCGGCGATACGAGTGTCGGTGTCGAGGGGAAGGTGCGGTCCGTGCTGCTCGATCGAACCGACCGGCACGACGAGGGTCCTCGACCGGTCGACGTCCGGCCAGTACTGAGCACCGAGTGAGTCCCTGGACATGGATGCAGATGATATCGGATGGAACGAAGCCGTCACGCCGCCGAAACACACGGTCGTTAATCTTCCATTCGTGCCACCCCGCCGTCGGTCCATATTGCTCTCGCAATTGTCGATATCGGCACCCGGTGGCCCGCAGCCGTCGATTCTGCGCGAATTGCGTCGGGTGATTCTCGCGGGCGACGCTCCACCGAATACCCCTATTCCGCTCAACGAAGTGGCGGAACTGTTCGGGGTGAGCAGAATACCGGTGCGCGAGTCGCTCAAGACGCTGATCGGCGAGGGCTTGGTCGATCATCGGCCGAATCTCGGCTACACGGTCGCCCAATTGACCGCGGCCGAACTACGCGAAATGTACATCGTCCGAGAGGTTCTGGAGACTGCGGCGCTGCCGATCGCCGTCGAATTCGCCACCGATGCCGACCGTGAACACCTCATCGAGATCAATCGGCAGCTCGAAGCGTCACTGGCTCGCGACGACTCGCGGGAGTATCACCGACTCTCACGTGAATTCCATCTGTCCCTGACGCGGCCTTCTCGGATGCACCGGTTGCTGCACATGCTCGAATCCGCCTGGAACATCACCGAACCCGTGCAGCCGATGGTGCATGTCGCCGGTTCCGACAGGGCATCACTGCACAGCGACCACGCCGATATGCTCACGGCATTCCTGGACGGTGATTCCGCGGGACTGCTCGGCGCAGCACAACATCACCACACACGTCTCAATTCGGTCATTTCGACACTGTCGAACGACCATGGATTGTTTGCCGATCCGCCGTCGGAATAGCCGAGGAACGAATCCGAAAGATATATCGCTCGCGTCACGAGTGCGCAACACTGCGCCGCTAGCTTTTCCTCATTCGCTCGTTCACCTCCTTCGTTCACCTCAATGCCATGCCGTCAGGAGCATCGATGACAGATACAGCGCACGGTCCCGCTCAAACGGGAGATCTCGTGGAAGCCGCGGGCCACCCCGTCGGCGGTGGCCTGATCAAGGACAGCTACGACCCGCGGCTGACCAACGAGGATCTCGCTCCGCTGAAGAAGCAGACGTGGACCTCGTACAATCTCTTCGCCTTCTGGATGTCCGACGTGCACTCGGTCGGTGGCTACGTGACCGCGGGCAGCCTGTTCGCGCTCGGCTTGGCCAGTTGGCAGGTGCTGATCGCGCTGCTCGTCGGCATCACGATCGTGTACTTCTTCTGCAACCTCGTCGCCAAGCCGAGCCAGGTGTCCGGAGTTCCGTATCCGGTCATCTGCCGCAGTGTCTTCGGTGTTCTCGGTGCCAACATTCCGGCGATCATTCGTGGCTTGATCGCCGTGGCCTGGTACGGAATTCAGACATTCCTGGCCTCGGCCGCGCTCGACATCGTGTTGATCAAGCTGTTCCCGTCTCTCGCTCCGTATGCCGTCACCGCCGACTACGGTTTCGCCGGACTCTCGCTGCTCGGCTGGGCGAGCTTCCTGTTCCTCTGGGTCGTCCAAGCGGCGGTGTTCTGGCGGGGCATGGAGTCCATTCGCAAGTTCATCGACTTCTGCGGCCCCGCGGTGTACGTCGTGATGTTCATGCTGTGCGGCTACCTCATCTGGAAAGCCGGCTGGGGCGCAATCGATCTGAACCTCGGAGAGGTCGAGCACACGGGTCTGAGCTCCATTCCGGTCATGCTCGGTGCGATCGCGCTCGTGGTGTCCTACTTCTCGGGCCCCATGCTCAACTTCGGCGACTTCTCGCGTTACGGAAAGTCCTACGCCGCCGTGAAGAAGGGCAACTTCCTCGGTCTGCCGGTGAACTTCCTGGTCTTCTCGATACTCGTCGTCGTTACTGCGTCGTTGACGCTTCCGGTGTTCGGTGAACTGATCACCGACCCGGTCGAGACCGTGGCACGGATCGACAGCACGTTCGCCATCGTCCTGGGCGCGCTGACCTTCACGATCGCCACCATCGGCATCAACATCGTCGCCAACTTCATCTCCCCTGCATTCGATTTCTCGAACGTCAGCCCCCAGCGCATCAGCTGGCGCGCGGGCGGAATGATCGCCGCCATCGGCTCGGTGCTGATCACGCCGTGGAACCTCTACAACAACCCCGACGTCATCCACCTGACGCTCGAGACCCTCGGTGCATTCATCGGACCACTGTTCGGCATCCTCATCGCCGACTACTACCTCGTCCGCAAGCAAAGGGTCGTCGTCGACGAGCTGTTCTCGATGTCGTCCACCGGGCTGTACTGGTACTCCAAGGGTTACAACCCGGCGGCGGTGTACTCCACCGTCGTGGGCGCGCTGGTCGCGATGTTCACCGTCCTCTTCAACGGGGCCATCGACGGCATGGAGATCGCCGGCATGTCGACGGCGTCGAAGTACAGCTGGTTCATCGGCTGCGGTATCGGGTTCGTCATGTACTTCTACCTGGCGACACGAACCAAGCTGGCTGTCACCAACTTCGACGTCCCAGCGAAGGCTTAGGATTTCTTCCGTGCTCATCAAGGTCATCAATCCGAACACCACCAGTTCGATGACCGCAACGATCGGTGACTGTGCCCGGGCCGTGGTCGGCCCGGGCACGGTCGTCGATGCGGTCAGCCCCTCGATGGGGCCCGTGTCCATCGAAAGTCATGTCGACGAAGCACTCAGTGTCCCAGGCATCCTCGCCGAGATCGCCCGGGGCGAGGCCGCTGGGGTCGACGGTTACGTCATCGCCTGCTTCGGAGATCCCGGCATCGACGCGGCCCGCGAGCTGGCGGCCGGGCCGGTCGTCGGTATCGCCGAGGCAGCCATGCACGCCGCGAGTTTCCTGGGTCGAGGTTTCAGCGTCGTCACCACACTCGGACGCACCATCGGACGTGCCCAGGATCTAGCGAACCACTACGGCTTCGGACGCCACTGCCTCGGCATTCATGCGTGCGAACTGCCGGTCCTCGATCTCGAGACCGATCCCGACGCCCGCAAGATCGTCACCGAGGCGTGCCGCGTCGCCGTCGAGACGGACGGTAGCGATGCTGTGGTTCTCGGCTGCGCGGGTATGGCCGATCTGTGCCAACACATTTCGGCCGAGATCGGAGTACCTGTGGTCGACGGTGTGGCCGCGGGCACGTTGTTCGTGCAGTCCCTGGTCTCGCTGGGACTGGGTACCGGAAAGCGCGGCGAATTCGCCTCTCCGCCGGCCAAGCTGTACACCGGGATGCTCGACGGTTTCACCAGGCCCCTGGCCGACCCCACCTAGGCTCGGCCGGCCGATCAGCGCTCACACAATTGCCGATAGGGAACACCGGGTAGGTACTGTGCCCATTCGGTTTCCGTCACCACCGACCCCCCGGATTCGCACAGCTGAGTACGAACCTCGTCGGGGTCGGTCCGCCAGATGCGGACATCGCGGGCCGTGCCACCGCCGAACAGCACTCGTCCGTCCGCGGCGAACACAGCATCGTTGACACGCATGCCATAGGCGGTGAGGGCAGCGTACTGCGATGGCGCGGCACGGTCCGTGACATTCCACAGCCACACCGAGGATCCCCCGTCGCCCGCGGCCAACCGCGTGCCGGACCGATCGAACGAGAGCGAGTAGATCGGGCTGGAGGGCCCGACGATGCGAGATAGGTGTTGCGGGGCAGCCGCATTCGTCATGTCCCACAGTCGAATCGAACGATCCGCACCGCCGGCGGCGAGAGTTCGCCCATCCGGCGAGATGGCCACGGCCTGAATGGAGCCTCCGAATCCGCCGAGTGTGGTCGTGCGGCGCGGGTCGGTCGGGTTACTGATATCCCACAGTTCGACCACGCCCCCGACACTGGCGATGGCCAGTACCGAACCGTCAGGAGACAGCGCCATGCCTGCCGGATAGTTCCCCGCCTGCAAGGTCGACATCTTCATCGGGGCAGCCGGATCCTCGAGCGACCACACCGACACGTCGTTCGAGTTCTGACCCGACGCGACCAACATCGTCCCCGAGCGATCGAACGCCAGCACCGCGGTCAGGCTGCCGGTCGCCTCCCGAACGAAACCCAGGGCCACCGGATCGTCGAGATCGGTTGTGTCCCAAAGCTGAAATCCCCCAGTTGCGGTGCCGACCGCGGCCAGAGTGCCGTCGGCCGTGAGCGCAACCGCACCCGTCTGCGCCATTCCGTCACCGAGGACCAACGGCTTCGACGGCACCGGATGCTCCACGTCCTCGACATCCCAGAGGGTTGTTGCGGACGCGCGACGACCTGCACCGACCAGTAGCCGGGTGCCCGCTGCACCGACAGGATTCTGGAAGATCGTGTCTCCGGCGTCCGCGAGGGCCGGACCCGGAAGCGGCCAGATTCGGGTTGTGCCATCACCACTGGCGGTCACGATCGACGAGCGATCCGGCGTGAATGCCAGCGAACTCACCTCGATCGGACCGGGAAGCGTGAGCTGCAGCGTCCCCGATGCGGCGTCCCATACCTTGGACGAATTGTCCGAGCTCGCCGCAGCGATCTGGACTCCGTCGCCGCTGAACGCGACATCGTTGACATAGCTGGTGAATCCCGTCAACGCAGGCAGAGGAGAAAGTCCGCCCGCGTCGACGGCCCACCGCAGAACCTCACGACCGGTGGTACCCGCTGTCAACGTCCTGCTGTCGGGAGAAAATGCCAACTGCAGTGCGGTGTAGGTGGATCCGTCCGAGGGGATGTCGATCAACGGCACGGTGGGGGTTGCCGGAGACGAGGTCAGCTGCCTCGCGTCCCACAATCGCAGCGCGCGGCCGGCACCGACCGTCACCAGAAACCGGCCGTCCGGGCTGAATTCCGTGGCCGACGGCGAACCTGGTTGGGCGATTTCACCGACCGTGCGGGGCGTGGCGGGTTCTGCCACGTCGAGAAGAGGCAATCTGTCGTCCTGGGTGCCGACGAGCAGAAATCGTCCGTCCGGCGAGAACGACAGGTTCCCCACACCGACCACATCCGTGCTCGACAACTTCGTCGGTGTCGCCGGGTCCGATACATCCCACAGCTCGACACCGAAGGTTCCACCGACAGCGATGACTCCTCCGCGTGGATCGAACGTCAGCACCCGCGAGTCACGCGTGACGATCTCACCGAGCCGCGCGTGGCCGTCGGCGAGCGACCACATCCGCACGTGCCCGTCGGAACCGCCTGTTGCCACCATGACTCCGCGTGGGTCGACCGCGGTCACGGCATTGCCCTCGACACCGAGCAGCCGCACCGGAGTATGAATCGCCGAGGAATCGAGCAGTGCCGATCGCGCCTCGGACGTTCGGTCCACCTCGTAGGACGCCAGCGCGAAGTAGGCCGCCAGCCCGGGATCCTGCGTTCGTAATTGCTGCGTGACGCCGGCGATCTGACGCGAGACGGCCTCGGCCTCGGCGTGTTCGGCCGCGAGCCGTCCGGCGTTCGCGTCCGATCGGGCGACGAACGCCGTCACTGCCAGTGTCACTGACAGTACGGTCAGAATCGCCAGTGCCGTGACGAGCGTTTCCAGGGTGCGTCGTCGACGTCTGTCGTTTCTGTACTGTTGCTCGACTCGATTCGCGCTCGCTTGGAGGTAGAGCTTCTCGGTGGAGTTGAGGTCGCGCCGACGCACCGGTCCGACGGATTCCTGTACAACCAGCAGCCTGGACTCCGGCAACAGCGAGCCCTCGTCGCGGTCGTTGTTCTCCCACAGTTCGGCCGCCTGGGTGAGCCGACGGTGTTCGACCAGCCACTGACGGTCGTCGTCGAGCCACTCACGCAGCCGCTTCCATGCCGTGAGCAACGCCTCGTGCGTCACCTGGACCGTCTCTTCGTCGACGGTCAGCAGTCTGCGCGCGGCGAACCGTTCGATGACGACATCGACGTCGGTGACCACGTTCATGTCGTCGTCTCCGTGGAACAGCTCGACACGATCGACGCGGCGACGAGTGACCACGTCGTCGTCGAGATTGACCAGACGCATGAAGATGCGGCGTGCTTCGCGCTGCTGCTCGAACGTCAAGGCGGAGAACACTTCCTCGGCGCTCTGGCCGACCGCTCCGCCGATTCCGCCGGTTGCCAGATAGTCCGCGACGGTCAGCGTCCTTCCGCTCGAGACCTGCCACGTCGTCAGCAATGCGTGCGAGAGCAACGGCAGGGCACCCGAGTCGTGGGCGAACTGCGATCCACGCGGACCCAACTCCCCGACCAGTACCTGTACGAGGGCATCGTCGACGGTGATTCCCGCCTTCGCTGCAGGCGAGACGATGACTTCCCGCAACTGCGATTCGGTGAGGCGGCCGACGACCACGGGGTTGTCGGACAGTCCGGCCAGCAGAGCATCCTCCGACACGGCGTTCTGGTAGAAGTCGGCCCGCAGACCGATGACGAGGACCGACCCGGAGTCGGTCGAGTCGGAGGCCGCACGAAGAAAGTTCTCGCGCTCGCGCGCTGTCGCCAGCGTCCACAACTCCTCGGCCTGATCCAGAACGACGACCGATCCCGACGCGAACGACCCGACTCGTTCGGGAAAGGCACGGATATCGCCCACGCCCGAACAGATTTCCGAACCAGCGAACCTCGATGCCAGGCCGGCGCGCAGCAGCGAGGACTTCCCCGAGCCCGATGCACCGACGACGAAGACGATGCCTCCACCGTTGTCGAGAACACCGCGGACGCGCGTACTCAGACGGTCGATGACGTCGTCGCGGCCGAAGAACCACTCCGAATCGGCGGTCCCGAACGCCTCCAGGCCCTTGTACGGTGGGCTGCCCTTCGCCGGGTCGACCGTGCGCCTGCCCGAGACGGACCGCACCCTCGACACCGCGTCCCACCACCGCGCCCGCTCGTCCTCGTCGTCGACTCCGCAGGCGACCAGTACCGCGGCGAACATCTCGGCGCTGGCCTTCGTGGGTACGTGGTGACCGGAGAACCAGCCGCTGATCGTGCCGTGCAGGCCACCGGAACGCTCGACGATGTCGCGGACCGTGGCATTCGCCTGGATCCTGATCACACGCAACGCCGCGGCGAATTCGGTGCGATCCGAGATCGACGAGGGATCCGGGCGATCGGAGGTCATGGGCGAAAACTATAGAGCCGGCAGATCATGCACCGATGCCTCGAACAGCCCACTGAGCAGGACAAACAGCAAATTGCTGCGTTTGAATGACGCACACGTGGAACCCGGAGTCGTCCGTATTGACCTTGTATGGACTTGCGCGCACAGCTGGATCCGCGACGCCATTGCTTCGACGATGGACGCTGAGGTCGGGGATGGATGGATACACGAGGGGGAAATTTTCGTGCTCGAGCAGACGTCGGCATCGGCGGTACATCACCCGTTTCGAAGGCCGAGAGAGTCGGCACCCACTGCACTCCCGACACCGACCGACACTCGCCGCCCCAAGCCTGCGTTGAGCGCGCGCGAGATCGAGGTCATGCTGGCCTGGTTCGCCTCCGACTCGAAAACGGTCGCAGCTCGGTCCGTCTACATATCGGTGGGCACGATCAACACACATATCACCCGGGTCCGACAGAAGTACGCGGCAGTGGGCCGCAGCGCGCCGACGAAGGCGGCCCTGTTCGCCCGCGCCCTGCAGGACGGTCACACTCAACTGTCCGATTGGTGACCGCCGATGCGGCTGCCCCTCGCGCGGGATGGCCGGGCGCGAATCACCGGATGGGTTGTGCCGTCCTTGTTCGCATCGGCGTCGGGTATTCCGGAACGGGGAGTCGATCGGCGCGAGCGAAGTCGGTCGGTAGTACGACATCGGATGGTCCGAGCGTGTGCACCGATGCATGCCCGAGACCGAGTACCGCGGAATCCAGTCCGCCGCGGAGGATGTCGAGCACGTTCTCCACTCCTGCTCGACCGTTCGCGGCCAACCCCCATAGATAGGCCCGACCGATCAGCACTGCCTGCGCACCCAGCGCGAGCGCTTTCGCCACGTCGCTTCCCCGCCGGACGCCACCGTCGAGGGTGATCTCGACCTGCTCTCCCACTGCCTCGGCGATGGACGGCAACACCCGAATCGACGCCGGGGAACCGTCGAGATTGTTGCCACCGTGGTTGGACACCGAGATCGCGGTGACGCCGGCGTCGACGGCCCGTAACGCGTCGTCGACCCGCGAGATGCCCTTGAGCATGAACGGACCGTCCCACTGCTGACGTAGCCAGGCGATGTCCTCCCACGTGGGTAGCGGCGTGGACTTCCACTCGCGATATGCGGCGAAAAACGTCGGCGCGGGCTTTCCGGGCGGAGCGAGGTTGGGTGCCGTCAGATCCGGGAGGGTGCCCGCGCGTGCCCACCGCGCAAGCCATCGCGGATGCGCGAGTGCTTCCGGTGCGAACCGGAGCATCGCCCTCGGATCGAGGCGATCGGGAATCACCGGACTCCCCCAGTCCCGCCCCTCGGAGAACGACCAGTCCATCGTCACGATCAACCCGACGGCACCCGCATTGCGTGCCCGATCGAGCATGTGCAGCAACAACTCCCGTGATCCGACCCAGTGAAGCTGAAAGAACGTCTGCGGGTTCGCTGCGACGACCTCCTCGATGGGTTTGCTCGCGAACAACGACAAACCCATCGCCACACCGCGTGCCGCTGCCGCCCTCGCGACGGCAACCTCGCCGTCGGGGTGCACCGCTTGCACGCCCGTCGGGGAGATCATCACCGGAAACGACAGCGGTTGCCCCATCAGCGTCGTCGACAACTCACGTTCGTTCGACAGCCCTGCCACGTGCGGGGCGAACCCGAGTTCGGCGAACGCAGCGGTGTTGTCCGACGCAGTGATTCCGCGTTCCGATCCCGCCACCAACGCCGAGTAGACGGACTTCGGAAGACGCTTTTGCGCGCGCCGCTGGGCCTGCGCAACGGACTCGAACCAACCGGACTCGGTGAGCACGCAGCGCTCTAGACGCCGAGCCTGCGGTCGAACCCGGCCGGCATCACCACATCCGACGGCGAGAGGTCCTGTACCGAGGTGTGCCCGAGCCCGAGGACAGCGGAATCGACTCCGCCGCGCAGGATGTCGAGTACGTTCTCGACGCCCGCCTGACCGTTCGCCGACAGGCCCCACAGATATGCCCGCCCGATCAGCACCGCTCGCGCACCCAACGCCAGCGCCTTCACCACGTCGCTGCCGCGCCGAATCCCGCCGTCGAGGGTGATCTCGACCTGATCGCCCACCGCCTCGGCAATCGCGGGCAGCGCCCGGATCGGAGCCGGGGTGCCGTCGAGATTGTTGCCTCCGTGGTTGGACACCGAGATCGCCGTGCACCCGGCGTCGACGGCTCGTTTGGCGTCGTCGACGCGCATCACGCCCTTGAGCATGAACGGCCCACCCCACTGCTCACGCAGCCACGCCACGTCCTCCCACGTCGGCAACGGGGTACCCATCCACTCGCCGTACGCTCCGAAGAACGTCGGGGCCGGACCACCCGTCGGCGGGGTCAGATTCGGGGTCGTCAGATCGGGGATCTTCCCGGTCTTGGCGAACTCCCACAACCACTTCGGACGCACGATGCCTTCCGGCGCGAACTGCACCATCGCCCTGAGGTCCATCTTCTCCGGGATCGACGGACTACCCCAATCGCGGCCGTTGGAGAACGACCAGTCCAGGGTCATGATCAGTCCGACCGCCCCGGCTGCGCGTGCGCGCTCCATCCGTTGCAGCAGTACCTCGCGCGATCCGACCCAGTACATCTGGAAGAAGGTCTGCGGATTCGCCGCCGCGACCTCCTCGACGGACTTGCTGGCGAACGAGGAGAGCCCGATCGGAATACCCCGCGCTGCAGCAGCTCTCGCGACGGCGACCTCACCGTCGGGATGAACCGCCTGCACGCCCGTCGGCGAGATCATCACCGGGAACGACAGCGTCTGCCCCATCACCGTCGTCGACAGATCACGCTTGTCCGACAGCCCGGCGACGTGCGGGGCGAAGCCGAGTTCACCGAACGCCGCCGTATTGTCGTCGATCGTCAGTCCGCGCTCCGAGCCTGCCACCAGAGCGGCGTACACGGACTTCGGTAGACGCTTCTTCGCACGCCGTTGCGCTTCGGCAACGGTCTCGAACCACGCACTCTTGGCCATCAGCTTTCCTGCTCCATTCCTGCGAGCGGATTCTCGTCGCAGATCTTCGCCGGCGGACGCATCATCAATGTGAGCGGCACCGACTTTCGTGGGGTCTTGCGTTGCCCGGTCCGGGAATGGTCGACACTGGACTTGGGGATCTCCCCCGCCGCTGCCAACGCCATTTCACCGTTCCCGATGACGCATTCGGGATCCGGGCCGTCCATCGGCAGACCGGTGAAGAATTTCGCTGCCATGCAGCCGCCACGGCACGCGTCGAAGTGGGCGCACTTGGTGCACGCGCCCGAGGTCTGCGGCGAGCGCAGATCCTGGAACAACTCCGATGTCTGCCATACCGATTGGAACCCGCCCATGCCGTCTTTTGCATCGCGGACGATGTTGCCGGCGAGGAAGTTCTCGTGAATGGCGAACGGGCACGCGTACACGTCGCCGATCGGATCGATCAGGCACACCACCCGCCCGGCACCACAGAGGTTGAGCCCGGGCAGAGCGTCACCGAACGCCGAGAGATGGAAGAACGAATCCCCGGTCAACACACCCTCACCGTTGGCGACGAGCCAGTTGTACAGCTCGCGCTGCTGACCGGCCGTCGGGTGCAGATCGTCCCATACATCCGCGCCCCGGCCCGACGGCCGCAACCGGGTGATACGCAGTGTCGCAGCGTATTTGTCGGCCAACGCTTTGAAGTCGTCGAGCTGACTCACGTTGTGTCGGGTGACGACGACGGAGATCTTCGCGTCCCGAAAGCCGGCCTCCTTCAGGTTCTCCAACGCCCGGCACGCCATGTCGAACGAACCGGGTCCGCGGACCGCATCGTTGACCTCGGCGGTTGCGCCGTCGATGGAGATCTGGACATCGACGTAATCCGACGCGGCCAACCGCGCGGCCACCTTCTTGTCTATCTTGACCCCGTTGGTGGAGAACTTCACACCCACCTGGTGCGCGGTCGCATAATCGACGAGCTCCCAGAAGTCCGAGCGCACCGTCGGCTCCCCACCACCGATATTGACGTAGAAGACCTGCATCTTCTGCAGCTCGTCGATGATCGACTTGCACTGTTCGGTGCTCAGTTCGCGCGGGTCACGGCGACCCGACGAGCTCAGACAGTGCACACACGACAGATTGCAGGCGTAGGTCAGCTCCCAGGTCAAGCAGATCGGCGCGTCGAGTCCGAGTTCGAACTGGTCGACCAATTTGCCTACCGGAGCGGGCCTTTCGAGGGTGGAGGTCATGGGCGGAAGTCCTCTTCTACTAATGGGTCAGGCTCTACGGGCGAGTGATCATGCTCGAGTCGGCCAACGTTGCGAGGGCCTTCACGTATGGGGCCGACTGCTCTTCGGTGATCCCTGCGGCCTCGATCGCCGACCGCATGTCCGGATGATCGGGAAACGAGGTGATGATCGCCACGATCGTGCGGTTCTTCAGAAACGAGAGCTTGCGAGTTCCGAAGTGATAGAGCAGAGCCCCGAAAGACTCCGGACGCAACGCCACCTGTGGATGCAACACCCAACGCGAATCCAGATCCAGCCCGACCGCATCGAGGTCGTCGCGCACTGCAGTGGTCATGATCAGTACACGCCGCACATGCCGTCGATCGACACTTCCTCGACCAACGACTCCTCGACGAGATCGGATTCGACCACGGCCGTACCGACCACAGCGTTCTCGTTCTTCTTCGACATCTGGAACCTCCTGCGAAATATGCTCGGTCACAATCCGATTGGTTGTGTCTCGGATCACCACGCTAGCGGCCGATCACGACTCGGAACCGGCGTGAGAGAAGAACTGGTCGGCCGTCGCCATCAACCGTCCATATGGGTAGGTATCGTCCCGTCCGGCGTGCGGGGCCAGCAGCGTCCGAGCGGCCCGACCTGGTAGGGAGTGGCCGATTCGTCGACCGATGTGTGGAACGCTCGACCTCACCGAAGGGGCGGCCACGCCGAGTGGACGTGCGACGAACAGAAATGACATCGATGACCGAACTGGATGCACTCGCACCGAGCCCCGATGGAGTCTGGGCGCACGAGAACGTGGTGGTCCGACACCTGCATGGACTCGAGTTCGACGCGGTCCGAACCGGATCGACCGTGCAGGTGTGTCATGGCCTGACGTCGGCCCAGATCGGTGAGCGCCTCGTTCCGATCGTGACCGCACAGGCACGTCATGTGGGTCTTTCGCAGCGGGAATTCGAGTTGGTGCTGGTCGGGATCGTCCGCACCACCGTCGCCGATCCGGTCGACGCCTGGTCCACCTACTATCGCAACTCGCTCGACGAACTACTATCCGGCACTGCCGATTTCGCTCCCGTCCACGATCACGCAGAAAACCTGATCGTCGGATCGGTGCTCGATATGGGATCGTGTTTCGGCTTCTTTCCGCTCCGACTGGCAATGAAGGGGCACTTGGTGACCGCAACGGACCTCTCCGCCGGCACCATGCGGTTGCTCACCGTCGTGGCCCCGCATCTCGGGATCACACTCGACACCGTGGTGTGCGACGCTGCGAACGTTCCCGTCTCAGACAGCAGCGTCGACACGGTGACTGCACTGCATCTCCTCGAACACGTCGACGCAGAGACAGGATCTCGCATCGTGAGAGAGGCACTACGCATCGCGCGCACCCGTGTCGTTGTTGCAGTGCCCTTCGAGACCGAGACCACCGCCTGCCACGGACACGTTCGCACGTTCGACGAATCATCGCTGGTGGAATTGGGTCGGTCGACGGGTTCGATGTTCGAGACCTCGGAGCACCACGGTGGGTGGCTCGTGATCGACAAGACCAGGGCACGCCAGTTCACCTGAACAGGTTTCGCATCCGAGGCGTTACCCCAGCACACCTAGAACGGCGGCTCGCCGGTGTCTTCGGCGGTCGGTTCTGTTATCGACTTCCGGTGGTCGGGTGGGTGGGGGTAGGCGATGATGCCGGAGTTTCTCGGTTGGGTGGGGATGTGTGGTCTGAGGTCGTTTCCGAGGATGGGGACGGCGGTGCTGTTGGTGGGCAGGGTGATTCGGGTGGTCTTCGATGTCGATGTCCACAGGATCGCTCCGCCGGGGAGCATGACGGCTTTCCAGTAGCCGGCGGTCTTGACGGTGTGGTGGTATTCGCACAGGCACTGCAGATTGCCCACGGTGGTCCAGCCGCCGCCGAGGGGGTTGCTGTGGTCGAACGGGTTCACGTGGTCGAGTTGGCAGCGGGCGGCGGGGCGGTGGCAGCCGGGGAAGCGGCAGTGTTTGTCGCGGAATCGGACGGCTGCGGTGGTGAGGGCGTCGGGTCGGTAGATCAGGGCGCGGTCGGTGAGTGGGTCGCGGGGTACCGAGTTCCCGAGGGTGGGGTCGGCGGCGATAGCGGCTTCGAGTGCGGCGGCAAGGGAGGCGTTGCCGAGATAGAGGCCCCCGGGTGTACGGCGTGCTCTGTGAATGGTTCGGTTCGGCCGGAGTGTCGAGCCCGGGTCGCTGGCGGGCAGACCGAGGGCAGAGCTGTGCCGTGTACCTCTGCCGACGGGAGTGTGGGTACAGAACAGCGCTGCGGCGGAGGTCAACGATTGCGTCCGCCGTTGCCTGTCCGCGCCTGCCCCGATCTCGGTGTCGGTCTCGGAAGGAGCTGGATCGGCCGCTGAACGGGCAGGGGTGTCCCCCGCGTAATCCCCCGTCTGATGATCCTCCGTCTGATCGTGCTTCGAAGTCGGTGATGTCGCCGTCCCCGGTTCCGGCGGGATAACTGTTCCTGGCGTGGGGCCCGTTGTCGGTGGTGATACTGATGTCGGCGGGACCGTCCCGGGTCGCTCTGGAGCAGAGGTGGTCGTGTTCGTTACCGGCGTGCTGGTCGGAGATGGCGAGGGTGTCGGCGATGCAGCGGTGACGGATCCGTTCGCCGGTTCCACCTCCGGGGCAGTGGTCGCATCGGTGACGACGTCGACGGAAGCACCTGTGGTCGTGCGAGTCTCGGTCTCGGTCTCGGGTTCCGACTCGGTCTCGGTCTCGGGTTCTGACTCGGCGTCGATCTCGGGCTCCGGGTTGCTGTCGGTGCGGCTGTGGGTCTCGGTAGCGCTTGTTCCCGACGCAGTGTTCGTCCCTGAGTCGGCGTCCGTGTCAGTGTCCGTGTCCGCTGTCGCTCCCGACCCTGAGTCCGACTCCTGCGTCTGCTCTTTCGGAGTGCGTTCCCATTCCCCGGTCTCCGGGTTCTGCACAGCCAGTCCGAGTTTCTCGGCGAGGGTGACTGCGTCGGTGAGCAGGATCTGCCACTGACTGCTGCGCGCCAACTCCCGGGCCAGATCAGGATCGATGGAACCGTGCCCGGCCAGATACGCAGGGTTCGCAAGCAACCCGATCAAGGTGGCTATATCGACGGTGACCATCGTCAACGGCACCCGCCGATCCGGCAGCACCGCATCCTTCTTCGGGCAGTCCTCCCGTCGGCACAAGCATTCCAAGCGGGGTTCGCCGTGCATGCGGGCCATGAACGCATCGCACAGGCGTTCCTT
>NZ_NOYE01000003.1:0-121915 GCF_002258285.1 Rhodococcus sp. 06-418-5
CGGCAGCGGGGGACCGGCAGCGAGGGACCGGGGAACCGGCAGCAGAGGGCGGGCCGACGATGGCTGACGTCGACGACCGGTGGCGATGGAGTGACCCCTGTCACGAACCGGCTGACCGGTCGGCCGAAACAAACTTCGAGTTCGTTTCGCGAAAGCGCATGCGCAAGCGCTTGTATGCGTCCTAGGCTCCTGCAATCGAGCGACGCGACCGCGTGGCCAGGGGACAAGGGAGTCCACATGTTCAATCACCGTCGGAAGTCCGCGCTGACGATCGGGACCGTGCTCATGGCCGGTTCGCTCGTGCTGGGTCTGACCGCCTGCAGCAGTTCGGATTCGGACAGCGTCAAGGTCGGGCTCATCACCAAGACGGACTCGAATCCGTACTTCGTGAAGCTCCGCGAGGCAGCACAGGCCAAGGCCGATTCCAGCGGAGCCGAGTTGGTGGCTCTGGCCGGCGCATTCGACGGTGACAACGAAGGACAGGTCGCAGCGATCGAGAACCTGGTCGGCCAGGGTGTGAAGGGAATTCTGATCACCCCGAACTCGTCCACCGGAGTCCTCGACGCGATCAAGAAGGCCCGTGACGCCGGCGTCGTCGTCATCGCCCTCGACACCGCAACCGACCCCGAGGACGCGGTCGACGCCACGTTCGCCACCGACAACAAGGCGGCCGGAGTGAGCCAGGGTGCCTGGGTCAAGGGCACGCTCGGCACCACCGCACCCCAGGTCATCATGCTCGACGGCACCGCGGGCGGCACGGTCGACACCTTCCGTCACGACGGGTTCCTCGAAGGCATGGGTCTGACCGACAGTTCGCCGGAGATCGTGGGCCAGGAGAACACCAACGGTGATCAGACCAAGGCGCAGACCGCCATGGAGAACCTGCTGCAGCGCGCTCCGGGCGTCAACGCTCTCTACACGATCAACGAGCCTGCAGCTGCGGGTGCGTACCAGGCGATCCAGTCCGCCGGTCGCGCCGACCAGATCACCATCGGGTCGATCGACGGTAGCTGCACCGGCATCGCGAATGTGAAGTCCGGCATCATCGGCGCGACGGTGCTGCAGTTCCCCGCCAAGATGGCCGAGCAGGGCGTCGACGCAGTGGTGAAGTTCGCGCAGGACGGCACCAAGCCCAGCGGTTTCAACGACACCGGTTCGCAGCTCGTCACCGACAAGCCCGTTGCCGGAATCGATTCCCAGGACACCGCGTGGGGCGAAGCGAATTGCTGGGGCTGATCGCGAATTCCCGGACCGCCGTCGAGTACGAGGACTGATCAGTGAGTACCGAAACCGCTGCGCCTCCCAAGGCACCGAGCCGGTTCAACGTGGGAACCGTCCTGCGTGAACCGCTGCTCGGGCCGTTGGCCGCGCTCGTCATTGCCATCATCGTGTTCAGCTCTATTTCGAGCTCGTTCCTCAACCCGCAGAACGTCTCTCTGATTCTGCAGCAGTCGGTGGTGGTCGGCATTCTCGCCGTCGGCCAGACACTGATCATTCTCACGTCCGGGATCGATCTGTCGATCGGCGCGGTCGCGGTGATGGGCACCATCGTGATGGCACAGTCGGCCGGGGCGAACGGACCGGTCGTAGCGTTGGGTTCGACGCTTGCCGTGTGCGTGGCGTTCGGCGCGATCAACGGCGGATTGGTGACGGTACTGAGACTGCCGCCGTTCATCGTCACGCTCGGCACGTTCACCGCGATTCAAGCGGCCACCAGACTGTTGGCCGGATCCGAGACCTATCAGGTCCCGAGCGGGCCGCTGACTTTTCTCGGCACCTCGTTCAAGGTCGGTAGCTTCTCCACCACCTACGGCGTGGTGGTGATGCTGCTGGTGTACGCCGTGATGTGGTACGCGTTGTCCCAAACGTCCTGGGGCAGGCATATTTACGCGGTCGGCGGGAGTCCGCAGGCCTCGGACCGTTCCGGCATCAAGTCCGGTCGCGTGCTGTTCTCGGTCTACATCGTCACCGGCGTCATCGCGGCGATCGCGGCGTGGGCGGCTCTCGGACGAATCCCCAATGCCGACCCGAATGCGTATCAGAACGCCAATCTGGAAACGATCACCGCGGTGGTCATCGGTGGAACCAGCCTGTTCGGTGGCCGCGGTACCGTCATCGGAACTCTCGTCGGAACCCTGATCGTCGGTGTGTTGCGCAACGGTCTCACCCAGGCAGGCGTCGACAGCCTGTACCAGAACATCGCGACCGGCATTCTCGTCATCGTGGCGGTGGCCGTCGATCAATTCGCACGTCGGAGGTCACAGTGAACGCCCCTCTCGCTCTGGAAGCGCGTGGTCTGGTCAAGACCTACGGCAGCGTGACGGCCATCAACGGTGCAGATTTCGAGTTGCGGGCCGGTGAAGTGTTGGCGGTGATCGGCGACAACGGTGCCGGGAAGTCCAGTCTCATCAAAGCTCTGGCCGGGGCTGTCATTCCGGATTCGGGTGAGATCCTGATGAACGGATCGCCGGTGTCGTTCAAGAACACGCGCGACGCACGAGCGGCAGGCATCGAGACGGTCTATCAGGACCTGGCCGTCATTCCGGCGCTCGACATCGCCTCCAACGTCTACCTGGGGCGCGAGATCAAGCGTAAAGGCATCAGCGGCAGTCTCTTTCGACGGCTGGACATGCCGAGGATGCGAGAGGAGTCGTCGAAGCACCTGCAGGACCTCAAGATCGGTATCAAGTCGGTCAACCAGGCGGTCGAGACGCTCTCCGGTGGCCAACGTCAGGGTGTGGCCGTAGCGCGGGCAGCAGCGTTCGGCCGCGGAGTGATCATCATGGACGAGCCGACTGCCGCACTGGGTGTGCGAGAGTCGGGCATGGTGATCGATCTGATTCGCACCATTCGCGACCGCGGCATACCTGTGGTGCTCATCAGCCACGACATGCCGCACGTGTTCGAGGTCGCCGACCGGATCCACATCCACCGCCTCGGCAAGCGGGCGGGCGTGGTCGATCCGAAGAACCGCAGTATGTCCGAGGTCGTCGCGCTCATGACCGGCGCGGAGGAGCCGACCGACGATGAACGCGCCGGGCTCTGAATCGACAAGCCCGGTCGGTGTTTTCGTCGGGCTGGCGACACTCGACGTCATCCATCGAGTGTCGGCAGCGCCCGCACCCAACCAGAAGATCACCTCGAGCGCTCAGTTCGTCGCGGCGGGAGGTCCTGCCGCCAACGCGGCCGTCACCTTTGCCGCGCTCGGCGGGACGGCCGTGCTCGTCACCGCACTCGGAGACGACCCGGTGGCCGCGCTGGTGAAGGCGGACCTGGCTGCGTTCGGCGTCCGCGTGATCGACGCGGCCGAGGGCTCGAGCAGATCGGTGCCCGTCTCGGCGGTGACGGTGATCGAATCGACCGGCGATCGATCGGTCGTCTCGGCCGACGCCGTGAGATCCGACGCCTCACCGCCGGAGGGGCTGGAGGCCGTCGTCGCCGGTGCCGACGTCGTTCTTGTCGACGGGCACCACCCCCTGATCGCCTGCGCCGCCGCGGAACATGCGGCGGCGCGGGTTACCACGTTGGTCGTGGACGCCGGTCGCTGGAAACCGGTGATGACCGAGCTGATCGAGCACGCCACGGACATGGTGTGCTCGGCGGACTTTCGCGCCCCCGGCACCTCGGACACGGCCGCGAACGCCGCGGAACTCGTTGCATCCGGTGTGCGGACCGTCGTCACCACCCACGGCGGCGAGCCCGTCGAGTGGTGGTCCGAGGGATCGACCGGATCGGTCGATGTGGAGCCGGTCGCGGTGGTCGATACTCTGGGTGCCGGGGATGCGTTCCACGGCGCGTATGCCTACTACTGCACGCAGCCGGGCTCGCTGGCCGAGCGCATCGACAGCTCGGCTCACGTTGCCGCGCTGCGCTGCTCGGTGATCGGCCCCAGAGCATGGCTACGCGAACTTTCCATCAACGGACTCGAAAGCGACAACGGTGAGCATTGACCAGGACGTACAGGAAGCCGCCCTCGACGAACTCGTGGAGCTGGCGCGAAAGCTGGCCGTACCGGGTGAGCGGCGCATACTAGGCCTGACCGGTGCACCGGGTGCCGGAAAATCCACTGTGGCACAGCAACTCGTCGACGCGCTCGGGCCCGAACTCGCGGTACTGGTTCCGATGGACGGATTCCATCTCGCCAACGAGGTGTTGATCGAACTGGGTCGGCTCGATCGCAAGGGTGCCCACGACACGTTCGACGACGGTGGATACGCGCGGTTGATCGCGGCCGTTCACGATCAGCAGCCCGGTGGTCCCCTCGTGTACGCGCCGAGATTTCGCCGAGAGATCGAGGAGTCGATCGGTTCCTCCATCCCGGTCCCGTCGACTGTTCCGCTGGTCATCACCGAAGGCAACTACCTGCTGATGGAATCCGATGCGTGGCCGGCGGCGCGGGCGATGATCGACGAAGTCTGGTTTCTGGCTCCACACACGAGAGTTCGGCACGAGCGGCTGGTGGCCAGGCACGAGGCCTACGGAAAGTCGCACGAGGACGCGGAGTTCTGGGCACTGGGATCGGACGAACGCAACGCGGAATTGATCGGGTCCACCGCACGTCGCGCCGATCGAATCCTGCGGCTGACATGACGATTGCGCAGAACCACGAGACACGACAGCGCTGGGCCGACTGACATGCCCACGATGGACGACGTCGCCCGATTGGCAGGTGTATCGGTATCGACTGTCTCGCACGTGCTCAACGGAACTCGCAACGTCAATGCCGCCACCCGGGAACGTGTCGACGCGGCGATTGCCGAGATCGGATACCGCCGCAACGTCGTCGCTCGATCGCTCGCGGCAGGTCGGACTCACACCGTGGGACTGTCGATCGCCGCGTTGACCAACCCGTATTTCGGAAGCCTGGTCCATGCCGTCGAGCAGCGATTGTCCGAGGCCGGTTACGTCTTGATCCTCGGTGATTCGCACGACGAGCCCAGGTCCGAGCGAAGGGTGACGGACTCGTTGCTCGACCGTCAGGTCGACGGCATGATTCTCGCACCCGCGGCGGGCTCCGAATTCTCGACCATTCCCGAGATCGTCCGCAGTGGAACGCCTCTGGTGTTGATCGACCGGATGCTCGACGTCTCCTGCGATCAGGTGGGTCCGGAGAACGACGCGTCAGCGCACGAGCTCACCACCCACCTCCTCGACGCCGGACACCGACGTATCGCGATCGTGCGCGGCATCGAAGGGATCTCCTCCACGACCGAGCGATTCGACGGCTACGCCCGCGCGCTGGCCGATCGAGGAATCGAACTCGATCCTCGACTGATTCTCGACGGCCGGTCCAACGTCGAGGTGGCCGAGTCTCTGGTGCGTGAGCTGATGTCCGGTCCGGACCGGCCGTCGGCCCTGGTGTCGATGAACAACTCGATGACGATCGGATCGCTGAAAGCTGTTCGAGGCCTAGGTTTGTCGATTCCGGCGGACCTGGCCTTCGTCTGCTATGACGACTTCGAGTGGTCGGACCTGTTCGAGCCTCGGCTCACGGCGGCAGCTCAGGACGTGCAGACCATCGGCCGAACCGCAGCCGACCTGGTTCTCCGGCGCATCGAGGGACACGAGGACGCGCCCCGATCGATCCGAGTACCGACCACCTTCACCCACCGAAATTCCTGCGGCTGCAGTGCACCTCGAGCCGACGTGCCGGCCGCACCCGAAAGATAGGACAGTTCATGCCGATTGCCAGTCCGGACCAGTACGCCGCCATGCTGGATCGCGCCAAGGAGGGCGGGTTCGCCTACCCGTCGATCAACGTCACCGGTTCACAGACACTCAACGCAGCCCTTCAGGGCTTCGCCGAGGCCGAGAGCGACGGGATCATTCAGGTATCGGTGGGCACGGCGCTCTATCTGTCCGGCAATGCGGTGCAGAACCGCTTCGCTGGCTCCAAGGCGCTCGCACAGTACGCCCACGAAGTGGCGCAGCACTATTCGATCTCGGTGGCGCTGCACACCGATCACTGCCCAGCCGAGAATCTGGACGACTGGGTGCGGCCCCTGCTGGCCGACGCCATCGACCGACGCGGACGCGGACTCGACCCGCTCTACCAATCGCACATGTGGGACGGCTCGGCGGTGCCGCTCGACGAAAACCTGCGTGTCGCTCGGGAATTGCTCGATCTGTCGATGCAGGCGAACACGATCCTCGAAATCGAGGTCGGCGTCATCGGCGGCGAGGAGGACGGCGTCTCGCACGAGATCAACGAACAGCTGTACTCGACCGTCGACGATGCTCGGGCCACGATCGCCGCGCTCGGTGCCGGGGAGCGCGGTCGCTACATGACCGCCCTGACCTTCGGCAACGTGCACGGTGTCTACAACCCCGACTCGGTGCACCTGCGCCCGGAAATCCTCGCCGAGATCCAGGCCGTCGTCGGAGCCGAGACCGGTAAGGACAACCCACTCGATCTGGTGTTCCACGGTGGATCGGGATCCAGCGCAGAAGATATCGCCTCCGCGGTCGCGAGCGGGGTGATCAAGATGAACATCGACACCGACACCCAATACGCGTTCACCCGGTCCATCGCCGGGCACATGATCAGCAAGTACGACCAAGTCCTAAAGGTCGACGGCGAGTACGGCAACAAGAAGGCCTACGACCCGCGATCGTGGGGCAAGCCGGCCGAGACAGCGATGGCGGCTCGGGTGGTCGAGGCGACGCAGATGCTGGGCTCGGCAGGTCGCACGATGCGCTGAGAATCTTTTTCGTCGAACGTGTCGAAATCTGCGGACCGGTTCCGTCCCAGGGTCGAATGCGGCAAGAATGGCCGCATCGGACGACAGGAGACACCATGGCCAAGTACCTCATGCTCAAGCACTACCGCGGAGCCCCCGAGCCTGCCGACTGGATCCCGATGGACCGGTGGACACCCGCCGAAGTGCGCGATCACATCGAGTTCATGCAGGACTTCGCCGCCGAACTCGAGAAGACCGGCGAATTCGTCGACGCGCAGGCTCTGGCCCCCGAGGGAACGTGGGTGCGCTCGGATGGGGAAGGGAAGCCTCCGGTCACCGATGGCCCGTTCGCGGAGACGAAGGACCTCATCGCAGGCTGGATGGTGATCGACGTCGACTCCTACGAACGCGCGCTCGAGCTGGCAGGGCAGCTGTCGGCAGCGCCCGGTGCCGGTGGGAAGCCGATCGACGAGTGGCTCGAACTGCGTCCGTTCATGGAGGCACCTCCCACCATCGCCGACTGACGACCGTCGTGGATCCACGGATTCTGCGGGAACTGACGCCCGCGGTGATCGGCGTCCTCGTCCACCGCGGAGCAGATTTCGCGGCGGCCGAGGATGCTGTGCAGGAAGCGATGCTCGAGGCGATCTCGACGTGGGTCTCCGAAGCACCGACCGACCCGAAGGGCTGGTTGGTCACTGTTGCCTGGCGGAAATTTCTCGACGCGCAACGCTCCGAGAACGCGCGACGAGCACGTGAGGATCGAGTCGCCGCCCAACCGGATCCCGGCAGTGTCGGCGGCGTCGACGACACGTTGCAGTTGTTCTTCCTGTGCGCGCATCCCTCGCTCGGTCCGGCGGCAGCGGTGGCACTGACTCTGCGTGCCGTCGGGGGATTGACGACTCGGCAGATCGCGCAGGCATACCTGGTGCCGGAGAAGACCATGGCGCAACGCATCAGCCGAGCCAAGCGCACGGTGCGCGACGTGCGTTTCGACGCCCCCGGTGATGTGGGGACGGTACGACGGGTGCTGTATCTCGTCTTCAACGAGGGGTACAGCGGGGACATCGATCCGGCGGCCGAGGCGATTCGGTTGACCCGGCAGCTGGCCAGGTTGTCCGACGACGAGGAAACGGCCGGACTGTTGGCGCTGATGCTGCTTCACCACGCACGCCGTTCGGCCAGGACAGGGCCCGACGGTCACCTCATTCCTCTCGCCGAGCAGGATCGATCTCGTTGGGATACAACGCTGATCGCGGAGGGAGTGCAGATTCTGCAGACTGCGCTCGCCCGAGATCGGTTGGGAGAGTTCCAGGCGCAGGCGGCCATCGCCGCCCTGCACGCCGACGCGTCGCGTGTGGAGGAGACCGACTGGGTGCAGATCGTCGAGTGGTACGACGAGTTGCTCGCTCTCACAGGCAGTTCCGTCGTGCGGCTCAATCGAGCGGTGGCGATCGGGGAGGCCGACGGTCCGGCGGCGGGGCTTGCGGCACTGGGCGAGGTCGATTCGGCCGTCCCGCGGCACACAGCAGCGGCCGCGTACCTGCACGAGAAGTCCGGTGATCTGCAGCGTGCCGCCGAGTTGTACGTGCAGGCAGCCGAGAGGGCGTCGTCGATGTCCGAGCGGCACCACCTGACGCTGCAGGCCGCGCGGATCCGGGCCGAGTGAGCCCTCCTGGGAGCAAGCGAACGGACCGATCGGTTTCGTAATCCGATCGTTAGCGGTAGGAAGCGAAATTCGTGCGACCCTCGTGTGGTGCTGATGTTACGTGTGGGGCAGAAGAGGAAGAAGCGGACTCGATCCGCTGCGGTCGTGGCGGCCGCGGCGGTAGCGTCGATGCTGATGACCGGAGCGTCGGTGCAGGCGCTGCCGGGGAACACGGGGTCGGCCGACGCGGCTGCGGGCGCCGTCGGCATCCATCAGGTGTCGGCGACCCGAGCGGTACTGAACGTGTTCTCCCCGTCCATGAATCGCGTCGTATCCAACGAGGTGCTGCATTCCCCCGACGACGGACCAGCACCCACTCTCGTGCTGCTCAACGGCGCGCTCGGCAACGAGGACGGCGTGGGCTGGCTCAACAATTCCGGCGTCGAGAAGTTCTTCCTCGACAAGAAGGTCACCGTGGTGGCACCGATCGGTGGCCGGTTCAGTTTCTACACCGACTGGCAGACAACGGATCCGGTGCTCGGCAGCAACAAGTGGCAGACCTACCTCACCCGCGAACTGCCCGCCGCCGTCGACGCAGCCTACGGATCGACCGGCAGGCGCGGCGTGGCAGGGCTGTCGATGAGTGGTGGTCCGGCACTCGACCTCGCGATCCAGGCCCCGGACGTGTTCGACGCGGCCGCGTCCTTCAGTGGATGTCCGGCACCGTCCACTCCGCTTGCCACGGCGGGTATATCGGCGATGATCGCCGGCGGACTCAACAATCCCTTCAATATGTGGGGGCTACCGGGAAGCCAGGGATGGCGCGATCACGACCCATCGCTCAACGTCGAGCGGCTGCGCGGAACCGCGGTGTACGTCAGTTCGTCCCGCGGACTCCCGGGGCCTGTCGATCGCATTCCCGAAGGCGCGATCCCGCCCTTCGGAGGGATGGCGGTCGAAGCGATGGTCAACCACTGCACGTCGATCTTCGTCGACGCTCTGCGCCGAGCCGACGTGCCGGCGACGGTGTCCATGCGCGAGGAGGGCGCGCACACCTGGCCGCTGTTCGAGGATCAGCTACGCGAGGCGTGGTTCACCACGCTGGCACCTGCTCTGGGAACCAGGTGATTGCGCCGACACCGGCGCGGGTACGCGTCGGTGGACAACACCGACGAAGGGACGACTCGAACATGTCGAAGGACGAATTGCACAAGGGCGACAAGGTCGAATGGCAGACCCACGGAACGAAGACCGAGGGCGAAGTGGTGGAGAAGATCACCTCCGATACCGAAGCCGCAGGCCGGACCGTGAAGGCGTCGAAGGACGACCCGCAGTACCGGGTCGAGAGCGACAAGTCGGGTAAGGACGCGGTGCACAAGCCGGACGCGCTCGACAAGAAGGACTGACGACACCCGGCTCTTTCGATGCACCCGAGTGCACGGCCTCGGGTGCATCGGAGGATCTCAGGCCTGAGGCACCGAACGTTCTGCGCCCCAACTCCGTTCGATGTAGCCTCGAATCCGCTCGATGTCTGCGGCCGGGATTCTCTCCGGCTCGCCGTGTTCGAGTGGATCGGTGTGGAAGATGTAGAGCCGTGAGGCGAACTGGTCGAACGGCAGCGAACCTTCGCCTGCGCGTTCGCCGTTGCCCGCCGTACCCACCACGACGCCGTCGCCCCAGTCCTGCCCGCTGTCGTTGTTCGGGTTGAAGAAGTACACCCGCATGACACCGTCGGGGTCTGCGGACACCCGCAGAATCGTGATGGCGTGCCATCCCACATACCGTGCCGCACTGTCGGTTACGGCCACACCGGCCGGTTGTGGATGGATCAACGGTTGGTGCCCGTTGTATTCCGGGTGGTACGCGGCGTAGAACTGCCGCAGGAAGACGTCCAGGTCCACGAGATTGCCGGTCGCGACGTCGACGTCGATGTGGAATTCGCGTGCCGACCACCAGCCGTGGAACTCGGGGTTGACCCAGCGGTGCGGATCACCGGGACGATCGGCGCAACGGCGGACCATCTCGGCGTAGATGCGGTCGAGGTGCGGAACCAACAACAGCGACGCGGGATCGAGGTCAACCGGATCGGACGTGGCGACGCCGCTGACGCTCTCGGTCGACGAGATCGACTGGCCCTCGAAGTGCATGACGATCTCCTCGTCACGCGCCGCCCACACCACCATCTGCAGCAAGTAGTCGGGATCGTTGTAGGCCCACATCGACAACGCCCGCGCCGACTGACACGTCGGGTTGTCGCCTTGGCCGACGCCCAGGGGCTGCCCGAGCATCGAGAGCAAACCCCCGAGCAAGCGTGACTCCGGCGCGGGGACGGGCCCGAACGAGGTGATCAGTCGCTCCCGCACCGCGGGAGCGAGTTTCAGCGAGATCTGGCGCCACAGGGACGGCACGATCGGCGGCTGATGCAGAATTCCCCGATCGAGCAGCAGCGCCAATCCGTAGAGGCACTGCGCGGTCTCGGGATACACCGTCTCCTCGATGAGGCGATGAACCAGTTCGGGATACCGCGTCAGGCAGGTCCGGCCGGTATCGGACAGACCGAGCGCCTCGGGCAGAACATACGAGTAATGGTCGACGAGATACTGCGTCAGCGTCGCGTGGTACGGCGAGACCAGACCGGTGTCGTGCATGGCCCGCGCGAATCCACGGGCCTCGAACTGCAATGCCTCGACGTCCATCGCCTCGAGCCGAGACCGGTACACCTCGACGCCCGGGTCCTCGCGGCAGGCATCGGTGGTGCCGAACAGCGCCGTGATCAATCGATCGAGGCCCTGCCCGGAGTTGCCGAGGTCCACGGTCGGGTCGTCGCGATAGATGGCGATGCGCGTGACCATCGCCTTGATGGTGTCCACCTGAATCGGACGCTGGCGCAGAATCCGCCAGATCTCCTCGACCAACTCGTCGAGCACGCTGTCGTACCCGATCTGCTGCGCGACGTAGCCGAACAGATCACGAATCAGATGCGCGGTGCGGCCCAATCGAACTCGCTCCGATTCCGACGGCGGTGTGAAGAGCACGTCGAGGTTGAGTGCGAGAACCTGCGAGAGAAATCGCCGAGCCTCCTCGGCGGTCACGGCAGGATGCTCGTACTCACCCGCGACGATCGCGATCATGCGCAGTTCGCTGGTCGCCTCGAGCACCACGGTGTCGTCGTTGCCGCTGCGCAGGCTCGGCCCCACGAACGCCGGGACGAGAATGTCCGGCTGGGCCCAGTCGGTACCTGCGAACAGTCCGGCCTGCTCGAGCATCGCGGCGCGTTCGCGAATTGCGCTGCAACCGCCGGGCTGCAACAACACTCGATGCAGGCCGTCGAGCACCCGCCGTACCTTGGTGTTCTTGCTGAACTCGGGTGCTCCGGCCAGCGCCTCGGTGGCGTGGTCCAGCTGGGCCAGCCGTGACACCAGAGCCTTGTCGACCGGTGCAGAGTCGTTCATCGTCTGCGTCGATGGTTCGTGGTCGTTGCCGAGTTGCTGCTTCACACGTAGAAGTCCAGTTCTTCCTGTTGCCTGAGCAGATCACGCATTCGGTACGGGTCCTCGCCGAAGAAGTACAGCAGGCCCCAGTGAGTACCGAATGCTGTTCTCTTGGTGACGGTTTCCTCGACCGGAGCGGACAGGTCGTTGGTCTCGTAGTAGTCGTCGTCTGCGGTGACATCGGGGATGACGAGATCGCTGACGACGCGTCGCCGCGGGTAGACGCCGAAGCATCCGGCGTGACCGGTGGCGTCGACCACCTCCCTCGGGAAGAAGGCGTCGATCTCCTCCTCGGTGGTCTTCGGGTCGAACGCCAATGCCAGGCCCTGGTACGCGTTGAAGCCGTAGGCGCGCTCGAGCAGCTCGAAGACTTTGAAACCCGGTGGCCGGTAAGCAACTTCACCGAAGTACATCTCGCCGTCGCTGGTGACGAAGTACTCGGGGTGAATGAAACCGAACTCGATGTCGAAGGCCTTGATCAGCTTCTCGATCTGCACCGTGATCTGCTCGCGGTACTTCTCCAGTTCCGGTGTGGCCGGGACGAACACCGAGTAACCGAGCCTGACGTACTCGGAGATGTTGAGGAACTTGATCTTGCCGTTGTGAATCCATGCTTCGACCGCGAATTCCCAGCCGTCGAGGTGCGATTCCATCAGCGCCGGAAATTCCTCGTCGGGAATGGAGTCGACCTCGTCAGGGGTGCGAATGACGCGGTGGCCGAGGCAACCTGCCTTGTCGAAGGCCTTGACATGAATCGGGTCATTGGGATCGCCGTCGAGCTTGAGCAGCGTCTGGTTGACACGCTTGAGGAATCGAATGACGTCCTCACGGTCGTGGGCTTCCTCGAAGATGCCCACTCGAATGCCGCCGAGCTGAGCACGGCGCTTCATCAAGGACTTGTCGCGCAACAGCATTGCCTGACCGAACAGGCGTGGGTTGCCGAGCAACACCGAGTTGATGGCACCGGCCCACTCCACTGTCTCCTCGTACAACGGAATCGCGACGTCGACGCCCTTGGCCTGCAGGGTCTCGGCGATTTCCAGCGAGCGATCGTTGAGTCGCTCGAAGTTCCACGGGAGGTACGGAATGTCGTGCTCGGTGCAGTACGCCTCGGCCCACTCCGGAGCGACGACCACGTAGCGCCGATCGAACTTGTCCAGTGCTTCCACTGCGGCCAAACTCCAGCCCAGCAGGGCCACGAAACCTTTGTTCGGGTCTTTCTCCAGCCTGTCTGGCTGAGCCATGAAGTTCCTTCCCCTTGATGATTCATCGGTCGAGGTCCTTCGCTCCACCGTACAGAGGCGCAAACGGTCGCTCGGCACCCCTGTCGGTGACGGTGGATCACGAACCCGCCGTACGCAGGTGCTCGGTGCGGTTCACGATCGACAGATCTCCGCCGATCGTGCACGATCGTGACCGACGAGGTGCGGTGCGCGCCTACCGGGAACGAGGAGTGCGGAATGACGGTCGACAAAACCGGTGCCGAGGTCGAGATCTCCCAGCAGGCGGACCGTTTCACCGTCTCGGTGGAGGGTTCGCAGGTCGGCTTCACCGAGTTCGCCGACGACGAGCAGGGCAGGCGCATCTTCTTCCACACCGAGGTCGACGCAGCCTACGGCGGACGTGGTCTGGCAACGATTCTCGTGCAGCAGGCGCTCGACGCCACCCGTTCCGACGCCAGGCGAATCGTTCCGATCTGCGAACTGGTGGCCGCCTTCGTGGGTAAGCATCGGGAGTACGACGACATCGTCGAACCGGTCACCGACGAGATCCGGCAGTGGCTGGCCGACCGGCAGGGCTGACCGCGGGAATACCGTCGGACACCGCCGGGTTGAAGCGCGTAGAGTAGTTGCAGAGTCAACTACATTGCCGAAAGGGAGCCCATGCCCGCAGTGACGGTCGACAACATCCTCGCGTTGCCCCGCATCCCCATGCCCGACGCCACCGCCGTCCCCCGGCCGGTCCGGTCGGTCACGACGGCACCGACGGGATACGAGGGGGAGGGTTTTCCCGTTCGCAGAGCATTCGCCGGGCTGGACATGTCGTCCCTCGACCCGTTCATTCACATGGATCAGATGGGCGAGGTGAATTACGCGCCCGGTGAGCCGAAGGGGACGCCGTGGCATCCGCACCGCGGGTTCGAGACGGTGACCTACATGATCGACGGGATCATGGAGCACAAGGACTCCCACGGCGGCGGCGGAATCATCAGCGGTGGCGACACCCAGTGGATGACGGCGGGCGGTGGCATTCTGCACATCGAGGCTCCGCCCGAGCATCTGGTGATGTCGGGCGGGCTGTTCCACGGTGTGCAGCTCTGGGTCAATCTGCCGCGCGAGAACAAGATGGCGCATCCGCGTTACCAGGACATCACCGGGAGCAAGGTGGCGCTGGCGTCGAGTCCGGACGGCGGTGCGCTGGTGCGTGTCATCGCCGGCGAGATCGCCGGTCTGCAGGGGCCGGGTTCGACGTACACCCCGATTGCGCTCTCGCACAGCACGATCGCGCCGGGAGCGGCGCTGACGCTGCCGTGGAATCGAGAATTCAACGCACTCGTCTATGTTCTCGCGGGAGAGGGCACGGTGGGCGCGGAGAAGCGTCCGATCAGGATGGGGCAGACGGCACTGTTCGGCCGCGGCGACACCATCGAGATGTCCGCATCCGCGGTGGGGGAGTCGCTCGAGGTGTTCGTTCTGGGTGGCCGGCCGATTCGGGAACCCGTCGCGATGGCAGGCCCGTTCGTGATGAACACCAAGTCCGAAGTGCTGCAGGCGTTCGAGGACTACCAGGCCGGTCGGCTCGGAGTCCCCGTCGAATAATCGCGCCTACCGTGCAACGATCTCCGGCATGAGCGACGCAGAACCCGGTATCGGTGGAACACGGCTGTACAGCCGATTGGTCACCCGCGCGGACGGCCCGCTCGAGCCCGCGCGGGCGGCCAGGAGGCTTTCCGCCTACGTCTACGGAAACATCCTGGTCCTCGCGGCGGTCGCAGCATCGACGCCCAGCTCGATCGAGCACGGAACGGCGGCTGTTCTGGTTCTGGCCACTGCGGTGACGACGTTTCTCGCGCATGTGTTCGCGGACTTCGTCGCGGGCAGTCAGATCCCCGAAGCGCACGGTGATGCCACCGACGAGCAACGCAAGTTCAAGGCCGTCGAGGAATTTCGCGATGCCGTTCCCATCCTGAGTTCCGGCACCGTCCCTGCGTTGATGCTGGCCCTCGGTTGGTTGTCGGTGCTCCCGGGCCAGTGGTCGGAATTGCTGGCCGGCGCAGTGATCGTGGTGCGCATCGCCACGATTCAGATGGTCACCCAGCGAATTCGCGGCAATCGCTTGACCTTCCGTGCCTTTCTGGGTGGCCTGGCCACCGCTGCGGTTGCTGCGTCGATCGTGCTGGCGAAGGTGTTCCTGGGGCACTAGCTCCCGAACTCGGCGTACAACTCCGGTAGGAAGCCCGCGAGATGGTTCATCTCCTGTCCGCAGTGCAGCAGGAGGTCTCGGGCGAGATCGAGGCCAAGAACGAGGTCCGTCGGGTCCACCGACGCCCCACGGCCGACGGCGCACGCGGCCTGCTTGACGTCCGGTACGTGGAGCCCTCGTAGGTTCAGGAAGAAGCGGCTACGCATCTCGGCACCACCGTCGACAGGGCGCACCTGGTGGGCCAGCCAGCCCAGATCCACCGGTGCGATGGAACTGCCCACTCGGCCGAAGACGATCGTCTGATCTGCGGGAACGTCGAATCCGTGCGCGATCGGATCGCGAAAGGCAATGCCCAGCTGCTGCAGCTTCGGACCGACGTATTCGTCCACGAACGTCGTGTTGCCGATGTACTTGGCCTTGTCGGGAATGTCGAGTGACGTTCGATCCTCGGCGAAGTCTGCGTAGAGGTGGGCATCGGGATGCCACAGCTTGTATCGCGCGGCCTCGGTGGAATGCCAGCCGAACCACCAGTCCCACATCGCTGCCGTCACGCGCGGCATCACCGTACGGACCGCCACGAACGTCACCTCGTCGGCGCGGCGACCGTATCCGGTCTCGATCGTGGAGTAGCCGGTGGACGCGAGATCGGTTGTGATCGCATCGAATCCGGGGATCGACTCGGGCGCGAGGGCAGGTCCCGCGTAGGCGTCCGCGACGACCGCCGGTGCGGGCGTCGTCCTCGGTGCCATGTATCTGGCATACGGCAGGTTTCGATCGGCCTCGCGGTAGCCCTGGTAGCGCTCGGTGCACTGGCCGCCCGAGCCGGTCGCCGGGGCCGCTGCCGCCTTGGCGACCGGGCCGACGACGGCGATGGTGGCCGCGGCAGCCGCTCCGATCATGATCTGGCGTCTGCTGGGCCCCCGGCCCGTGTTCCCCCCGTTGCTCAACATCGGTTGAGACTAGGTCTCGGAATCGACGAATGTCAACGGGCTGGCACTACACTGCGCGGTATGAGGTCGGCACACTCCAAGGACGACGAGTCGAGAGTGCGTCGGCGCGACGAGATCGCCACTGCCGCCATCGAGGTGCTCGCCACGCAGGGGCTGCGCGGCTTGACCCACCGGGCGGTGGACGCCGCAGCGGGACTCGGCCCCGGATCGGTGAACTACCACGCGCCCACCCGGAGTCGGCTGCTTCACCTGGCTCTCGGTCAACTGTTCGTCCGCGACTTCGAGGTGGCCGGAGCGACGTTCGGCACTCTGGTGGACGTCAAACCGCTCACCGTCGACGTCGTGATCTCCCACATCATCGACTTCATCGACGCCATGACATCGGCAGACGCGGTCAAACGGGTGATCGCGCGCCACATCATGCTCGGCGAGGCGCAGCACGACGACGAAATCCGCGAGTTGTTCGACAGTCAACGTGCAGCATTCGTCACCTACACCCAGTGGATCGTCGCCTCGCTGGACTCCGAGGATCCGCCCTCCGACGCCGAAACTCTCGTGGTGATGATCGAAGGTCTCGTTCAGCGGCAAGTGCTGATCGGATCGCGCCTTTCCCCCACCTTCATCGAGCAGATGTTGCGCAAGATCATCGTGGCCTCGCCGTTGGTCGAGGGCTGACCGGGGGACGTTGCTTCATCCCAGCAGCGTGCGACGCTCGGTGTGGGTGAAGGTGAAGATCGTTGCGCCGAAGCTGAGCAGTGCGGTCAGAAGCAGCACCTGGGGTCCGGTGATGACGACGCCGATGAAGGCTCCGATCGCTCCGCCCAACGCGAACGATCCGAGAAGGGCTGTGTAGCACAGCCAGTCGTAGCGCGTTCCCCCGCCGAACAGGTGCCGTTCGATACCCTGGCCCAGCTTCACCAGCGTTCCGGTGACGTAGCTCAGCGGAATGTAGGTCTCTTCCTTCTTCGTGAACGCGGTGTTCAGTGCGCCGAGTGCGAAGGCCACCAACAGAATCGGGTAGAAGTTCACGTTCGCCGACGACCATCCCGAGATGGCGATGTCGATGGCTCCCGCTCCGGCGAGCGCGATCGTGGTCAGCACCGTTGCTCCGTGGGGATGGTTCGACCAGTACCGACGGCGGCAGATCGACGAGATCACCACCCCGGCCAGAAAAGAGCCCATGAGCGCGAGAGCCGCTATCGGTGAGGCACCCGGGGTGACCTCCTTGCCCTCGGGGTGCCCGAAGTGCCCGACGACAGCACGTTCGGTGTTGCCGGTCATGAAGGTCACGAAGTAGCCGGCAGAATGCAAGAACGCCACTGCGCCCACCATCCCGGCCAGTCCGGACAATATCCAGGACAGACGAGCTTCGGGACCGACTGCTGTGTCGCGGCTGATTGCCACCGGAGAAGTCATGACTCGATTCTCCTGGCTACGGGCGAACCGGCAAATCTTTGAGTTGTCAATCACATAACCGACGCCGATTCACCATTCGCCACCATTCCGCGATGCATCACCCTGTTTCCCACGACTCCGCTGTGATCGGCTCGATGCATCACACATCGGTTGTCCCACATCACCACATCGCCGGGTACCCACGCATGCCGCAACAGGTTGGTTTCGCGAGTCGAGTGCTCGAACAGCACTCGCACGGTCTCGTGCGCCTCCTCGGAGGACATTCCACTGATCGCGACGCACCGCGCCGGTGCCGACAACGCCAGTGCAGTGCGCCCGGACACGGGATGCACTGCGAACAGGGGATGTTCGGCACTGGAATCGGTGTCCGACGCCACCCCGGTCACTCGATGCGTCACGGTTCGCCCGGCCAGGTTCGCTTTCAGGTCGGCGGGCAGTGTGTCGTAGGCCTCGTACTGATCGCTGAACAGCGTGCTGCCTCCGGCTTCCGGTACCTCGACCGCGCGTAACGCGGTGTAGGCAGGCGGATTCGGCACATACGTGGTGTCGACGTGGAACGTCGACTTCGGCGGGGTGGTTCGGCCGACGTTGCTGATGACGTTCAGATCGGGGAAGCCCGGCACCGGCGTCTCGCCCTCGGTGAACATCATGTCGCCGAACCGTCGGAGAAACGCCAGGAAACCCGCGTCGTCCAAGGGCTGCTCGCGCAGAATCAGCACGCCGTGTTCGGCCAACAGCGCTCGCAGTTCTTCGGTGTCGGTAGAGCTCAGGTCCAGCTCGGCGATCTCGATTCCCAACGTCACGAGGACAGCTCCTTCACAGACAGTTCGTCGAGCGATCGTGCGAACAGTTCGTCGACGGCGATGCCCGCCGCCGAGGCCATCACCGCGAGCACGCTCGACGGCGAGTACGAGCAGTACAACCCGGCCTCGAGGAACCACGGCTCCCCGTCGGGGTCGATTCGGAAGTCGAAGAGACCGTAGTGTCGGCAGCCGAGAGAGCGATAGCACGATCGTGCTGCGGCCCAAACCTTCTCGGTGATCGGATCGGAGACGTCGACCATCCACGCCTTGGTCTGCTCCTTCGCGACCAGGTACAGATCTCCGTCCGAGGTGCGATTCAACTTGTCGGCGCTGGTGCGGATCGACTCGACGGCGTACTCCTCGAGCGGAAGACAGATCAGCTCGTCGCCTCGGGCGATGATGCCGCAACGTACCTCCCGGCCGAGTGGAACGTACGACTCCACCAGTGCCGCAGACGAGTACGCCAGAGCCTCGCTCACTGCGGTTGCCAGACGGTCGGATTCGCGAACGAGCGCGACGCCCATCGAGTTGTCCGAGTCCACCGGCTTGACGACCACGGGCAGGTCGACGTCGATGTCGTCGCCGCAGCGGACCACCACCCCGGTGGGTACGGCGACCCCGGCCGCAGCGACGACGGCTCGGGCACGGGCCTTGTCCGCCGTCATCGCCATCACGTCCGGACCGTTGCCCACGTACGGCACGCCCAACAGATCGAACAGACTGCGGTACGTCGTCATCCCGGGCAGGCAGAACATCTGCGGCACCATGACGTCGAAATGCCACGACGACATGATTTCCACTGCCTGTGCCAACGACATCTGCTGCGCCGCAGCCACACTGGCGGCATCGATCGCGCCGGGGAAGCTCCAGAGCCCACCGGGGGAGACGAACGCCACCTCGAAGCGGTAGTCGGGATTCCCGCCGAGCGCGTCGAGGAATCCGCCCGCGTACACCCGTGACAGATCGCAATGGAACTCGTCCACCGACGATCCGACCAACACCAGTACCGACAGGGTCATCAGTCGCCTCCGTTCTCCACGAGCTTGCCGATGTTGAAGTCGATGCGCGACCAGCCACGTCGCGCCAGCAGATTGCGCAGCAACAGGGACGGGATCTGGAGGTGGTGCACGAGAAAGTACGGCAGAGGATCCCATCCGGTCAGGATGGCGTCCTTGCCGCGGAAGATGCTGCGAAGGCGAGCTTTTCGGTTGCCCTCGGAGAACAAGCGCCATATCTCGTGGTAGACCCAGTAGGTCGGCCGAGCCGTCGGACGCGGCACGATCACCGGGTGGCCGTCGTCGAGATACGCGGCCGCCAGGTCGGGATGGTCGTAGAACATCGTGATGGCCGAGTGGGTGCGGGGGTTGCATTCGATCGCGTAGATGTGGCCGTCGGCGGCGGATTCTATGAAGTCGAACGACAGCTGGCCGGTCACGTCCAGAGAAGAGACGAATGTTTCCACCCAGCGCAGGATGTCCGGCTTGTCCACCATCTCGTAGTTGACCTGGAACGCCGAGGACACGCAACAGCCGTACACCTGCAGCCGACCCTGGCGTACCGTGCCGTGCGTGCAGTACTCCTGACCGGCGATGAACTCCTGCAGAATCCACGGATCGTCGTCCGTGATGTGCAGGCTCCTGGCGAACGACGAGTTCCGCTCCGGTGTGCGTGCCGACAACCGCGTCAGGTCCATTCGCCCGACCGGGTTGTACGAGATCCGTTTCAGAATGTATTCGCGACCCGGCGGAAACTCGAAGTCGTCGATCTGGGCGGGATCGGTGATCCGCCGGAAGTCGGGCACGCGAAGTCCCAACGATGTTGCGTGCTCGGAGAATCGGGACTTGTCGTCGACCATTCGCACGGTGTCCGCGTCGCCGTGGATCACTTCGCAGTGCGGGTCGAGCACGGCCCTGGCGTCTGCGTCGTGAATGCTCGCCGCAGGGCTGGCCACGGGGACGAAGACATCGACGTTCTCGCGTCGAACGATGTCCAGCAGAGCCTGCGCGTATCCCGGGGCACCCGGATCGGGTACACAGTGAAATCGGTCGACGGCCCGGGAGAACCGGTGGCCGGTGAAGCGGTACTTGGCCGATTCCACCAGGATCACCCGATGCCCGGCGAGGTGAAAGGACCGAGCGAGCTGCAGTGCCTTGGTCATCTTGCCGCCGCTGATCAGCACCGTTCTGGGTGACTCGGATCGGCGGGTGGGCGGCGCAGTGCCACCGATCGCGGCCACCGCCGTCGCCGCGAGGTCGACGGGCAGGGTGGCCGCGAGACCGAGCAGCGCGGCAACCGTACGAATCATGTTCGACGGATGAGCGTGACGCCGTCGCGCAGAGGAAGCAGAACCTGCTCCACGCGAGGGTCTTTCGCTACGTAGTCGTTGAATTCGGCGACGGCCCTGCCGTTCTCGGTGGGCTGCTCGCTGTACGGCTGGCCCTGCAGCAGGGTGTTGTCGACCGCGATCACGGCGTTCTCGGCGAGCAGTTCGCTACCGAGCAGATACTCCACGTAGGCGCGGTACCCGGTTTTGTCGGCGTCGATGAACACCAGGTCGAACCGACCGTCGAGCCGTCGAAGGGTCTCCAAGGCCGGACCGACCTCCACCGTGATGGACGAGCCGGCAGGTGATTCCGCGAAGCAGGACTGCGCGAACTCGGCCACGTACGGATCCACCTCACACGCGACCACCTCACCGCCTGCAGGCAGAGCCTCGGCCATCGCCAGTGCCGAATAGCCGGTGAACATACCGATCTCGAGTACCCGCTTCGCCCCGGTCATGTGCACGAGAAACGCGAGGAAGCGTCCCTCCACATGGCCGGAGAGCATCTCCATCTCCAGGGGCCCCGAGCCGGAGACCACGTCGCGTGATCTCCAGTCCTCGGTGCGGGTCCGCGACGCCAGTGTCGCCAGCGCTGCGGATTGGGAGGTGGTACAGGTGTCGAGATACGGGTCGAGTCCCGCTGCGAGATCGCGGGCTCGATGAACACGGGTGGTCAGCTCGTCGGTCACCCCGGCACCGGCGTCGAGCAGATCTGCTATCTCGCTCAGCTCACGCGCCAGAATGGTCGTCGGGGTCACCGGTCGCGGGGCCTTCGTCACGGCGTCGGCGCGGTGAACATGTCGAGGCCCTCGCCTGCCCGGGGGAAGTCCAGGCAGATCTTCTTGTGCAGCGTCAGGACATCGGCCAGCTCCGCTGCGTCGAGGTCGTTGAGGAAGCGGCACGTGCCGATCGGATCGGGCACCGCGGCACGCAGGATCCCGTCGCGTGTCTTGAGGATCGATGCCGTTGCCTCGGAGAGTAATTCGGGTGTCAAGTACGGGCTGTCCAGGGCCAGGCCGATGCTGGACATCACACCGAGTACGCGATCGCGGTCGGCCGTGGACAGATGTCCGCGTTGCTCGGCGACGGTCGTCGAGAGCGCCATGTCGATGTTGATCGCGTGACCGTGGAAGAACGGTGCAGGCGGGGTCAGCTCGAGCGTCGGACTCCAGGTGTGACCGAAGGCGATGACGCGATCGAGATCGATCTCGTGCAGATTGGGGGCCTCGAGTTCGAGCATCGTCGCGATCGCCGAGTAGGTCAGTTTGTCTGCGACCGAACGTAATTCCGCTGTCCCGTCGAGATGGCCGAATCGGGTTCGCAGCAGTTCGGGCCCGTGCTGTTCGAGCATCTCGAAGATTTCCAGATTGCCGACCACGGAGATCTTGATCAGCTCGGCCATGCCGTTGCGCACCTGGTCCTCGGGCAGCGTGCCGAGGAACGAGAAGTCCAGCAGCACCTTCTGTGACGCGTGGTAGGCACCGAGGCGGTTCTTGTGCTTTCCGTAGTTGACGGCCACCTTGATGGACACGCTTGCATCGATCAAGCCGATCAGGGTGGTGGGAATGCGGATGTACGGGGTGTTGCGGCGGTAGCTGGCGCACGCGAATCCTGCTACGTCCGTTGTCAGTCCGCCGCCCACCACCAGTACCGGCTCGGTGCGGACCAGACCGAATGCATCGAACTCACCCACGATGCGCTCGAAGGTCTCGAGCGACTTGGCGGTCTCCGCGATGTGCACCGGAACCACGGTCAGTGCGATCTCGTGGTGATCGAAGTATGCGCTGATCCGGTCGCCGTAGATGTCGTGCACCGCTTCGTCGACGACCATCAGCGCGCGACCGTACGGCCGGTAGCTGTCGGCCAATTCGGTGTTCTCGATCGCGAACACCCCGTCGACGTAGATCAGGTCGTACTCGATGCGCTCGTATCCCTCGACGCGAAACGACCTGTCCCCGGCAACGACCTGGGCCTGAAGATTGCTCACTGGTTACTCCTGGAGGATTGGATGAAAAGGTCAGACAAAACGCGCGCTCCGCAGGTCGGGCTCAGGCGGAGAGCAGAGCTCGGACGCGCTCGGGATCGAGTGCATCGACGGTCTCGGTGGCCGAGTCGAATTCGGTGCCCGCAGTGTTCTCGTTGGGGAATGCCACACAGGTGATGCCCGCAGCCGCTGCCGCCTGGACACCGCCGGCGTTGTCTTCGATGGCCACACTGTCGGACGCGTTCTCGCCCAGCGTCTTCAGCGCGTACTGGTACGAGGCGGGGTCGGGCTTTCCCGGCTCGACCGAGGTGGCGTCGACGATGACGTCGAACGAGTCGGCGGTGAGTTCGGGAGACAGAGCCGCGAGGAGCGCGTCGATGTTCTCTCGCGAGGTCGTCGTCACGAAGCCGACTTTGAGGCCGTTCGCTTTGGCGGAGTCGATCGTGTCGGCGACTCCCGGACGTGTCTTGACGTCGGACTCGCCGATCAGTCGTTGGAAGATCTCCGACTTGGTGGCGTGTACTGCCGCGGCGTCCACCTCGGTACCGGTCTCGGACGCGTATTCGCTGATGCGGTCGGCACCACCGTTCGACCCGAGCATGGCCCGGTAGTCGTCCCGGGACCAGTTCCAGTTCAGATCGTGCGCTGCGAACGCCTCGTTGAACGAGCGACGCTGCAGTTCGGACGTGTCGACGAGTGTGCTGATCGAGCCGAACAGAATTGCGGGCATGGTTGCCTTTCGGAGCGAGAGACGTTGTACCAGTCAACGTCTCGCGTATGCACGATGGGGTGAGTTGGTTCGGGGGGTATGCCCCATCGGGGTCGAACGGGAAACCTTCGAATTTCTTCCGGCCGAGCGATCGTCAGCGGGGCCGCACGGGTGCAGCCAGAATGGTCGGTGTCGAGCGGCCGCGCAGTGTCACCGTCTCGCCCGTCGTCCAGTGCGTGCGTTCGTCGTCGGATGCGTGATCGAGCACCGTCGACGACGTGAGCACATCGGTGTCGGGGTCATCCTTGGCGAGATCGGTGAGCCGGGCCGCCTGGTTCACCGTGTCGCCGATGACGGTGTACTCGAAACGCGACTCGGCTCCGATGTTGCCTGCGATGACCGATCCGTACGTGACTCCGATGCCCAACTCGTAGTCGCCGTCGATGGACAGTTCGGCCGCCAGGGTGCGCGCGGTGCGTAGTGCGGCGGTCGCGGGATCCGGGTGATCGACCGGAGCACCGAAGATCAGCAATGCGGCATCACCCTCGAACTTGTTGACGAATCCGCCGCCTCGCTCGCCGTGCTCCACGACGACCGCGAAGAATCGATTGAGCCAGTCCACCACGGCTTCGGCCGATTCTCGTTCGGCGCGAGCCGTCGAACCCACGAGATCGACGAACAGCACCGCCACAGTCCGATTCTCGCCGCCGAGGCGGGGTGCGCTCGCGAGCGCTCGCTGGGCGACGTCGTGGCCCACGTGGCGACCGAACAGCGATCGGAGACGTTCGCGCTCGTCCAGTCCGACCACCATCTTGTTGAACCCGTTCTGCAAACGGCCGATCTCGGAGGCGTCGTAGACGTCGACACGGGTATCGGTCGCCCCGGCTTCGACGCGTTGCATGGCGCTGCTGACCTGCTGCAGCGGGTCCGAGACGGAGCGTCCGACCAGAAACATGCCGCCGAATCCGACGACCAGGGCAACCGCGGAGAGCGACACCATCGCGGGGGAAAGATCGACGTCGGGAGGGATGACGGTGTCGATCAACCTGCCGAGTCCGATGAGGCCCAACCCGAGAACGGGAATCGCCGTGCTCAGGACCCAGATGAGAACGACACGAAGCCGAACACCGAGAGCTGCGGAATCGGTGACCGCACCGACGTCCATCACCGCGGCTGTGATCGGGCGAAGAGTTCGTTCGGCCACCAGGTAACCCAGCGAGCACGTTGCCAAGCCGCCGAAGCTGACGGCGATCGCCACGATGATCGACAGCGCGGCACCGGCCGACGCATTGACCGAGACGAACACCGCGACGCCGAGCGCCCACAGCAGAACGTGGACGCCGAGTTGGCGCAACGGCAGTCGGACGACGGCGATCGCGGTCTCGTCCGTCGGTGTCCCTCCGGTGTGCAGCCACCGAATCAGGGGTGCTGCGACGCGGAGCCCGAGCCCGATACCGATGGCTATCGCGACCGGTAGGTACACGAAGAACGCCAGGTAATTTCGGTCCGACAGGATCTCTTCGGAACCGACCGGCAGCGGCAGGACGAAGCGCGCCAATACGAACACGATGACGGCCCCGATGGCGTTGGCCGACACCATTCCCACCGCGTACAGACGCATGGGTCTGCGTTCGAGGGCAGATCGCAGGGCGGCGATCACCGGTGGTTCTCCGTGTTCGGCACGCTCGAACTCTAGGGGTCCGGCGAAAAGAATCCAGGAACTTCTGCCCGAACGACTACCTGTGTCGCTGAGTACCTGGTAATCTCCGTAACAGTTACCGACAGCTTTTCGACGATGGAAGGAACCACGGCGATGACCAGCACACTGTCCCGGAACGACGTTCTCGAGCCGGAGGACGTTTCCGCTCGTCTGCTCGATTCCGCCGCCCAGCTGTCCTACGACCCGTCCGAGGAAGTCGACTGGGAAGCCGACCTCGATCCCTCCCTCTACGGACTCAATCCGGAGTGGAGCACCCTGTACGGGACGAAGCTGTGGGACGAGATGAGCGAGGAGCAGCGCATCACGCTCACTCGCCACGAGGTCTGCTCCATCATGAGCACCGGCATCTGGTTCGAGATGATCCTGCAGCAGATGGTTCTGCGCGATCAGTACTGCAAGGACTCGTCGAACTCCGACTTCCAGTTCGCGCTCACCGAGATCGCCGACGAGTGCCGTCACTCGATCATGTTCGCCCGCGCCTGCCAGAAGATGGGCATCAAGGCATACCTGCCGCGTCGATCGAGCATCGAACTCGGCCGCGGCTTCAAGGCTCTCGCGTCCGCCGAGGTCGCCTACGGCGGCATCCTCGTCGCCGAAGAGGTGCTCGACGTCATGCAGCGCGACTGGATGCGCGGCGAGAACGTGCTGCCACTCGTGCGCACCACCAGCAAGATCCACGTCGTCGAGGAATCACGGCACATGACCTTCGCGCGCGCTCAGATGCGTGAGGAGATCGCCCAGAAGAGCCCTGCTCGCCGGAAGACCAGTGCGCTCGTCGTCGCGATCGCTGCTCGGCTGATCGTGTCCAACATGGTCAACAAGGAGGTCTACGCAGCAGCGGGCCTCGACGTCGACCGCGCGGTGAAGGAAGCGAAGAACAACGCGCACCACCACACGATGATGCGTACTTCGAGCGAGCACCTGATGGCATTTCTTCTCGACTGCGGTTTGATCACCAAGCCGGCCGAGATGATCTACCGTCGCTTGCACATGCTCTGATCGCACCGCTCCCGCTCGAGGCCGTGAAGGACATCCGATAACCCATGCCGTTCGCGATCACGCAGAACTGTTGCAACGACGCATCCTGCCTGTCGGTGTGTCCGGTCAATTGCATTCACCCGACACCCGACGAGCCGGACTTCGGTAAGACGGAACTGCTCTACATCGATCCGCGCTCGTGCATCGACTGCGGAGCCTGCGCCGACGCGTGTCCGGTGGACGCGATCACGCGCGTCTCGAGACTGACGCCGGATCAGCAGATCTATGCCGACATCAACGCCGACTACTACAAGGACAAGCCCGCCGTGGCCGAGTGGGGCGCGCCCCGATTCCCGGTGGCGACGGTCAACGACCTACCGCCGATCGACATCGCCATCGTCGGAACCGGGCCTGCGGCCTGCTACACCGCTCAGGCGTTGCTGAGGGTGCCCGGCACCAGCGTCACCTTCTACGACCGGCTGCCTGTCGCGGGCGGTCTCGCCCGCTACGGCGTCGCTCCCGATCACCTGGGTACCCGACGCATCAGCGAGCACTTCCGTGGGATCTTCGCCCATCCTCGGGTGACGATGAAGCTGGGCGTCGAGGTCGGCAAGGACGTCGACCACGTCGAACTGGCCCGCAAGTTCGATTCGGTGGTCTACGCCGTCGGTGCCGACAAGGACCGGGCCCTCGAGATTCCCGGTATCGACCTCGACGGATCCGTCAGCGCGCGCACCCTGGTGGGCTGGTACACCGGCCACCCCGACGTTCCCGCCGACGCGATCGATCTCGCCGGCGTCGACCGCGTCACCATCATCGGAAACGGCAACGTCGCGCTCGACGCTGCTCGTATCCTCACCGCCGACCCGGACGGGCTCGACGGAACCGAGATCGCCCCGCACGCGCTGGCCGAGCTGCGTCGCCATCGAGTGAACGAGGTCGTCGTCCTCGCCCGTCGTGGGCCCGAGTTCGCGGCGTTCACTCGTTCCGAGTGCAAGGCTCTGGTCGATCGGGCAGGCGTCGACGTCGTGGTGGCAGGTCCGGACGGAATCGTCGACGCGATCGATCGGCTGCCGTTGTCCGCTCCCGCATCGGCTCTTGCCGGGGCGACGCGAGTCGAACTGGGATCCTCGGTGCAGGGCCGGCGCATCGTGTTCGCGTTCGGCCGGGCACCGGCTGCTCTGCACGGAAGCGGCTCGGTGGAGTCCATCGAGGTGGGGGTGGGTGAACACGCGGTCACTCTCTCGTCGGAGCTGGTGCTGCTCGCGATCGGATACCGCGGAACTCCGTCACCGGGCATTCCGTTCGACGACATCACCGGCACCATTCGCAACGAGGGTGGTCGTATCACCGCCGCCGACGGCACTCCGGTTCCAGGCTGTTACGTCGTCGGTTGGGCCAAGAGAGGTGCCACCGGTGGCATCGGCGACAACAAGATCGACGCCGAGGAAACCGCCGAAGCGCTGCTGGCCGACGTGCCGACACGCGGGTCTGCGCGTCCGCTCGGGTGGTACGGAAAAGTGAGCGCGGCCCTGGGCGACCGCGTCTCGCGAGTGCGCTGACCGGCCGGTATCGCTCGGTTCTGTTCACCTTGTGTAGCAGTCTCATTCGAGTCTGAGCGATTCGGATGTGCAGCGCGGCGCGCAGGGTTACCGTTGAGTATGGCTGAACGGGGGGCCAAGCCCCAGGTTTCTTTTGTGAGACGGACGATGCTGCGCGCAGTCCGATCGTTGTTCAATCCGCTCCGTCCCGACGACTACCTGTCGATGATCAATCCGCTGTGGACCACTCGCGAACTTCGAGGGAAGGTCGAGCGGGTGGTTCCGGAGGGGTCGGAGGCCGTCTCGGTGTACATCCGTCCAGGTTTCGAGTGGCAGGGCCACACGCCCGGGCAGTACGTCCGACTCGGAGTGCTCATCGACGGTCGGTACCACTGGCGGGCGTATTCGATCACCTCCGATCCGGATCCGGTGGACGGCCTGGTCAGTGTCAGCCCCAAGCTGGTGCCCTCGGGCACTGTCTCGCCGTACCTGGTGGGCACCATCAGAACGGGCGATATCGTCCGGCTCAGCGAAGTCGAGGGTGAGTTCACTCTGCCGAGCCCGATTCCGGAAAAAATGGTCTTCATCAGCGCGGGCAGCGGGATCACGCCCATCATCAGCATGTTGCGCGCCCTCGACCACCACGATCAGGTGACCGATGCAGTCGTGGTGCACTCGGTGCACAACCGCGAGCAGTTGATGTTCGCGGACACGCTCGACGAGCTCGAAGCCAAGCACGCCGGGCTCACGGTGAAGTTGCGGATCACCAGCGACGAGGGGCGGATGAAGGCCTCCGAACTGGACGAGTTGGTTCCCGATTGGCGTGAGCGTGAAGCATTCTGCTCCGGCCCGGGTGAACATCTGGACGATCTGCGCTCGTACTGGAAAGACCAGGGCGACTACGACAGATTCCATCACGAGAGCTTCCAACCGGTCATCGGCGGCGGAGACGACGCGGGCGAGGGCGGCACCGTGCGCTTCCTCAACAGCAAGAAGGACGTCGAATGCGACGGCGGCACAACCATTCTCGCCGCAGGTGAAGAAGCCGGGTTGGATCTGACCTACGGCTGCCGCATCGGCATCTGCCACACCTGTGTAGGTACCCTCAAAAAGGGGCGTTTACGTGACCTACGTAACGGGGATATCTCCGAACCTACGGGGCAAGCGGTTCGGATCTGTGTCAACACCGCCGAGGGCGACATCGAAATCGAACTCTGATCAACCATCGAACAGGGGAATTCATGACGATCGACGAAACCACCAGGCGTACCGGCACCAGTGACGAACCGGTGAACCCGTTGGCGCACCTGAGCGACGAGACCATCGCCGAACTGGCCAAGGAGTTCGACGCCATCCACGACGAGGTCTACGCCAGCCTCGGCGACAAGGACCGCAAATACATCACGTCGGTGATCGCCGCCCAGCGTCAGTTGCTGGTCGCGGGGCGTGTGCTGCTTCTCGGCTCCACCAGCAAGCCGGCCTGGCTCGCCGGAACGACATGCCTCGGGATCGCGAAGATCCTCGAGAACATGGAGATCGGCCACAACGTCATGCACGGCCAGTGGGACTGGATGAACGATCCGGAAATCCATTCGTCCGTGTGGGACTGGGACACCGCCTCCACCGCCAGTTCGTGGAAGCACTCCCACAACTACGTGCACCACACGTACACGAACATTCGCGGCAAGGACAAGGATCTCGGGTACGAGATCATGCGTATCGACCCACGTCAGAAGTGGCACCCTGCGTACCTGGCCCAGCCGTTCTACAACGTTCTGCTGATGGCGTTCTTCGAGTGGGGCGTGGCCCTGCACGATCTCGACATCGAGGCCATCCGTCGTGGCGAGAAGCCGATCAAGGATCTCGTCGAGGACCTCAAGGGCATCGGCGTCAAGGCTCGTAAGCAGTTCGTCAAGGACTACGTGGGCTGGCCGATCATCAGCGCCGGTGCGTTCGCGCTGGCGCAGCTGGCTTCGGGTGGCCGGTTGCCCGAGAGCAAGAGGTCGCGTCTGGCGTCCAAGCTGCGTGGGTCGGCTCGGTTCGGAAAGAACCGCAGGACGGCGTCCTTCCTGGACAGCCGGTTCAGTGGAGTGGAGAGCACGTTCCTGTCCACGTTGGCCGCCAACTTCACCGCCAACATCATTCGCAACGTCTGGTCGAACGCGATCATCTTCTGCGGCCACTTTCCCGACCAGGCCTACACCTTCAGCCAGGAAGAGGTCGAGAACGAGACTCGCGGCGGCTGGTACGTCCGTCAGCTGGTCGGTGCCGCCAACATCGACGGCGGACCACTGTTCCACCTGATGAGCGGCAACCTCAGCTACCAGGTGGAACACCACCTCTACCCGGACATGCCCAGCACTCGCTACGCGGACGTCGCGCCGAAGATCAAGGACATCTGCGAGCGCTACGAGCTGCCGTACAACACCGGACCGTTCTTCAAGCAGTGGGGCATGGTCCAGCGGACCATCGCACGGCTGGCGTTCCCGGGCGGCAAGACTCGGCCGAAGCCGGGCCCCTACCGTCCTGAGGAGAGCTGGCGTCGTAAGTTCGCCGAGGGTGCCACCAAGGACAGCGAGGCCGCGAAGACGCGTGGGCGCGTGCCCGCAGGGCACCCGGCTGCCGGGCCCGAGCACAACTCAGGTGGCGTAGATGTTGCGCCACCGCCCCGCGGCGACGACTGAGTTTCGTCCGTAGAGAGCCGACAAGAACCGCGGCCACCCGACTTCCGGGTGGCCGCGGTTCTGCGTTGTGGTGGGTCAGGTCATGTCGACGTCCTTGGTCTCGATCAGCCTCTTGGTGCACACCAGACTCAGTACCGACAACAGGGCCAGCATGACGCCGATGGAGATGCTGCCGAATGCGGCCGTGAGCGGCGCGGCGAGCATCGGCGGAATCGCTCCACCGAGAACTCCGGCGAGGTTGTAGCCCAAACCTGCTCCGGTGTAACGGAATCGAGTCTGGAACAGCTCGGGGAGCAGGGCTCCGGTCGGTCCGTAGGCCACTCCGAAGATGGCCAGCGTGACGCACATGCCGATCACGAACGCTGCCGGTGACCCGGTGTCGAGAACGGGGAACAGTGCGATCGACCAGGGTATCGCGATGATGCACGCTCCCATGATCACCCGCCGACGTCCCACCCGATCGGAGTAGGTGGCAGAGACCGCGATCGCGATTCCGAAGATCACCGCGGCTCCGATTCCGGTGATCAACACGAACGGGCGCTCGAATCCGAGTGTCTTGGTGCCGTAGCTCGTCAGGTACGCGGTTCCCATGTAGAAGAAGGCGAACAATGATGCCAATGCACCTGCAGCAGTGATGATTTCGCGCTTCTGGATGCGCCAGGCGTCGAAGATCGGCAGTTTCGTCGGAGCCGCGTTCGCCGGTGCCTGCTCCTCGACGAGTTTGTTGGCGCGAAAGACCGGGGTCTCCTCGATGGCCAACCGCATGTACAGGCCGATGAGTACCAGAACGGCGCTGAGCAGGAACGGGATTCGCCAACCGTAATTGAGGAACGTCTCGTTGGTATCGCCGAGCAGGAGGCCGGTCGCGAGGAATGTGGCGCTGGAGAAGATGAAGGCGGCCGACGGTCCCAGCTGGGGGAACATCGCGTAGAACCCGCGTTTGCCGGGCGGTGCGTATTCGGCCGTGAGCAGGGTCGCGCCGGCCCATTCGCCGCCGACCGCGAACCCTTGTCCGAACCTGAGCAGTACCAGGATGATCGGCGCGGCCACGCCGATGGTCTCGGCGCCGGGGAGCAGACCGATCGCGAACGTGGACACACCCATCAGCAGCAGTGTCGAGATCAGGGTCTTCTTGCGGCCGATGCGGTCACCGAAGTGTCCGAACAGCACTGCGCCGACGGGCCTGGCGATGAACGCGACGGCGAACGTCGCGAACGAGGCCACCGTGCCTGCGGTGGAGCCGAGGGCCGGGAAGAAGATCGTCGGGAAGACCAGCGCTGCTGCGGTACCGTAGATGAAGAAGTCGTAGAACTCGATCGTCGTGCCGATGCCACTGGCGACAGCGACCCGGCGGACACTGGTCTTGGTCTGCACCGCAGGTGGCGTCGACGCGGACACACCCGGGTCGTCGGGTGAGACAGTGGTCATTGTTCCTCCGTTTTGTCGGGTATCGGGTAAATGTGCGATACCGAGTGCGACGAACGGTAGTGACCCGGGTCACCCCACGAATACCCCCGGATGGGGGTGTGGGTGGCGGAGAGTGCGCACGTCCGCCGAGGGTTCGACTCAGGCGCACCTCAGGGTTCGCCGGTACCGTTTCGTCACGGGGGCGGAGAGCCCGTTTCTGCGGTCGGTGAAGCGGAGGTGTTCGTATGTCCATAGACCACAATCGAGACGTGTTCGACAGCGCGCGGGTAGCCGCTGCATACGTGGAGTACGCGGGTCCCACCGATGGGTTTCTCGACCGTGGGGAGGCGGCGGCGCTGGTCGCAGCAGCCGGGGTTGCTCGCGGGAAACCGGTACTGGATGTGGGCGTCGGCAGCGGCCGAACCACGGCGCTGCTGCGACTGCTCAGCGACAACTACGTCGCGATCGACTACGCACCGAACATGATCGCGAGCTTTCGACGGAACTTTCCCGACCTACCGGCGCACGTGGCCGACGCACGTGATCTCGCGGACTTCGCCGACGGCGAGTTCGGCTTGGTTGTGTTCAGCAACAACGGAATCGACACCGTGACACACGACGAACGCCGTCGGGTGCTGGCAGAATTCCACCGAGTTCTCGGCGAGTCCGGAACTCTGGTCTTCTCCACTCTCAACCGCAATGGACCGTCGTTCGGGGAGAAGCCGTTTCAGCTGAGCAGGCCGACCCAGAAATTCACGTTCTCACTCGAGCGCATCGTGACCGCCGTCGGCAGGCGACTGCTCGATCCCGCCGGAGTCGTTCGTAGCGTTGCCAATTGGTGGTCTGCGCGCAGTCGAGTCGTCGATCGCGGAACGTGGGCCGTCGCTCCGCTCGCTGCGCACGATTTCGCTCCGATCATGCACTTCACCACGGTGACGGATGTGCGACGACTGGTGACCGACGCCGGATTCACCATCTCCGAGATCTTCGCCGACGACGGTTCGATCGTGGCCCCCGACGCTCCGACGAGCTCGGCGGACAACTTCACCGTCGTCGCGCGAAAGTAGGGGCCCTCAGCCCAATCGCTCGAGTGCCTCGGTCATCTTCTCCACCGTATCCGGCGCGACCTTGGCCTCGAACCCTGCCTTCAGAAACGGGCCGGCCACCTTGGCGGCACCGTTGAATTCGATTTTCGCGTGGTAGTCGACTCGGGTCGAGCGCGGTCCTTCGGCGGTCAACGTGATGTCGTCGACGCTCGTGGCCGTCTTGTTCTCACCTTCGAACACGACGTGATCGGGCTCGTCGGTGACCAATGTGTAGGTCAGTTCGGTGGTGATACCGAACAACTTCGAAACGTTGTGCCACTGCGTGCCGACGGCAACCGGACCGTCGGAAATCTGTGTACAACTCTGGGTCCCGGGATCCCACGCTGCCGCATTGGAGAAGTCCCGGAGAAATGCCGCTGCCTTCTCGATCTCCACTGCGGCGGTGAATGTTCTGGTGACGTCGACCATGACGCTCTCTCTTTCTTCTTCGTGTGGATCAGTCTTCGAGGCGGACGCCGAGATGGTCGGCGAGACGGCGCATGGTGTCGACGATCTGATCCTCGGTCACCCGGGGGAAGCCGGCCATCTTCCTGAACTCCTGGTCGGTGACGCGTGACCAGTCGTAGACCTGAGTCAGGGCAGTGCGATCCTCGGAGACCGCGTCGAGCTCCCAGGACCACCGCGTACCGCGAGGCTCCATGCCTCGACGACGAGGAATCCATCCGATGCGCCGGTCCTGCTCGAACACGAACACGGTGTTCTCCATGACGTACTCGCCGAGCTCCGGCTGATACATGTCCATCGCGAAGGTGTCGCCCACGGCCCCCAACGGCATCGGGTCGATCGCCCCACGCAGCATTTCCGAGCCGTCGACCGCGGCCTGGACCTCGGGGTTGACGAGCGCGGTGAACACGGAGGCGGGGGGAGCGTCGATCACGCGCCTAACGGTCAACTCGTCGGTCATGGAACACGCCTTTCAGTTATTTGTGCTGGCTACGGACTTACCCCCGTCTGCGGGGAAAGAAACTCCGATCGCCGTTTTTGCCTCGCAGTGGACACAGCGACGAAACACGACCGCCACCAATCGTTCGTACAGTCGCCGGGTCGGACTCCGCACAATCCAGGTGCGGAGCAGCACCTTGTCAAGGGGTAGCCATGAGTGGAAATACCGTCCGCCTGCAGGCGATCAAAGACGTCGAGGCGTATGTACCGCCTGCGGTCAGCTTCGTCGGAGACGAGAAGCCGGGCGAGATCTTCGGTGAGAACGTCTTCAGCAAGGTCGTCATGCAGAAGCGTCTGCCCAAATCGGTCTTCAAATCGGTGATGGCAACGATCGACAAAGGCAAGAAGCTCGACCCCATGGTCGCCGACGCTGTCGCGTCGGCGATGAAGGACTGGGCACTCGAGAAAGGCGCGACGCACTACGCGCACGTCTTCTACCCGCTCACCGGGTTGACGGCCGAGAAGCACGACAGCTTCTTCGATCCGGTCGGTGACGGCAGCGCACTCGCGGAATTCGCGGGCAAGACCCTGATCCAGGGCGAGCCCGACGCATCGAGCTTCCCCAACGGCGGCCTGCGCAACACGTTCGAGGCGCGCGGATACACCGGCTGGGACGTCACCAGCCCGGCATACGTGCTCGAGAACCCGAACGGCAACACTCTCTGTATCCCGACGGTGTTCGTCTCGATGACCGGTGAAGCCCTCGACCACAAAACGCCGCTGCTGCGCAGCCAGCAGGCGATGGGCGGTCATGCCGAGCGCATCCTGAAGCTCTTCGGCCACGAGAACGTCGAGAACATCGTCTCGTTCTGCGGCCCCGAGCAGGAGTACTTCCTCGTCGACCGGCACTTCTTCCTCGCCCGGCCGGACCTGCTCAATGCAGGCCGCACCCTGTTCGGCTCGAAGCCGCCCAAGGGCCAGGAGTTCGACGATCACTACTTCGGTGCCATCCCCGAGCGGGTGCTCGGCTTCATGATGGACACCGAACGCGAGCTGTTCAAGCTCGGCATCCCGGCCAAGACCAGGCACAACGAGGTCGCACCCGGACAGTTCGAGATCGCCCCGATGTTCGAGCGCGGAAACATCGCGGCCGATCACCAGCAACTGCTGATGACGACGTTCAAGACCATCGCGAAGAAGCACGGCATGGAGTGCCTGTTCCACGAGAAGCCCTTCGAGGGCGTCAACGGCTCCGGCAAGCACGTCAACTTCTCGCTCGGAAACTCCGACCTCGGATCGCTGCTGGTTCCCGGCGACAACCCACACGACAACGCGCAGTTCCTGGTCTTCTGTGCCGCCGTCATCCGCGCGGTACACAAGTACGGCGGTCTGCTGCGCGCGTCGGTGGCGTCGGCGACCAACGATCACCGCCTCGGCGCGAACGAGGCTCCGCCCGCGATCATCTCGATCTTCCTCGGCGATCAGCTCGCCGACGTGTTCGATCAGATCGCCAAGGGCGCGGCCACCTCGTCGAAGGGCAAGGGCACCATGATGATCGGTGCCGACACCCTGCCCGTGCTGCCGACCGATCCCGGTGACCGCAACCGAACCAGCCCGTTCGCCTTCACCGGCAACAGGTTCGAGTTCCGTGCACCCGGTTCGATGCAGACCGTCAACGGCCCCATGGTCACGATCAACACGATCATGGCCGAGGCTCTCGACTACATGGCGACCAACCTCGAGACGGCCGTCGCAGACGGCACCGATTTCGACACCGCGGTGCAGAACCTGTTGACGGAGATCATCACCGAACACGGCGCCGTGGTGTTCAACGGCGACGGCTACTCCGACAACTGGCAGATCGAGGCCGAGGCACGCGGTCTACCGAACCTGCGTACGACGCTCGACGCGTTGCCGGAGCTGATCTCGGATTCGGCCATGGAGCTGTTCGAGAAGTACAAGGTCTTCAACCACCGTGAGATGCACTCGCGTTACGAGGTGGGACTCGAACAGTACGCGTTGACGGTGTTCGTCGAGGCTCGTCTGACCCTCGAGATGGGCCAGACCTCCATCCTGCCCGCAGCGGTGCGATACCAGACCGAGTTGGCGCAGAACGTCAGCGCGCTCAAGGGTGCCGGTGTCGACGATGTGGACATGACTGCGCTGCAAGCAGTGTCGGCTCCACTGTCGGAGCTGCGCGCAGCGTTGACGACGTTGAAGACCGCCCTCGAAGCCGATCCCGGCGGCGAGGCACTCGCCGAGGCGACACACGCGAAGGACGAACTGCTGCCGGCAATGGCCGCCGTTCGATCTGCCGCGGACACCCTCGAGGCAATCGTGGCGGACGATCTCTGGCCGCTGCCGACGTACCAGGAGATGCTGTACATCCTGTAGTGCGCTGCGGGCAGGAGTGGAGCCTGCGGAACGACCGGGTAGCGCAGTGGTGTGGATAAATGCCCCGGAGGGCACTTATCCACACCACTGTTGTTTTTCGGGGTGAGCAATATCTCGAGTCGGAATAGCTCGATGGATCTTTCGGGTTCGGAGTGGACAGTGGCAAAGACTGTGCACGCACTCGTGAGGAGAGAGATTCATGAAGTTGTTTTCCCCGTTGGCACTCGGTGAGCTGAAGCTCGACAACCGGTTGGTGATGGCCCCGTTGACACGCGTGCGCTCCGGCAAGGACGGTGTGCCGGGCCCGCTGGTGGTCGAGCACTACAAGCAGCGCGCATCGCTGGGGCTGATCGTCAGTGAAGGCACCTACCCGAGCCACGCCGGCCAGGGCTTCCCGGGTCAGCCGGGCCTGGTGACGGACGAGCAGATCGCCGGCTGGCGCAATGTCGCCGACGCGGTCCATGCCGACGGTGGACTGATCGTCGCGCAGGTGATGCACGCCGGTCGGGTGACGCACGAGGCGACGACGGGTGGTCACGAGGTCGTCGGACCCAGTGCCATCGCCATCGAGGGGGACACCCACACCTACGAGGGCAAGAAGCCGTACCCCACCCCGCGTGCGCTGCGCGAAGACGAATTGCCCTCCGTGATCGCAGATTTCGTGCAGGCGTCGAAGAATGCCATCGCCGCCGGAATGGACGGCGTCGAGATTCACGGTGCCAACGGCTACCTGTTGCACGAGTTCCTCTCGCCCGCCTCGAACCAGCGCGACGACGCCTACGGCGGCTCGCCGGAGAACCGGGCGCGCTTCGTGGCCGAGGTCGTCGAAGCAGTGGTCGCTGCTCTCGGAGCGGGCAAGGTCGGAATTCGCATCTCACCCGAGCACAACATCCAGGATGCGCTCGAGACGGACGCCGACGACGTGCGCGCCACCTACCGTGCGTTGGTCGAGCGGCTCGCGCCGCTGGGACTGGCGTACCTCAGTGTGCTGCACAAGGATCCGTCGGGCGATCTCGTCCAGGGTCTGCGACAGGCGTTCGGCGGACCGGTGCTCGTCAACAGTGGCTTCGGTGAGATCACCACCCGCGACGAGGCGCTTTCACTCCTCGACAACGGAATCGGCGACGCAGTTGTCGTCGGCCGTCCGGCGATCGCGAACCCCGACCTCGCCTACCGCTGGCGCGAGGATCTGCCGTTGAACGAGCCCGATCCGAGCACCTTCTACACCGATGGTGCCAAGGGCTACACGGATTACCCGGCCCTGCAGCACTGAGAGTGCCTGCGGCAGTGGTGCGGTCGAGTGCCCCAGAGGGCACGCAGGGGTGGAGCCTGCGGAACGACCCGAGAACAGAGCCGCACCACTGCGCGGAGCGCACTAGAAGTCGGCGGTCTTGCGGGCCCTGATCTTGCTGACGATCGAGAACACCACGGCGATGATCATCAGTGCGTAGAGCACGATGGTGATCGCGCTGCCGACCAGGATCGACGGGTCGCCCTCGCTGACGGCCAGTGCGCGTCGGAGTGACTCCTCGGCCAGCGGGCCGAGGATCACCGCGATCAACACCGGTGCCAACGGAATGTCGTATCGGCGCATCATGAATCCGACTATGCCGAGCCCGAGCATGAAGATCAGATCCACGATCGAGGCACTCGATGCGTACACGCCGAGGGCCGCGAACACCGAGATGCCGGCGTAGAGGTAGTTCTTCGGGATCTTGAGCAACTGCGCCCACAACGGTGCGAACGGCAGGTTGAGGATCAACAGCACGATCATCGCCACGAACAGGCTGGCCAGTAGGGCCCAGACGATGTCGCCGCTGCGCTCGAACAACAGCGGTCCGGGCTGCATGCCGTACTGCTGGAAGGCAGCCAACATGATGGCCGCCGTCGCCGACGTCGGAAGACCCAGGGCCAGAAGCGCTCCCATGGCCGTACCGGCCGTGGAGTTGCCGGCTGCCTCGGGTCCCGCGACACCGCGAATGGCACCCTTTCCGAACATCGGCTTCGTGCGCTTGCGATCGAGTCTGCGCTCGGTGCCGTACGCCAGGAAGCTCGGCACTTCGGCACCACCTGCGGGGATCACACCGAACGGCACACCGAATGCCGTGCCGCGCAACCACGCCGGCATCGCATCGCGGAACTCGGCCTTGCTCAGCCAGGGGCGTCCCTGCGACTTGATCAGGCTGCGATCCTCGGGTCGACCGATCTTGGACGCGATGTGGATGACCTCACCGAGCGCGAGCATCGCGACGGTGATGACGACGATGTGAATGCCGTCGAACAGGGCGGGTACCTCGAACGTGAATCGTGAAGCGCCCGAGGGGCCGTCGATGCCGATCACGGCCAGGGTGAGGCCGATCAGCAGTGCGGTCAGGCCTTTGAGGGCCGAGTCCGAGACCACGGCCGAGGTGGCGATGAACGCGAACACCGCGAGGGCCAGGTACTCGGCGGGGCCGAAGTTCGTCGCCAACGACGCGAGGGTGGGAGCGAAGAACACCACCAGGGTGGTGGCGACGATGCCGCCGATGAACGCTCCGATGGCGGAGGTGGCCAGAGCCTGTGGGGCGCGGCCGTTCTTGGCCATCCGGTGCCCCTCGAACGTCCCGGCGATCGCGGTGCTGTTGCCGGGTGTGTTCATCAGTATGCCGGAGATGGAATCGCCGAACAGGCCGCCGAAATACACGCCGGCGAACATGATCAGCGCTGCGGTGGGGTCGAGGGTGAAGGTGACGGGCAGCAGCAGGGCCACCGCCATGGCGGAGCCGAGACCGGGTAGGACGCCGACGGCGGTGCCGAGCAGCGCGCCGACGAACACCCAGACCAGGTTCATCGGGGTCAGCGCGGTGCCGAACCCGTCGATCAGATTGCTCAGTGAATCCATCGTAAGTTCAGCTCCGTCAGAAGATCTGGGCGAGAACGCCGCCGGGGAGGGTCAGGCCGAGGCCCGCGGAGAATGCGATCTGAACCGCGCTCGAGACCAGCAGAGCGACGGCCGCGTCGAATACGTAACGGCGACCGCCCAATCCGATCGAGACACCCCAGAACAACAGCGCGCCGGCGAGAACCCACCCGAGCGGATCGAGCAGTGCGATGAACACCGCTACCGATCCGACGGTGATCGACAGGGTTCGCCAGTTGCTGACGGTGCCGGTGTGCGGCACGCCGTCGCCGTCCACCCCACGGTCGACGACGTCGGGCTTGATCAACAGTTGAAAGGTGACCAGCAGGGCGACGACGAAGCAGCCTCCTGCAACGATGGCCGGAAAGACCTGCGGGCCAGGTGATGTGGCGGTAGGCGGAACCTGCATCGTGACGGTTCCGTAGACCAGGAAGGCTCCGAGTGCGACGAGCAGCGCCGGAACGATCAGTCCACTGCGGCCCGTCCAGAACGATCGGGATGTGTCCGTGTCGGTGGTCGTCGTTGTCATACCAGTCCCAACTCCTCGAGAATTCCGGTGATACGTGTCTGTTCGACGTCGAGGAACTCTCCGAATTCGTCTCCGGTCAGAACCGATTCCTTCCAGCGGTTGCGTTCGACGGCCGTGGCCCACTGTTCGGTCTCGACCATCTCGGAGACGATCTCGACCAGCGTCTGTCGGTCCTCGTCCGAGATGCCGGGTGGGGCAACGATTCCGCGCCAGTTGACGAGGTCGACGTTGTACCCCTGTTCGATGAACGTGTCCACGTCGAATCCCTCGAGGGGCTCGGGCGCGGCGACTGCGAGTGCGCGCACATTGCCCGCCTCGATCTGATCGCGGAAGTCGTTGAACCCACTCACTGCCACACCGACGGTGTTCGACAGCAGTGACGTGAGTACTTCACCGCCGCCGGAGTAGGCGATGTAATTGATTGCGGCCGGGTCGATGTCGGCTTCCTGTGCCAACTGGCCCGCGACGATGTGGTCGATGCCGCCGAGCGAACCGCCGCCGATCGGAAGTCCTCCGGGGTTCGCCCGCCACGCCTCGATCATGTCTTCGAGATTCTGGATCGGTGAATCCCTCGGCACGACGAACACTTCGAAGTCCTCGGCCAGTTTCGCGATCGGGACGGTGTCGGCCAGAGTGGTCTCGGAGTTGTTGATCGCGATGCCGCCGAGCATGACGGTGCCGGTGATCATGACGGTGGTGGGTTGCCCGCTCAGGTTCTCGAGCTGGCTCAGACCGATGGTGCCGCCTGCACCGGGGACGTTGACGACCTGGGCGTTGTTGACGATGCCGTCGCTGCGCAGTGCCTGCTGCGATTCACGGGCGACGAGATCCCAGCCGCCACCTGCGGCGGCGGGCGCGATCAGCGTCAGTTTCGCTCGTGCGTCCGAGCCGCTGGCGCTGCGAGCGGCATCGATACCTGCCACGGTCACCGCTCCCACCACCACCAATGCGCCGACCGTCCGTAGCAGTGTGGGCGATATCGCCATCAGAGACCTTTCGTGTGGTGTGTCACAGCGTCAGGTTAGATACAGTTTGTCTGATTAGTCCAGTTCACAACTCTCCGAGGTGATCCTCGGTGGATACGACCAACGAGCAACGAGCAACGGGAGAGAACGTGTCGGTATCGAGCGCAGTGGCAGTGGCGATGAGCAACACACCGGAGGGGCAGGAAGCGTTGCGTCGCGGTGCCGCCGAGGCCGAACTTCGTCAGGCTCCGTTGATCGTATTGTCCGTGGTGGACCGGGATTCGGTGTCCGCGGACGACCGCAACTCCGCGCAGGCCGAGGTCGAACGGACTCTGCCCGGTATCGCGACCACGGTTCGAGTGGAACCCGACGGCGGAGACCCGGCCGGTGCTCTGGTCGACCTCGTCGCGGACGTCGGTGCGGGAATGGTCGTCATCGGTTCCAAGCGTCGATCCGCGGTCGGCAAGTTCTTGATGGGCAGCACCGTGCAGAGAGTGCTGCTCGACTGCCCGGTGCCCGTTCTCGTCGTCAAGGCACCGTGACCACGACGTCGCACGGTAGTATCGGACAAAACTCTCACCACACGACCCTGAGGAATCATGGACAGCGATAAACCCGGGCCGGACACGGCCCCCCGCACTACTGCTACTACGTGCGAGGCGGTGTCCGGCGAATGAGCGTAGTGCTCACTCTCTTGCTCGGCCTGCTCGTCGTTTTTCTCATCACCGTCGCGACCGGCTACTTCGTAGCCCAGGAATTCGCGTACATGACCGTCGACCGCTCCCGGCTCAAGGCTCGCGCCGAGGCCGGTGACGCCGTCGCGGCTCGGACGTTGACGGTCACCAAACGCACCTCCTTCATGCTGTCCGGTGCGCAGTTGGGCATCACGGTCACCGGCCTGCTCGTCGGCTACGTGGCCGAACCGCTGATCGGGCAGTCGTTCGGCGCGATACTGGGCGGCGTCGGGGTTCCGACGGCCGTCGGTGTCGGACTCGGTGCCGTGCTGGCGATCACGTTCGCGACATTCGTACAGATGCTCTTCGGCGAACTGTTTCCGAAGAACTTCGCCATCGCGCGTCCCGAGCCGGTGGCCCGCTGGCTGTCGCTCTCGACCACCATCTACCTCAAACTCTTCGGCTGGTTGATCACCATCTTCGACCAGTCGTCGAACCTGCTGCTCAAAGCGCTCAAGATCGAGCCGGTGCACGACGTGGAGCATTCGGCCAGCCTGCGCGACCTCGAGCACATCGTCTCGGACTCACGCGAGACAGGCGATCTGCCCGACGAACTGTCGACACTGCTCGACCGTATCCTCGACTTCCCAACTCGCACAGTAGAACACGCGATGATCCCGCGTTCGCGCTCGGCCACGGTCCGAGACACCGACACCCTCGCCGAGGTCGCGGCTCTGATGGGCCAGGAGCACTCTCGATATCCGGTGCTCGACGAGGACGACGGCATCGTCGGCGTCGTCCATCTCGCGGACGTCCTGTCCGCGACGGTGCCGGGGTCCACCCCGATCTCCGAGCTCACGCGGGACGCGCTGATCCTCCCGGAGATTCAGAGCCTGCCCGACGCGATGCGCGAGTTGCGCTCGACGAAGAACCAATTGGCCTGTGTGATCGACGAATACGGCGGTCTGACCGGCGTCATCACGATCGAGGACCTGGCCGAGGAACTGGTCGGCGAGATCACCGACGAGCACGACGACGACCTGTCCGATCCGAGCCCGGTCAGTGCCGACGACGGCAGCTGGACCATGGCCGGTGAGGTACACATCGACGAGGTCGAGCGAGCGATCGGCATCGATCTGCCCGAGGGCGATTACGAGACCATCGCCGGTTTCGCCATCGCGCACAACGGATCTCTCCCCGACGTCGGGGAACGGATCGAAGTGGACCTACCACCGGACAACGCCGATCTGGCGAACGACGAGGAGAGTCCCGTTCGCTTCGTGATCCTCGAAATCGAAGAGATCGACAGCCACGTCCCGTCCCTGCTGACCCTGACGCTCGGCGAGCGTGACCCCGAGCACGACGACGAGTCGGCCGAGACGAAGGAAAGTGTGCACCGATGAGCAACATCTGGGTCTTCCTGGCCGTCACGATCGGCCTCATCGCTGCCAGTGCCTTCTTCGTCGCCGTCGAGTTCGCGCTGTTGGCCGCCAAGCGGCACCGACTCGAGGACGCCGCTCCCAATTCACGCTCAGCGCGGGCAGCTCTGCGCAGCTCGTCCGAGCTGACCGTCCTTCTCGCCGGCTCCCAGCTGGGTATCACCGTCTGCACCCTCGGTCTCGGTGCGACGACCAAACCGGCCGTGCACTACTGGCTCACGCCGCTGTTCGAGAGCGGCGGCCTGCCGTACTGGTTCGCCGACGTTCTCGGCTTCGTGCTCGCGCTGATCGTCGTCACCTTCCTGCACCTGGTGGTCGGAGAGATGGCTCCGAAGTCCTGGGCCATCGCCCATCCGGAGAAGTCCGCGACGATGCTCGCAATCCCGATGCGCGGCTTCATGTTTCTCACCCGTCCGGTGCTGACGGCGCTGAACAACATGGCCAACTGGTGCCTGCGGCGGGTCGGCGTCGAGCCGGCCGACACCGTGGGCACGGGCCAGAACGCGGACGATCTGCGTCAGCTGGTGGAGCATTCGGTGAATGTCGGTGCTCTCGATGCCAGCTACCAGGCGCAGATCTCGAGTGCGCTCGAACTGCAGGAGCTGACGGTCGGTGACCTGGTGCGCGAGTTCGGCAAGCCCACATCGGTGCCGTCGACGGCGACCATCGACGACGTGCGCGAGGCCTCGCGTCGCTCGGGGCATCTGCGGATCCTGGTCAGCGACGCGGATGTGGTCAAGGGCGTGGTGCACGTCCGCGACACGTTGACCGCACCGCAGACCCTCGCCGAGATCACGCGTCCGGCGTACACGCTGGAGGCGACGACCCCGGTGTACGTTGCGCTGCAGTCGATGCGGGAGACAAGGCACCACCTGGCGCTGGTGGTCGACGGTTCGGCTGCCGCTGACGATCCGGCGCGCAGCGTCGGCGTCGTGACACTGTCCGATGTGCTGACGCGGCTGTTGCCCCAACCCGTCTGAGTCGATTCCGCCTTCGAACGAGGCATCCCCGCCCGGCCTGCGTGGCCGAGCGGGGATGCTTTGTCGTATCGGGTCGTAGATCTCAGACCGGGGCGACAACCAGCAGGTGTGCCCAGTACGACGCGACGTCGTGGCCGAGTTGGGGGAGCAGAACGTCGTAGAGCAGGTAGGACATCATTGCCGTCGAACTCCTTGTTCAGCGGGTCGTTGCCGACTCGCGTTCCGAGACTGTGGGTGACCGAGACTGTGGGTCATTCAGACTCTAGATCACGTGGCCGTCGGTGACATCCATATCGCGCACTCGCCCCGTGGCGCACGTCAGCCGATGCAGCCCTGCAGGGTGGTGAAGCTGCCCGCGATTCCGGCACCGTCGCACACCGCGCCGGTCGGGGTGAGGGTGACGGTGGATCCCGGTGCTGCCACCGCGATGGAGAGCCCGAGGCCGGCTGCCGTGTTCTGGGCCACGGCACCGGGGCCGAATGCGATCGCTGCAGGCGCACCACCGAAACTGCCGTTGCTGACCGCGGTTCCACCGTTCAGTCCGAGTGCAAGGGCTGCGGCATTGTTCATTGCCTCGGCCGAACCCCACCCCTCGAGGCCGAGGCCGGCCGCCGCACTCGCGACGTCTGCGGAGCTGTCGCACTGCGATCCTCCGAGGATCGCAGCGATATCCGCCCCTCCCGGTGCGGTGGTGCAGGCGACCGGCGCTGCTGATGCGGTGCCGGGTACCAGTGCCGCGAACGCGCAGGCGAATCCGAATGCTGCGGCTCCGCCGACAATCCTCTTGGTGTGGAACATGGTGAATGCCTCCCGAGATCGGTGCGTCGGCACCGGTGTGCCGAGCGTGACGGTCGCTGGGCCGTGTTACTGGGGACCCGACTCCCTGATACCGAGTCTCGACCCGCCCGGGCGCAGCGGGGGATCGCTCACATCACAGAACCATCACGGTACGGAAACGCTGCAGTAACGGTGGGTGCTCGTGTACTCGACCGTGGACCACGCCGTCGGGCGGGCCGTTGTCCTGGGCGCGTCGGTGTTCGGCGACCGGCACTCCGACGCGGCGGGATCCTTTCAGGTGCTCCTCGACCCCGAAGGCAACGAGTGGTGCCCGGTGATGCCACCCGGGTGAGCTCGGTCGATCAGCGAGTGTCGTGTTCGGCGCGTGATTCGAGGACGATGGGCATGTTGCCCTCGATGAGTTCGATGAGATCGCTCAATCGGGTACCGACTTCGCGACCCAGCGGGGTGAGGCTGTACTCCACCTTGGGCGGAAAGGTCCCCTGCACGGTGCGAATCACGAGACCATCCCGTTCCAGGGTCTGCAGAGTCTGCGAGAGCATGCGTTCGCTGACGCCGTCGACGCGTCGGCGCAACGCATTGAACCGGTAATCACCCTCGGTGAGCGCCGCGAGCGCGAGCACGCCCCACCTGCTGGTGGCGTTCTGCAACGTCTGCCTCGACGCACAGTCCCGCGCGAAGACGGACGCTTCGAGTGATTCGGTGGCCTCGGACATACCTCCATGCTAGCGCATGCGAAAGGCATAGTGATGACCATGGTGGTTGCACTGCACGAAAAGTAAGTGCATAGTGGGTGAGTACTTGAAACCTCAACCTCAGGAGCTCGATCATGACCACAGCGGTAACCGGAGCAACGGGCAACCTCGGCGGCCTCGTCGTCGACGCACTCATCGAGCGTGGCGTTGCACCCGCCGAGATCGTGGCGGTGGTCCGAAACGCAGACAAGGCCTCGCCACTGGCCGAACGAGGCGTCGTGGTTCGGGTTGCCGACTACTCCGATTCGGCCGCGATGACGGCAGCTCTCGCAGGCGTCGACAAGCTGCTGCTCGTCTCGGGTTCGGAGGTAGGTCAGCGAATTGCACAGCACACCAACGTGATCGAGGCAGCCGAGACAGCCGGAGTCGGCCTCATCGCCTACACGAGCCTGCTGGCCGCCGATACATCCGGAGTGAGCCTCGCGCCCGAGCACAAGGCCACCGAGGAACGCCTCGCCGCGTCCAGCGTTCCCGCGGTGTTCCTGCGCAACGGCTGGTACTGGGAGAACTACCTCGGCTCGCTCGCGCAGACCATCGAGGGCGGAGTGCTCCTCGGCGCGGCAGGAAACGGCAAGCTGGCCGCCGCGTCCCGCGTCGACTTCGCGCACGCGGCCGCCGCTGTGCTGACGCTCGACGATCAGGGCGGAAAGATCTACGAGCTCGGTGGCGACGAACGCCTCACCTACGCCGAGCTCGCGGCCGTCATCGGCGAAATCTCCGGCAAGTCGATCGCCTACAAGGACGTTTCCGAGTCCGAGTACGCCGCGATTCTCCAGGGCGCAGGACTGCCCGACTTCGTGGCAACCATGTTGGCCAGCGCAGATGCGGGAATCGCGCGCGGCGAGCTCGACACCGACTCCGGCGACCTGCAGGCCCTGATCGGTCGAGCATCCACTCCGGCCGCAGAAGTACTCCGCGCCGCAGTGTGACGGGCATCGGGGGCGGTACTTGTAGCGTGGGCGCGGTGAATCACTCCTACACCCGCACCATGTTCCTGGCCGCCTCCGTCTCGCTCGTCCTGCTGACGGGTGCGTGCAGCTCGGACTCCGACGCCTCGTCCTCGGCGACGTCCACGTCCTCGGCTTCGTCCGCCGCCGGTGCCCCGGCCGCCGCGAGCACCTGCCCCACAGCGGCACCCGACGCCGCGGCCACCCCCGACTGGACCCTCGATGGGGACTCGGGCAGCATCGCCGTCGTCGGATCCACCGACACCGCCGCGCCCGCGGTCACCGTCGAAACCCCGTTCAGCGTCGCCGAGACCCAGGTCGAAACGTTGACAGCGGGGGACGGGCCGGTCATCGCGTCCGACGCCGAGGTGTCGGTCTGCTACGTGGGCGTCAACGGACGTACCGGAGAGACGTTCGACAGCAGCTTCGAGCGGGGTGCACCGATCGAATTTCCACTGGACGGAGTCGTCGCCGGCTTCCAGAAGGCCATCGCCGGACAGACCGTCGGCTCGACCGTCGCCGTGGCGGTCACCTCGGCCGATGGATACGCGACCGGCAATCCGGCAGCCGGAATCGAGCCGGGAGACAGCTTGATCTTCGCGATCTCGATCCTGTCCGCGAGCTGAGTGCCTCCGGCAGTGGTGCGGTTGTGCGCCCTCCACGGCACACAACCGCACCACTGCGGCTCCGCCGCACTTACACCGTCGAGAGCTGCTGAATGGTCGTCGCGCCACCCGGGGTGGGTGTCGTGGTGATGAAGTTCGAGTCGTAACCCAGCGATTCGACGACGCCGCGGATCTCGCGGAACTGCTCGACGCTGACGTCGGGCGTGCGCTTGAGCACGAATCCGGACGTGCGGTAGGGGCTTCCGACGAACGCCCACGAGTAGTCGTCGGCGATGTAGGCGACGATGTAGTTGGTCGGACCGTCGAGGCTCTCCTGGGTGGGCACCCCCGGGAAGCTCACGTGCAGTTGGGCATTGGTGACGGTGTCGTTGACCCTGGCGTTTCCGACGATGCGGTTCTCGCCGCCGGTCCAGGTGGTGCAGGTGTTCTCGACGCGAATGTTGGTTTCGTCGATCATCTGGTAGTTCGCCTGGGTGTCACGAGCGCAGATCAGGTTGAACGGCTGTGGCACCGCGGCAACCTGGTTCCAGGTGCCCAGGTAGCGCTCGACATCGAGTGACGGGATCGGAGCCAGCGGCTCCAGGCCGACCGATCCCAGTGGACCGACCGGCTGCGCCTGAGCCGGGGCCGCGGTCAGCAGTGCGCCTGCGGCCAATACTCCGGCAATTGCGGTGCGTCCGAGTGCGGTACGGATGTTCATCAATTCGCTCCTTGTGTTGCGGTTGTGGTTACGGTCTCGCTGGAATCGATTCTGTTCGGCCACCAGATTTTCGGGCCGATGAGGGTGAACAGGGCGGGAATCACAACGGTGCGCACCACGAAGGTATCGAGCAGAATGCCGAGTCCGACGATGATGCCGAGTTGGGTCAGGGTGATCAGGGGCAGGACGCCGAGCACGCAGAAGACTGCTGCCAGAACGATTCCCGCGCTCGTGATGACACCGCCGGTGGCCGAGACGGCGCGCACGATGGCCGATCCGGTGCCGTGCCGAGGCGTCTCCTCGCGGGTGCGAGTGACCAGGAAGATGGTGTAGTCCACACCGAGCGCGACCAGGAACAGGAACGCGAACAGCGGGGTGTTGTCGTCGAGGGCGGGGAAGCCGAAGACGTGCAGGCTCACCCAGCTGCCGATCCCGATCGCTGCTACCGCACTCAATACCGTTGTGGCAACCAGGATCACGGGTGCGACGAGGGCACGCAGCAGTACCAGGAGCACGGCGAGCACAACCGCGAGGATCGCGGGGATCACCACGAGGCGGTCGCGGGCCGCTGCGTCGGATGTGTCGAGCGCCTTGGCGTCGCTGCCGCCCACTCGGGCTCCGTCGACGTTGCCGAGTGCCGAGCGAAGGTTCTCGACCACGGCGAACGACTCGTCCGACGCGGGGGCCGCATCGGTGACGACCGAGAGGCGGGTGAGTCCGGTGTCGGAATCCGCGACGCGATCGACCGACACGACACCGTCGATGCCCTTGGCGGTGCCGATGACTGCGTCGATGTCTGCGGTGGGAGCCAGGACCGTCATCGGATCGGCGGATCCGGCCGGAAAGTGTTGCGAGAGAGTGTCGAAGCCTTCGACGGACTCGGCGGTGACACGGAACTGCTCGGTCTGCGAGAGTCCGATCTGCGTTCCGAACAAGGCCGCGCAGCAGGCCAGCAGCGCGACGATGGTCACCGAGGCCGTCGCCACGGGGCGTCGGGCAACACCTGCCGCGATCGAGTGCCAGACGCCCTCCGTGGTGGTGTCACGGTCGGACTCCTTGGGGACGAAGGGCCAGAACAGCTTCGGGCCACACAGTGCCAGCAGGGGCGGCAGTACGAACAGCACGAACACCGCTGCCACGACGAGGCCAGCGGCGGCCAGGGCACCCAGGCTGCGGGTGCTGGGCAATATTGCCAGGAGCAAGGTCAGCAGCGCCAGGACGACGGTGGCGTTGCTGGCGAGGATGGCGGGCCCGGCCTGGCGAACGGCGTGGCGCAGGGCGAGACGATGATCGGGCTCGCGCCGCAGTTCCTCGCGGTACCGAGAGATCAACAGCAGCGCGTAGTTGGTGCCGGCACCGAAGACCAGCACGCTGGTGATGCCCGACGTGGACCCGTCGAAGGACAGGCCGGTGACCTCGGCCAGCGCGGTGCCGACGGTAGTGGCGAATCGGTCTGCGAAACCGATGACGGCCAACGGCACCAACCACAGGATGGGCGATCGGTAGGTGACGATGAGCAGGACGGCCACCACGAGCGCGGTAACGGCGAGAAGGGTGAAGTTGGCACCGGAGAACGAGTTCGCGATGTCGGCTCCGAAGGCCGGTCCGCCGGTGACCTGAGCGGTCAGATCGGGCGACAGGCCCTCGGTTGCTGCGGACCGCAGTTCGGTGATCAGTTCGTTGAGGGTGAAGCCCGACAACTCGGAATCGACCTGAACCAGCGCAATCGCAGCTCTGCCGTCGGGTGCGACGATCGGGGGCGGGCCGGGCTCGTCCGGTACCGAGCGATCCACGGCGATCAACCGGCTCTGCGCGGCAGCTGCGTCCTCGATGTCGGCCGGGGTGAGGTCACCGCCGTCGGTGCGGCTCAGAACCAGAATGACGGGTGCGGTGTCGGAGTCGGGGAACTGGGAGAGGAGCTCGTCCACCTGGTAGGACTCGGCCGACGTCGGCAACGAGTTCGGTGACTTGCCGGCGGAGTCGTTGCTGCCGACCAGACCCATGACGGCGATGGAGAGAACGAGGACGGCGAGCGCGATCGCCCACGATCCACGGTGCGTCACGACTGCGGCGACGCGGTCCCAGGCTGCGGTGTTCTCGGTTCGAGTGCTGTCCACGTGACAAACAATCTCATTTACTTAGATATTAAGCAACTGAATCTCTTGTGGGCAGTAGTCTGACCATGACCACAGCAAAGGAGTTACCACCGACATGGCCGACCGAAACCAGCTCGAATCCGCGATCTCCGCGGATCTCCGAGCGCTGTCGTCGGTCTCGGAACAGATCGGCCAAGTGTTCGGTGCTCTGCACAGCCTGCGGCCCAACGACTTTCGCGCGTTGCTCCACGTCATGGTTGCCGACGTCGAGGGTGCGCCGCTGACGGCGGGGGAACTGGGCACGATGCTGGGGCTGTCGTCGGCGGCGATGACCTACCTCGTCGAACGCATGATCACCTCCGGGCACATCCGCCGCGAATCCGACGCATCCGATCGACGCAAGGTCATTCTGCGATACGACGAGCACGGAATGGAGGTTGCAAGCGGGTTCTTCGGCCCCCTCGGCAGGCGCACGAGCGCCGCGTTGGCGGACCTTCCCGACGCCGATCTCGCCGCCGCGCATCGGGTGTTCGAAGCGCTCATCGGAGCCATGCGAGAACACCACGCCGACCTGGGAGACAGCCGCCGGTCGTAGCGAATGTTCCTGGTCCGATGTTCGAACCGCTGGTGGACGGCCTGCGCAGAATCGATGCTGGACTCCGAGCGTGCGAGTGCCGTAGGGTTGGCGCTGGTTGAGCTAACAGCCGGTCACGGGGAAACGCAGCGAAGTCGGCGTCCGGGTCAGGCTCTATTCTGCTCCCGCTGCATCGATCGGTTTCCCCCTCAGTTCGACCGATCGATGGGATCTGCCATGAGTGTTGAATCTTCAGGCAACAAAGTTCGAACCACCCCGGTGACTGTCGCGGAGAAGTCCGTGTCCGTCGCAGCGACCGGAGCAATCTTCACCGCGCACGACGGCCCCGACGGTTCACTCGTCGTCGCCGTCCACGGCGACATCGACATGCGCAGCGCGCCGATGTTCTCCGATTTCGTCTGCAGCCGCATGTCCAGCAAAAGGCATGTCACTCTCGATCTGTCCGATGTCGAATTCTTCGGCATCGCAGGTCTCACAGTCTTCGATGCAGTCCGTGAGTACACGGTAGGCATCGGCGCATCATGGTCGATCGTCGCAGGACGCTCGGTCTCACGTCTGATCCAGGTCGCCGACCTCGAGTCCACGATTCCGACGGCTCGTCCCTCGAACGACCGGTAGTACTCCGGCGATCATCGCCGCGACAAGAGGTGGGCAGCTCCGATTCAGGGGCTGCCCACTGTTCGTTCGGCCCCCGATCGCACCACCCGATCGACAGATCGGACGATCCCGGTCGACGGTGTGACCGAAGTTCGGGATCGTCCGAAACTGTTGCAGCACAGGCGAACTAGTCTTTGGTTCCTTCGGAGTCACTGAAGAACGCCCACTCGCCGTCGTGCTCGACCTCGAGCCGCCACCCCAACTCCTCGTTGTCGGCGCGGCTGTCCTTGAACCAGGCGTGCGCGTCCTCAGAACTGGCGATGTCCTTGGTCTCGACGACGGTTCCGTGCGGATCGATAACTCTGTAATTTGCCATGCAGCCAGGGTGCCCCGATGTCGCAGAACCTAATCCACGTCGGGACGCCGCGGCCGACTCCTGGGATCCGCACACGCGCGCGCATTCGTCGAATGCGCGCAGAATCGCCTCCGAAACGATGAGATTCTGCGCGCGGATGACAAACGCGCGCGCGTTTGCGGCGACCGGGGTGCGGCGACCGGGTGGTGCGGCGACCGGGTGGTGCGGCGACCGGGTGGTTCGGTGAGTGAGTTCTTCGGTGCACCCTCAGGTACGCGAGAGGACCGATCGCGCGAAGAACATCAGGTTCGCGGGGCGTTCGGCAAGCCTGCGCATGAAGTAGCCGTACCACTGCGATCCGTACGGGACGTACACGCGTACTTTGCGTCCCGCGTCCACGAGTCGACGCTGTTCGGGATCGCGGATTCCGTACAGCATCTGGAACTCGAACTCCTCGGACGATCGTCCTGCAGCCGACGCCAGCCTGTCCGCCGCCTCGATCATCTCCGGGTCGTGCGAGGCCACCATGGGGTAGCCGCGGCCGTACATCAGGATCTGCAGGCATCGGAGGTAGGAGTCGGAGACCTCGCGTGCACCCTGGAACGCCACCGACGACGGTTCGTTGTACGCACCTTTGCACAGTCGGATACGAGATCTCGGCCCGGACAGGTCGCGGCAGTCCCCCTCGGTGCGCCGCAGGTAGGCCTGCAAAACCGTGCCCAGGTCGGGGAAGTCGACGCGTAGTTCGCGGACGATCGACAGGGTCGAATCGGTGGTGGTGTGGTCCTCGGCATCGACTGTCACCCACACCCCGGCCGCGGCGGCGGCCGTACAGATCGTCCGTGCGTTCTCGAGCGCCAGAGTCCGGTCGATTCCCTGGCCGAGTGCGGACAGCTTGAGTGATATCTCGAGCGCGGTTGCATCGGCTTCTCGCGTCGAAAAGCGTTGTACAAGTGAGAGATAGGCGTCCACGGTTGCCTTCGCCTGGCCTCGGTCGGTGGTGTCCTCACCGAGGTAGTCCACCGAGACGAACCGGCCCGACGCCAGCAGGGCGTCGACTGCGCTGACGGCCGCGGGCTCGGATTCGCCCGCAACGAAGCGGTCGACGAGGGACCGGGTGGCGCGTAGACGTGTCACGGTCGCCTGCAGTTTGGGTGAACGTGCAGCCGCGAGCAGGGCCGGACGCAGCGGATTGCTCAGCAGAGTGGTCATCGCGTGCCCTCGCCTTCCTGATGCGGGTAGCCGTGAGTGGTCGGCGGAACGAACGTTTCCTTCACGGTGCGGGCCGAGGTCCACCGCAGCAGGTTCTGCGGTGAACCCGCCTTGTCGTTGGTTCCCGACGCGCGGGCCCCGCCGAACGGTTGCTGTCCCACCACCGCGCCGGTCGGTTTGTCGTTGACGTAGAAGTTGCCTGCGGCGAATCGCAGTGCCGCATGGGCCTGTTCGACGGCGGTGCGATCGGTGGCGATGACCGCTCCGGTCAACGCGTACTTCGATCCGGTGTCGACGGTGCGCAGTGTCTCGGCATAGGCGTCCGGCCTGCTGTCGTCGTAGACGTGCACGGCCAGGATCGGCCCGAAGTACTCGGTGGTGAAGGCCTCGTCGGTGGGGTCGTCCCCGAGAAGCACCGTGGGGGAGACGAAGTACCCCTCCGAGTCGTCGCAGGTACCACCGGCGGCGATGGTCAGGCCGGGAACGGACTTCGCTCGATCGAGAGCAGCTGCGTTGCGGTCGAACGCCTTTCGGTCGATGACGGCACCGCCGTAGTTGGACAGGTCGGTCACGTCGCCGTACTTCAGTGCCGAGACCTGCTCGATGAACCCGTCGCCCATCGAAGCCCACAGCGACTTCGGTACGAAGGCCCTCGACGCTGCCGAGCACTTCTGACCCTGGAAGTCGAAGGCACCGCGAATCATGGCGGTGGTCAGCACATCCGGATCGGCGGAGCTGTGCGCGACGACGAAGTCCTTGCCGCCGGTCTCACCCACGAGCCGTGGATACGAGTGGTAGTTCGAGATGTTGTTGCCCACCTCGCGCCACAGCGTCTGGAATGTCGCGGTGGACCCGGTGAAATGGATACCGGCCAGCCGTGGATCGGCAAGGGCCACGTCGGAGACCATCGGTCCGTCACCGAGAACCAGATTGATCACCCCCGGCGGAAGGCCTGCGGCTTCGAGCAACTGGAGCGTCAGATATGCGGCGACGGCCTGCGTGGGCGAGGGCTTCCACAGCACGGTGTTGCCCATCAGCGCAGGTGCGGTGGGCAGATTGCCTGCGATGGCGGTGAAGTTGAACGGGGTGATGGCGTAGACGAAGCCCTCGAGCGGACGGTATTCGACGCGATTCCACACTCCCGGTGCCGAGACCGGCTGCTCGGCGAGAATCTGTCGGGCGAACGCGACGTTGAACCGCCAGAAGTCGATCAGCTCGCAGGGTGCGTCGATCTCCGCCTGGTAGGCCGACTTGGACTGACCGAGCATCGTTGCCGCAGCGATTCTTTCGCGCCACGGACCGGACAGCAGATCGGCGGCTCGCAGGAACACCGCGGCGCGCTCGTCGAAGGGAAGCTCGCGCCACGCGGGGGCCGCTGCCGTCGCAGCATCGATGGCGTCGCGCACGTCCCCGTGGGTGGCACCGGTGAAGCTACCGATGACCGACGAGTGTCTGTGCGGTTCGACGACGTTCTCGACCGGGCCGTCGGCCTCTCGGTGAATGCCGCCGATGACCTGACGGATCTCGACGGGGGAACTCCGGAGCTCGTCCAATCGGCTGCGCAAGCGGGCCCGTTCCGGGCTTCCGGGGGCGTAGGTGTTGACCGGCTCGTTGATGGGGGTGGGGACGGATGTGACGGCGTCCATGGCTGCTCCTCGTCTTCGGTGTGTGCTGCTCATTGAAGTCCGATCCGCACCTCGTTCAATCAGCCCACCGGCCAAAGAATCGGTGATCTACTTGTCCGCATGGCCAACACTGTGTCGCTGCGTTCGATGCTGACCTCGCTGCACAGCGCTGTCGTCGAACTCGTCCTGGCGCCGGCAGGAACGGATATGGAGGTCGAGTCCGTCGCGCTGCTCGATGCCGACGACCTGCGGCTGCCTCCGGGAGCATCCTCCGATCTGACGCTGCTGGTGGGCGTGACCGAGGCCGACGTGGTGCGGTGGTTCGACGATCTCGCGTTGCGCCCGGTGGCGGATCGACCGCTCGCGGTGCTGACCAAGGTCGCCGCCTCGACTGCGCTGTCCCACGGTGCGCGGGAGGCAGGTATCGCACTGGTCGCGGTGCACCAGCAGACACGGTGGGAGCTGTTGCTGTCGATGATGCGGGGAGTTCTCGACCAGGTCCGTGCCCAGAGCTCCGACGACGGACTGTTCGGAGCCGATACCGATCTCTACGAACTCGCGCAGACGGTGGCGTCGCTGACGAAGGGCATGGTGAGCATCGAGGACGAGCGCTCACATGTGTTGGCCTACTCGGCATCCGACGACGCGGCCGACGAACTGCGGACCCTGTCGATCCTCGGACGCGAAGGTCCGGCCGACTACCTGCGCAGACTGCACGAGCGAGGTGTGTTCGATCGACTCCGCCGCACCGACGACGTGATCGACGTACCGGCCGATACCGAACTGGGAATTCGGCGACGCCTCGCGGTCGGGATACGTCGCATCCACGGGAGCGCGACGACTCTGGGGACGATCTGGGTGCAGGAGGGTGCCGCCCCGCTCGCCGCCGACGCCGACGCCGTACTGCGCGGTGCCTCGGCCGTCGCGGCTCGACTGATCACCCGCATCGCGAACGCCCCGACCAACGAGGCCCTGCAGATTCAGCGCCTGCTCGGTGCACGGGGCGGCGGTGTCGACGTCCCGTCGCTCGCGTCGGCACTGTCGATCCCCACCTCGGGATCGGCGGCGGTCGTCGGATTCGCTGCCTGCGGGGAATTCGAGATCAGCACCCTGGCACCGTCTATCCGATTGCACGCCAGCGCTTTTCGCCGTGACTCGTTGGTCACCACCATCGGTGAGAGAATCTACGCACTGTTTCCCGGGGTGGCGTCGGGCACGGGGATCGCGGCGTGGACCGCCGATGCCGTCGGGCGAATCGAGACGCGCACCTCGCTGGCGTTGCGCGCTGCGGTCGCCGCACCGATCGCCGATCTCGACGGGGTGGCCGTGGCCAGATTCGAGGTCGACCGAGTGCTCGACGGCACCACCGGCGAGGTGCGGGTCACGACGCTCGAGGAGTCGAGAACCTCCGTGCTGCTGGGCGAAATCCTGGAACTGATCGCCAATCACGAACAGCTACGAGACCCGCGCATCACCGCCCTCGACCGATACGACGCGACCAACGACTCCAGAATGCGCGAGAGCCTCGAGTCGTACCTGGCGTGTTTCGGTGACGTTCGGGCGGCCGCCGAGCGACTGCACATCCACCCGAACACCCTGCGCTACCGCATTCGCCGCGTCGAGCAGATCCTGGACCTCGATCTCGGCGATTCCGATGCTCGCCTGTTGGTGGAACTGCAGCTGCGCATGTGAGAGCGGCTTCGCCGCACGTGAGAGGAAATTCGTAGCAGGCTACGAATTTTCATGCACGTGCGGCACCGGTGCTCGACCTGATCACCAGGCTCGGTTCGATGCTCGAACGCATGGTGCTTCGATTTCCGGTGTCGATCTGGTCGAGCAGAATCTCGACGCTCCGGATGCCGACGTCGGTGAACTCCTGGCGGATGGTGGTCAGGGGCGGCGAGAAGAATTCCGCGTCGGGAACGTCGTCGAAGCCGACCACACTGACGTCCTGTGGCACTCGCCTGCCGTGGACAGCCAGTGCGCGAAGCACCCCGAGCGCCATGGAGTCGTTGCCTGCGAACACCGCGGTGACGTCGGCGTTCCCGGCCAGTTCGCTGCCGGCCTCGAACCCCGATCTCGCGGTCCAGTCGCCGCCGAGAGTGGGCGGTGGCTCCACGCCGGCATCCTCGTGGGCCATCCGCCACCCGGTGACGCGATCGGTGGCCTCGTACCAACCCAGCGGCCCGGCAACGTGCCACACGGCGCGGTGCCCGAGCGAGAGCAGGTGCGCGGTTGCGGCCTTGGCTCCGGCGATCTGATCGACCGAGACCACGGCCAGATCGCCGGCGGGCGAACCCTCGACGGCCACCAGCGGCAGCTCCCCGGCCAGATCGGCGATGTCGCCGCCGTCGGTGCGCAGTGGCGCGATGACGACCACGCCGTCGACGCCCTGCTTCTGCAACCGGCGCACGCAGGTGATGATCGCCGACTCGTCGAAGGAGGTGGGGACGGCGACCACCACCGAGTAGCCGGCGTGGCGTGCTGCGTACTCGACGCTGTAAAGGGTCGAGACCGGGCCGTACAGAGCGTTTCCGGTGCCGACGATTCCGATGGTCTTGCTGCGGCCGGTCACCAGAGCACGAGCGGCGGTGTTGGGGCGGTATCCGAGCTCCGAGATCGCCCGATCCACTTTCGTTCGCGTCGCCTCGGTCACGTTGGGATGACCGTTGATGACGCGGGAGACGGTCTGGTGGGACACACCTGCGAGCCGGGCGACATCGGTCATGGCTGGTCCGCGTGTCGGCGTCATCGTCGTGCAGCTCCTCTCGCGTCGTCGAAGACAATCACAGCATGCCGGGTCCCTCGGCGCCCGCGAACATACACGTCAGGTGGGTGTGTTCACCGCCGTGCCGGTCGTGGTGGGCGCAGGCTTGCCCTGCTCGGCACCGGTGAACATCTCGGCGGGCACGGGCACACCGAGATAGCTGCTCGGGGGCGCGGCTTTGTCGCCCTTGTTGCCCTTGCCGCTCGCTGCTCGACGCTTGGTCCAGATGTCGAACGCAACCGCCGCGAGCAGGACCAGGCCCTTGACCAGCTGAACGCGCTCACTGGGCGAGCCGATGAGCGACATTCCACTGTTGATCACGGCGATGATCAGCCCACCGGTGAGTGCGCCGACGATGCGGCCGACGCCGCCCTGCACTGCCGCGCCGCCGATGAAGGCCGCCGCGATGGCGTCGAGCTCGAAGCCGTTGCCCGCGGTGGGTCCGGCCTGATTGAGTCGACCGGCGAAGATGATTCCGGCCAGAGCCGAGAGCACGCCCATGTTGACGAAGATCCAGAAGGTGACCGGCTTGACCTTGATTCCGGACAGCGAGGCAGCGTGGATGTTGCCGCCGATCGCGTACACGTGCCGACCGAACACCGTCTTGCCCGCGAGGGTGGAGTAGCCCATCACCAGCACGGCGAGCAGGATCAGTACGTACGGCAGGTTCTTGAACCGCGCCAGCTGCACCGCGATGGCGAGTACGAGAGCGGCAGCGAAGGCCATCTTGATCAGGAACAGCGGCAGTGCGTCCACGGTCTGGCCGTACTTCTGCCGACCCGTGCGAGATCGCCACTGGCTGAACACGATTCCGACGACGGCCACAATGGCGACGAGCAACGTGAAGATGTCGGCCCCACCCAGTGGTCCGAGTCCCACGTTGCCGAGGAAGCCGGGCAGGAAGCCGTTGGACAGTGTGCGTACCGGTCCGGGGAACGGCCCGATGCCCTGGTTGCCGAGAACGATGAGAGTGACTGCGCGGAAGACGAGCATGCCTGCCAGCGTCACGATGAACGCCGGTATGCCGAAGTACGCGACCCAATAGCCCTGCCAGGCACCGATCAGGCCGCCGACGATCAACGTGATGAGCACCGCCAGTGGCCACGGCACGTTCTGTTGAACCATGAGGACACCGGCGATGGCACCGGTGGCCGCGACGACCGAGCCGACGGACAGGTCGATGTGGCCCGCGATGATGATCACGACCATGCCGATGGCCAGGATGAGGATGTACGAGTTCTGCACCACCATGTTGCTGATGTTCTGCGGCACCAGAAGCTGACCGCCCGTCAACACGGTGAACAGCACGATGATCAGCGCGAAGGCGATGAAGATTCCGCTCTGGCGAAGGTTGCGCGTGAGCAACCCCCGCACGGTCGACAACTGATTCATCGAAGTACTCCTGTTCCACGGGTCATGAGATGCATGAGCGATTCCTGGGTCGCGTCCTCGCGAGTGACCTCACCGGTGATACGGCCTGCCGACAGTGCGTAGATCCGGTCGCACAGCCCGAGCAGTTCGGGGAGCTCGGAGGAGATCACCAGGACCGCCTTCCCGGCGTCGGCGAGATCGTTGATGATCGAATAGATTTCGAACTTCGCGCCGACGTCGATTCCTCGTGTCGGTTCGTCGAGAATGAGCACATCGGGATCGCTGAAGATCCATTTGCTCAACACGACCTTCTGCTGATTGCCGCCGGAGAGTTTGCCGACCACGGCGGCGACGTTCGGTGCCTTGATGTTCATGCTCTTGCGGAAACCCTCGGCGACCTTGAACTCCTGGTTGTCGTCGACGAAGCCGCCCGTCACCAGCTTGTCCAGGGCGGCGGTGGAGATGTTGCGCTTGATGTCGTCGATCAGATTGAGGCCATACCGCTTTCGGTCCTCGGTGGCGTAGGCGATCCCGTGATGGATGGCATCGTTGACCGACTTGACGTGAATTTCCTTGCCGTACTTGTACAGTCGCCCCGAGATGTCGATGCCGTAGCTTCGGCCGAAGACACTCATGGCCAACTCGGTGCGTCCGGCACCCATCAAGCCGGCAAGACCGACGATCTCCCCGCGGCGCAGACTGAGATTCGCCTTGTCGACAACGGTCCGGCCGTGTTGCGTCGGACTGTGCACGGTCCAGTCCTCGATACGCAGAACTTCCTCGCCCACGGTCGATTCGTGCGGCGGAAACCGGTGCTCGAGATCGCGGCCGACCATGAGCGAGATGATGCGATCCTCGGTGACGTCCGGGTCTCGCATATCCAGGGTCTTGATGGTCCGGCCGTCACGGATGATCGTCGTCCGGTCCGCGATGGCCGCGATCTCGTTGAGCTTGTGCGAGATGATCACGCACGTGATGCCCTCGTCCCGCAGACCGCGTAGCAGGTCGAGGAGGTGAGCGGAATCCGAATCATTCAGTGCCGCAGTCGGTTCGTCGAGAATCAGCAGCGTCACGTCCTTGGACAACGCCTTGGCGATCTCGACGAGCTGCTGCTTGCCGACACCGAGGTCGCTGACGACGCTGACGGGGTTCTCCCGCAGCCCTACCCGGTTCAGTAGGGCTGCGGCCTCGGAATTGGTGCGGTTCCAGTCGATGAACCCGCGCTTGGACCGCTCGTTGCCGAGAAAGATGTTCTCGGCGATCGAGAGGTACGGACTCAGTGCGAGTTCCTGATGGATGATGACGATGCCCTCGGCCTCGCTGCCCCGGATGTCGGAGAACTCGCACGGCTTACCGTCGAACACGATGTCGCCGTCGAAGGTGTCGTGTGGGTACACACCCGACAACACCTTCATGAGCGTCGACTTGCCTGCGCCGTTCTCGCCGCAGATCGCGTGGATTTCGCCGCGATTCACCGAGAGAGTGACGTCCTGTAGAGCCTTGACGCCGGGAAAGGTCTTGGTGATGCCACGCATCTCCAGGATCGGGCTCGTCATCGCCGAACTCACTTCAACTGATCCTCGGTGTAGTAGCCACCCTCGACCAGCAGCTTCTCGTAGTTGTCCTTGTAGACGATCTCCGGCTGCAGCAGGTACGCGGGAACGACCTTGTCGCCGTTGTCGTAATCGGTGGTGTTGTTGGTCTCGGGCGTCTGACCGTCGAGCATGGCCTGAGCCATCGCGATCGTGACCTCGGCCAGCTGACGGGTGTCCTTGTAGATCGTGGAGTACTGCTCACCGGCGATGATGGACTTCACGGACGGCACCTCGGCGTCCTGTCCGGTGACGATCGGGTACGGCTGCCCTGCTGTTCCGTATCCGTTGCTCTTGAGTGCGGAGAGGATGCCGATGGACAAGCCGTCGTACGGCGAGAGCACGCCCTGCACCTTCTGGCCGGAGGAATACGTTTTGGTGAGCAGATCCTCCATGCGCTTCTGGGCGGTGGCCGGATCCCAGCGCAGTGTCGCAGCCGTCTCGAAATCGGACTCGCCGCTGCCGATCTTCAGAGTTCCCTTGTCCAGGTACGGCTTCAGGGTGTCCATGGCACCGTCGAAGAAGAAGGTGGCGTTGTTGTCGTCGGGCGAACCGGCGAAGACCTCGATGTTCAACGGGCCGGCCGGGGCATCGGCCTTGTCGGTGCCGTCCTCGTTCTTCAGGCCGAGACCGACGAGAAGCGACGTGGCCTGGTCGACGCCGACCTTGTAGTTGTCGAACGTCGCGTAGTAGTCGACGTTGGGCGAGTTACGGATGAGGCGGTCGTAGGCGATGACGCCGATGCCGTTGTCCTTGGCTTCCTGCAGCTGGGTGGTGATGGCGGTGCCGTCCACTGAGGCCACGATGAGAAGCTTTGCGCCCTGGGTGATCTGGTTCTCGATCTGGTTCACCTGGGTGGGAATGTCGTTCTCGGCGTACTGCAGATCGACCTTGTAGCCCTGCCCCTCCAGCGCGCTCTTGAGGTTGTCGCCGTCGGCGATCCATCGAGCCGAGGACTTCGTCGGCATCGTGACGCCGATCAGGGCGCCCGCGGTGCTTCCGCCTTCGGCCGGAGCCTGGTCCGCGGTCTTGGTGCTCGATCCACACGCGCCGAGCGTGAGGGTGAGCGCCACCGCGGCTGCGGCGATGGATAGGTGTCGAAACTTCATCGTTTCTCCCTGCGTAGTGGAGTAGACCGTGAAGCGGGGTCCGCCGGGGTGTCCCGTGTGGTTCGCATCACATCAAGACGAAAGTGTGAGCGATAACATCGGCATTGTCAAAGATTTCTTTTGCGCACCCACGTGACCAGTGTGAGCGCTAACATCGGCCGACTCGAAAAAGCCAGGAACGTACCCATCGGACGGGTCAGTGCAGTTCGTGCACCGACTGCTTACCGCTCTTGAGCCACCGACTCGGAAGTCGCCCGACCAGCTCTCCCAGCGGATGGACCGCGGCCGAGAGGATCTCGACGGAATCCTGCAGGATGTCGATCGAGATGCTCATCCGCTCGATGTTGGGGGCCACCGACGTCAACGTCTCCGAGAGCTTGACCAACTGATCGAGCGGGCCACCTTTGGCGGTCAGACGCTCGATGGCTCCGTCCTCGGCGAGGAGCGTTTCGAGGATGCCCTCCTCGGCGATGGCGCGTTCGATGAGGCCGTCCTGACGCGTGAGCACCTCGAGCGGACCGTCCTTGGCCGTCAGTCGTTCCAGTGGTCCGTTGGTGGCGGTGATGCGGTCCAGCAGACCGCCCTCGGCGAGCAGTCGTTCGAGCGGTCCGTCTTCGGCGAGCAGCCGGTCCAGGGGTCCGCCGGGAGCCAGGATTCGCTCGACCGGGCCGCCAGGGGACAGCAGCCGCTCGAGGGTGCCGTCCTCGGAGGTGAGGCGGTCCACGACGCCACCCTGGGCGAGCAGGCGATCGAGTGGCCCGCCTTCCTTGAGGGCGTTGCCCAGGGCGCGGTCGTCGGAGGTGAGCTGGCCGAGCTGGGCCAGCAGTTGCATCGTGCCGCCGCGCGGGTTGGCGAGCGAGGCGACACCTGCGGTGCCCGACGCACCGGTGGCCAAGGCCATCCTGGTGGTCGCCAGAGCGACCTCCGCGACGCCGATCGCCTGTTCGGCGATGGCAATTCCGGCGCGCGCGGGCAGTGTGATCGCTGACACCCAGTTCATCGTTTTACTGTAACTGCTCGTAGCCCGGAAAATCAGTGAAGAACCTTCAGTCCGACGACGCATCCGACGATGCCGACCAGAAGCGCAACCTTGAGCAGCGAGGCGGATTCTGCACCGGTGATCATGGCGTACGTGACGGTGAGGGTGGCACCGATTCCCACCCAGACGGCGTAGGCGGTGCCGGTGGGCAACGATCGCATCGCGATCGCGAGGCCGATCATGCTGAGCACCACCGCGACGCCGAAGACGACGGACGGTCCGAGTTTGGTGAAGCCCTCGGACTTACCGAGTGCGGTTGCCCAGATCGCTTCGAGGACGCCGGAGACGACGAGAATCAGCCAAGCCATGAGAAATCACTCCTTGCACCGTCTTGTCGCTGTTCGGGTACGGTGCGCTCGTCCGATTGTCGGAAGTGACTTGTACGATCGTACCAATTCGTGTGCACGGTGGCCATGGCGTCAGTAGGCGTACGTGTTCGCCGGTGCCTCGATCCGCGCGACCGCCGACACCGTCATCGTGGGTGTGAACGACGTGTCCTCGGTCGCGGTCGCCGCGTCGACCGTCCCCGAGATCTCCAGCCAGGTGCCGTCCGGAATGTCGTCGAGAGCCGCGCTACCTGCGTCGAGATGGATGCGAACGGACCTGGCGTCGGCCGCGCAACAGATGATGAGAATGCGGGCGAGGTCGAGGCCCTCTCTCGTGCCGTCGGCGCGCGGCGAGCCTCCGTTCGCGGTGGCGACGGCGAATCCGGTGACGCGAATCTCCCGTCCGTCCAGGCTGCCTTCGGTGTCCCTGACCGCGCGTTGTACGACATCGAGCAGCGGAACCTCGGGCGCGTACTCGTCCGGCAGGGGTGGAAACGCCGTCCTCTGACGATCGGCCGCCGAGGTGACGGATCGGTCACCCACTGCCGAGACTCCCAGCGCGGGCGGTGCGACGAACAGGATGACCGCGAGCGGGACCAGGAGCAGCCAGTACGGTCGCGAATCATGGTCGTGTCCGTCGTCTCCGGGCCCACCGCGGCGGATGTCGGCGACGATCGACGCGATCGCCAGGGCGGCGATCAACACCCCGGCGGTCAGCAGATACGGATGCAGTGACGGTTTGACGTATCGCACAAAGCTTCCGTCCACCGAGATCTTGACCGTGGCTCCGCCGAGGAACAGCAGCAGCAGATTCTGTACCTCGCGTCTCATCGCACACCCAGGAACACGTAGCCGCTCACCGAGGCGCACACGATCGCCACGACGAAGGTCAGGGGAGCGAAGCGAGCCACGAAGCCGCGTCCGAAGCTGCCCGCCTGCATCGCCATCAGCTTCACGTCGACAGCTGGTCCCACCACCAGGAAGACCAGCCGCGGCAGCAGCGGCAGCATCGACATGCTCGCCGCGACGAACGCGTCGGCCTCCGAGCACAGCGCCAGGACCACCGCGAGGACGGCCATCACCAGGATCGACAGCAACAACTGGCCGGCGAGATGGGCGAACACCCAGTCGGGGACCACCAGATGGAGCAACGCGGCGGCCGCTGCTCCGAACACGAGAAAGGCTCCGGCCTGCAGCAGGTCCGCACGCGCGGACTCACGGAACGTCTCCCACTTCGAGGTGCCGTGCCGGTGTTCGCGATCGGCGAGGCGAGCGGTGATCCACTCGGCCTTGCCGAACCTTGTCCACAGCCGGCCCATCACCAGAGCGGTGGCGAGCGAGCCGAAGAACCGCGCGAGAACCATCGCCGGCTCGCCGGGAAAGGCCACCGCGGTGGAGACCAGGACGACGGGGTTGATCGCCGGTGCCGAGAGCAGAAACGCCAGGGCTGCAGACGTCGGAACACCCTGATCCATCAGCCGGCGCGAAACGGGAACGGCACCGCACTCGCAACCGGGCAACGCCATTCCCGCCAGTCCGCTCACTCCGACGGCAGCGGTGGCGTTCTTCGGCACCACCTTCTGCAGCACCGCGGGCGAGACGAACGCGGCGATGCCTCCGCTGACGAGCACTCCGAGCACCAGGAACGGCGTCGCCTGCACGAAGATCCCGGTGAACACCGTCGCTCCGGTCCGCAGTGCAGGGGACGAGTCGACCCACCGGGCCACGTCGGCACCGAACGCGATGCCCAACACGAGCAGAGTTGCGAATACGTGCATGGATGACACGAGAGGCCGAACCCTGGTGCGGGTGCCCGGGTTCGCGTCGACCATGGTGCTGCCATCATGCCTCCTCGTCGGGGGCTCACAGCAACCTCACAGCGAGAGTCCAGCGAACGGGCAGCATCTCGCGCGATGATGGACACCGTGAGCGAGACACCCGAGGCCCGAGTCCTGATCGTCGACGACGAACCGACGATCGTCGAACTGCTGTCGGTCAGCCTCAGGTACCAGGGATTCGAGGTGGCGACGGCGTCGTCCGGCCCCGAGGCATTGGACAAGGCCCGCAACTTCAGGCCCGAGGCTCTCATTCTCGACGTGATGATGCCCGGCATGGACGGCTTCGGTCTGCTGCGTCGGCTGCGGGCGGACGGAATCGATGCGCCCGCACTGTTCCTGACCGCACGAGACTCCGTGGAGGACAAGGTGACCGGGCTGACCCTCGGTGCGGACGACTACGTGACCAAGCCGTTCTCGCTCGAGGAGGTGGTGGCCCGACTCCGGGTGATCCTGCGCCGTTCGGGCAAGAGTGAGGACGCGCAGCCCTCCCGAGTTGCGTTCGCGGACATCGAACTCGACGACGACACCCACGAGGTCTGGAAGGCGGGCGAGCCGGTCTCGCTCTCGCCCACCGAATTCACACTGCTGCGGTACTTCATGGTGAACGCGGGAACGGTACTGAGCAAGCCGCGAATTCTCGATCACGTGTGGCACTACGACTTCGGCGGAGAAGTGGGAGTGGTGGAGTCGTACGTGTCCTATCTGCGCCGCAAGGTCGATACGGGCGACACCCGATTGATCCACACGTTGCGGGGCGTCGGCTACGTCATGCGCCAGCCACGGTGACCGGCATTCGAGGTCGGATTCGAAGTCTGCCGCTGCGCTTCACCTTGGTCGCCGCGCTGTTGCTCCTGGTCGGTCTCGGCCTGTTGGCGTCGGGGATTGCCGTGACCTCCTCGCTCGAGACGTCGTTGATGCGTCGCCTCGATCAACAACTGATCGAGGCGTCCCGTGGGTGGGCGCAGCCCGACGCTCGCCCGCTGCCACCGGTGGACGAGCCCAATCCCGGTCGACCTCCGTCCAACTTCTTCGTTCGCTCGGTGGCCAACGACGGTACCGTCCGGGGCCCGATCAACGATGTGGCAGAGGATGTTCCGGATCTGTCGGGCACGCCGTCGGCGACCCCGACGACCGTCGGTTCCGAGGGCGACCCGTCGAAGCAGTGGCGGGTGATCACGGTGACCAACAGCGAGGGTTCCACCACCGTCGGCATGTCGCTCAACGCCAATCAGCAGACCGTCAGCAGACTCGTGGTACTCCAGTTCTACATCGGCGCAGCCGTGTTGCTGGCACTGGCCGTGATCGCCTACTTCGTGGTGCGGCGCAGCCTGCGACCGTTGCGTGAGGTGGAGACCACCGCCGCGGCCATCGCCGCCGGAGACTTGCATCGTCGAGTTCCCGAGTGGAGTGAGAAGACCGAGGTGGGCCGGTTGTCGGCGGCCCTGAACGGCATGCTCTCGCAGATTCAGCGTGCGTTCGCGGCCACTGCCGCCTCCGAGGAGGCCGCGCGCGCATCCGAGGATCGAATGCGCCGCTTCGTCGCCGATGCCAGCCACGAATTACGAACACCGCTGACGACCATTCGCGGGTTCGCCGAGCTGTACCGGCAGGGTGCGATGAGTGACATCTCGCTGCTGATGAATCGAATCGAGGGCGAGTCGGCGCGCATGGGCCTGCTCGTCGAAGACCTGTTGATGCTCGCGCGCCTCGACGCGCAACGACCTCTGGACATGCGGCGCGTCGACCTGCTGACCGTCGCCGCCGATGCCGTGCACGACGCCAAGGCCGTCTCGCCCACGCGGGACATCTCGCTGAAAGTGTTGGCGGGGCCGGGAATACCCGAAGTCCGCGGCGACGACGCGCGGCTGCGTCAGGTGCTCGCGAACCTCGTCGGAAACGCCGTACGGCACACGCCGGAATCCGCGTCGATCACCGTGTGCGTCGGGACCACCCAGTCGTCGGTGCTGCTAGAAGTACAGGACACCGGACCCGGTCTGGGCAAGGAAGAGGCGGCGCACGTCTTCGAGCGCTTCTATCGAGCCGACTCCTCGCGCACACGCGAGAGCGGGGGCAGCGGGCTCGGTCTGTCGATCGTGGCGGCTCTGGTCGCGGCGCACAGCGGAACTGTGACAGTGCAGAGCGCCCCGGGGCAGGGCGCGACCTTCCGAGTCGAATTACCCCGCGCCGACGGTTGATTCGCGTGCCGTTGCGGCCTTCTTGCGTTCGGCCAGCTTCGTGTACGCGGCTGCGGCGAGTGGCGCGGCGACGAGCATCGACACCAACCGAATCACCTGAACGCACGCGACGAAGGTGACATCCGATCCGGTCGTCGCGGACACGGCCAGCACGGCGGCCAATCCACCGGGCGTGGTCGCGAGGTAGCCGGTGAGCATGCTGACTCCGGTGATCGCAGACAGTGCCCAGCCGAACAATGCGCAGATCACCCCGATCGATACGACCAGCAGTGCAGCCCACGGGAAGATCCGACCGATCGCCCGCAGACTGGAGACGGTGAAGGCGAGCCCCGCCTGCCATCCGATGACGATGAACGCCACCGGCAGCAGCACGGCGGGTACCGAGATGTCGACCGGCCAGCCGAGCAGTTCGCAGGTGCCGGCGACGATCAGTGGTCCGAGGGTGGCGGGCGCGGGCAGTCGGATGATCCGAGCGAGAACGATTCCGGCTATGACGGCAGCGATCAGAAAGGCGGTACCGATGTACCAGGGCGTCGTCGACTGCTCGGACGATGCTGTCCCACCACCGGTGTCGGTATGGAACGCGAACGTGACGATCAGCGGCATCGTGACCACCACGAGTGCGACGCGTAGGTACTGGACCACCGCGACGATGCGCTCGTCCCCGCCGAGTTCTCGGGCGATGGACACCAGACCCGTTGCGCCACCGGCAATCAGGGACAGCGCTCCGGTGACCGGGTCGACGTCGCGATGCAGAGCCAGCAGCGCGCCGCAGCCTGCACTGACGACCAGTGTCCCCGCACCGACGAGAACTGCGGGAATCCAGTTCTCGCCCAACGCACCCAGTGTGTCGGTGTCGAGCATCAACCCGATCGTCACCGCCAGTGTGCCCTGCGCCGCCATCGATGCCGGACGGGGGACGGCAGCCGGACCGAGGCCGGTGAGTGCGAAGACCACGGCGACGACAAGTGCGGCGAACAGTGACGGTGCCGTCAGACCCAGAGTCGCGAAAAGGGCCCAGCCCCCGACGGATACGGCCGCGAGGCCGATCCATCGGAGGCTGTACCCGAGTACTCGTCTCATCGGTGTGGGAGCACTCATGCTCCGGACTTGACCAGCAGAACCGGGACCGGGATCTCGAGGAGCAGACGCTGAATGGTCTGTCCCATCAGGAACTTTCCGACCGCCGAGCGGTGCCGCGAGCCCACCACCAGGATCTCCGACTTCTGTTCCTCCACCAGGGTCAGCAGTGTGTTGACGGCGTCGGGGTCGGGCCTACCCACTGCCACGGTCCAGGAGACCGCGTCGGCGTGGTCGATGTCGGTCAGAGCGGTCTCCACCGACGTGGACACGGCCTGCGTCTCGGCGGCCTCGGCGGACGGTTCGGCCGATCCGGAGAGTGCGTGCAGGACGACCAGGTCCGTCTCGCGGATGCGTGCTTCTCGAACGGCTGCCGCCAGTGCTGCGCGGCCCTCGGGTGAATTGTTGTGCAGTACGCCAACAGTCATGACGGTTTCTCCTACGCGAGATGGGGTGGGGGATCAGCCGAACGGGATCTGGCCGAGGACGATGCCGACGGCAAGCATCGCGAGGGAGACGACCACCGCTCGCCACAGCACCTTCTTGTGGTGATCGGCCAGTGACACTCCGGCGAGGGTGACCAGCAGCAGGATGGCCGGAACCAGCGGGCTCTGCAGGTGGACGGGCTGACCGGTGATCGAGGCACGGGCCATCTCGACCGGGTCGATGCCGTACTTGCCTGCGGTCTCGGTCAGCACCGGCAGGATGCCGAAGTAGAAGGCGTCGTTGGTCATGAAGAACGTCAGCGGGATGCTCAGGATGCCGGTGATGACGGCCAGGTACGGGCCCATGCCGGACGGAATGACGTTGAGCAGCCACTCCGCCATGGCCTCGACCATGCCGGTGCCCTGGAAGACGCCGGTCAGAATTGCCGCGGCGAGCACCATGGCGACCACCGAGACGATGGACGACGAGTGCCGTGCGATCGCGTCGCCCTGCTCCTTGACCTTGGGGAAGTTGACCGTCAGGGCAATGGAGGCAGCGATCATGAACAGCACCGGGATGGGCAGGATGTCCATGACGAGGATGACGAGGAGGATGACCGTCAGAGCAGCGTTGAACCACAGCAGCTTCGGGCGCAGGGTGTCGCGGTTGGGGTCGAGACCGTCGAAGAACTGACCCGATTCGCCGTCGTCCGATCCGCCGGTGCCTGCACCGCCGGTTGCCTTGCCACCCTTGCGGATACTGCCGCCGCCACCGGAGGCCACCAACTCGGGCTCGTAGATCAGCTTGCCGATGCGTCGGCGCTCCATGATGCCCAGGTGAACGGCGAAGAGCAGCACGATGATCAGGCCGACGATCATGGAAGGAACCATCGGAACGAAGACGTCGGACGGGGAGATGCCGAGAGCGGAAGCAGCGCGAACCGTCGGGCCGCCCCACGGAATGATGTTCATCGTGCCGTTGGCGAGACCGGCGACGACCGTCAGAATGACCGGGCTGACACCGAGTTTGAGATACAGCGGCAACAGGGCGGACGTGACGATGATGAACGTGGTGGAGCCGTCACCGTCGAGCGAGACGACCATGGCCAGAATGGCCGTTCCGACAACGAGTTTCATCGGATCGTTGCGCACCAGGCGCAGAATGCCGCGCACCAGTGGGTCGAACAGTCCGACGTCGATCATGATGCCGAAGAAGATGATGGCGAAGAACAGCAGGGCCGCGGTGGGGGCCAGCGACTTGATGCCGTCGGTGATCATGTCACCGATGCCGAGCCCTGCGCCGGCCAGCAGACCGAAGATGACGGGTACGAGGGTGAGTGCGACGACGGGCGTGGCTCTCTTGGTCAGGATCAAGAACATGAAGGCGGCTACCATGAGGAAGCCGAGTATCACCAACATCGTGCACTCCTTCTCGAATGTGTGAGGTGGGTCCGGTTGGACTGCGTGTGTGACTGAAGTTACGTAACCGGCATCACATGGTCGCCGTTGTGCGCACTACCCGCGCAAGCAACGTAAAGAGCCTTTTGCGCATTGTGCTCGAGCCCGCCCGACGCATAGCCTGAACGAGTGCGATTGAGGACCCAGGTGCTGTTGTTGCAGGCAGCGCTGGTGGCGGTGGCCCTGGCTGTGGCGTTCGGGGTGTTCGCGATCAGCAGCGGCAGGCAGGCGAGCGAGGAGTACGGCGAGCGCGCGCTCGCGGTCGCCCGGACGGTGGCGTCGGACCCGGAGGTGCGCTCGCTCGTCGAGCAGTTCTCGGCAGTCGACACCGCAGGCACCGACGCCGCGCCCGCGGGAGTGCTGGCGGGCGGGGCCTTGCAGCGCGCGGCCGAGGGCGCCCGCACCCGCACCGACGCCCTGTTCGTCGTCATCACCGACGATCGCGGTCTTCGCTTGGCGCACCCCGATCCGACGGTGTTGGGCCAGCGGGTGAGTACCGATCCATCCGGTGCGCTGGCGGGCAACGAGGTGGTCGAGCAGGAGCGCGGCACCCTCGGCGACTCCGTACGCGCGAAAGTGCCTGTGCTGGCGCTCGGTTCGACCGACGTGGTGGTCGGCGAAGTGAGCGTGGGCATATCGACCACGGCCGTGCGTACCGAGCTGGTGAAGGATCTGGTCAACGGCGGGTTGGTGACCGGTGCCGTGCTGTTGCTCGGGCTGGCCGGCTCGACCCTGTTGGCGCGCAGGTGGAAACGACTGACGCTGGGGCTCGAGCCGGAGGAGCTCGCCGAATTGGTGCGTGAACAGGAGGCCGTGCTGCACGGCATCGGCGAGGGCGTGGTCGCCATCGATCCGAACGGCGTCGTCACGGTCGTCAACGACGAAGCGCGCTCGTTGCTCTCGATCGACGGTAAGCCGGGGATGCGGATCGAGGACATCGGTCTGACTCCGAGACTGCTCGAGGTCATCGAATCTCCGACGGCCGAACCCGTACTCGCGGCGGTGAACGAGGTCGTGGTCGTCGCAGCCGCTCGAAAAGTGCTGCGTGACAATCGAAATCTGGGTACGGTGCTGACCGTGCGTGACCGAACGGACGTCGAGACGCTGACGCGTCAACTCGACGCGGTGCAGTCGATGTCCGCCGTACTGCGCGCCCAGCGCCACGAGTTCGCGAACCGAATGCATCTGGTCAGCGGACTGCTGCACGAGGGCCACCCGGATCGTGCGTCGCAGTACATCGACGAAATACTCGGCGTGGGGCCGAGATCGGAAACCGTCGAGGGTATCGATGCCCTCTCCGACGCCTATCTGCGGTCGTTCCTGACCGCGAAAGCCGCGCACGCGCGTGAGAGCGGGGTGCGAATGGTGTTGGGCGAGAACACCTGGGTCGGGGGAGAGGTCGCCGTTCCTGTCGACGTGACGACTGTGCTGGGCAACCTCGTCGACAATGCGATCGATGCTGCCAGGCTGGGAGTCCGCAGGCCCGCCGAGGTGGAAGTGGAACTGGTGCAGGACGGTTCGACCCTGCACATCGTGGTCGTCGATTCCGGCGACGGTGTGGATCTGGAAGTCGATCAGGTGTTCGTGGAGGGAGTCTCGACCAAGTCGACGGCGGACTCACCGGGCGGCCGAGGGGTGGGATTGGCGCTGAGTCGGCAGATCGCACGTACCCGCGGCGGCGACGTGACGCTGGCCGATGTCGGTGGGCAGATCACCGACGAGAACGAACGAGGAGGCGCAGTGTTCATCGCGTCGATCCCGGACGCACTACTGACCGACGAGGTGTCGCAATGAGAGTACTGGTGGTGGACGACGACTTCCGGGTCGCGGATCTACATGCGGCACTGGTGAATTCGCTAGCCGACTACGAGGTGGCCGCGGTGGCGACGAGCATCGCCCAGGCGCGGGAGTTGGCGTCGACGCAGGCGTTCGATCTGGCGCTGGTCGACGTCTATCTGCCCGACGGATCGGGAATCGACCTGGTACGCGAACTCGAGTGCGACGCCGTGGTGCTCTCCGCCGCGGCGGATCAGCAGACCGTTCGATCGGCGTTGGCCGCGGGTGCCTGGACGTATCTGATCAAACCGTTTCCGCGCTCGGCGTTGGTCGATCGCCTCACCGGATACCGGACGTACCGCGGCGCTCTCGACCGTTCGGACGAGCTGAGCCAGGCCGACATCGACAGCGGACTCGACGCGTTGCGCCCGCGCGCGGCGGCACCGCTGCCGTCCTCGCAGTCCGTCACCCGTGATCTGGTGCTCGACGCCGTGCGCGCGACCGCCGATCCGATGTCCGCGGGTGAAGTTGCTGCGGCCATCGGCATTTCACGTGCGACCGCGCAGCGTTACCTGGCCACCCTCGTGTCCAAGGGGCGACTGCGTATGCAGCTGCGCTATGGGTCGACCGGCAGGCCGGAGCAGGAGTACTCGTTACCGCCGGGAGCGTGAGACCGCCACGACCACGGCTCCGACCACGGAGATCGCCGCGGTGACCAGAGCTGCGGTGTTCCACCCTTCGGTCAGCGCAGTCGTGCTGTGGCTGCTGATCGATTGGGTCATTCCGCGGGCTCCACTGCCCGCAAATTGGGTCATTCCGCGGGCTCCACTCCCGCCGGCCGGAACGGCCACCACCGCAACGACGGTGACTCCGATGGCGGAGCCGACGTAGCGCGCGGTGTTGTTGGCACCGCTGCCCATGCCGCCGCGGCCGGTGGGCACGCTGGCCACGGCCTCGCGTCCGAGAGCGGCGTTGAGTACCCCGCTGGCGACTCCTGCCACGAGCAGTCCCGGCAGCAGTCGCGGCCAGGATGCGTTCTCGGACAACCCCGTGAGCATCACCATGCCGATCGCGACGCCGACCAGACCGACGGCAAGTTGCGTCCGACCGCTCATCGATGCGGGCAGCCTGCGGGCGAGCAAGGCGGTGACCACGGACGTGGCCGACCACCCGAACAGCAGCAGGGCGGCACCGAGCGCATCGATACCCAGCGCGGTTCCGAGGAATCCGGGCATGTACGACATCAGGGCGATGATGCCGCCGCCGGTGGCCAGCGCGGCGACCGTGGCGGCCAGAAATGGTGGGTGCCGGAAGAGTGTCAGATCGAGCATCGCAGTGGCACCGCGCAATTCGAGGACAACGAACGCGGACAGCAGCAGGGCCGCGAGGACGAAGAGCACGATCGGAGTGACGGCGATCCAGCCCTGCCTGCCCTCGACCAGCGCGGCCAGCAACGCGGCGACGCCCGTGGCCAACAGCAGCGCACCGACCGGATCGAGGCCACGCGGGGCGTCGGACCTGGATTCTTCGACGAGCACATGCGCGGCGACGGCCAATGCGACCGTGGCAACCGCGAGAACCACGTAGGCCTCCCGCCAACTCGCCCAGCGATCGAGTACGGCGGCGAGCAGCGGGCCGAGAGCGATGCCTGCACCCACGCTCGCGCCCCACACCCCGCTCGCCTTCGCGCGCACCGGACCGGCCGGGTGAGTGTGCGCGATGATCCCCAGGCTCGACGCGATGACGGCCGCGCCGCCGAGACCCTGCAGGATGCGGGCGAGGACGAAGATCAGAGTGTCGGGAGAGACGGCGCAGACGATCGCACCGACGGCCAGGACCGCCGCACCGAGTGCGAAGGTGCGTCGGCGGCCGAAGTCGTCGGCGACGGTACCGGTGGTGAGCAGGGCGGCAGCGAGGCCGATGCTCATCGAACTGAGAATCCAGGTGCGTCCTGCTGCGTCGGACATCAGGTCCGCGGCGGTGCTGTTGATCGTGGCGAGTGGTGCGGTGAACGCCATCAGAGTCAGCAGGGTGCCCAGCGCTGCGATGGTGAGCGCGCGGGTGCTGTTGTCGGTGCTGACGGGCGAGGGTGCAGCGTCGGTCATCGTCGTCCTTTTGGTCTGGTGATCGAACTGTAAACGCCCAATTTGGTTCGGTCAACAGACTGTACTATCGCGTCATGGCACTCGGAATCGACTACGCCCGCCAGGACTGCTCCCTGGCCCGTGCCCTCGAACTCGTCGGCGAGCGATGGACGATGCTCATCGTGCGCGATTGCTTCTTCGGGGTCCGACGCTTCGGTGATTTCCAGGTCCACCTCGACATCTCCAAGGCGGTCCTCGCGCAACGACTCGGCGCACTGGTCGAGGCCGGCCTGCTCGAACGACGAGCCCGCGCCGTCGAGGGCGGACGCGACGACTACGTCCCCACCGCCGCCCTCGAACGACTGTGGCCCGCCGTGTTCGCCCTGAGCTACTGGGGTGAGGAACAGACGGCGAAACCCGCAGGGAAGCGTCGACGATTCCTGCACGCGACCTGCGGAACCGACCTCGGACCGTTGGGGATCTGCCCCGAATGCGGACTCGCGCCCGGTCCGCACGACATCGACACCGATATCGGCCCGGGCTACGACCCCGACACCCGATCCGACGAGGTGTCGATGCACCTGAGGACGCGTCGACGCCTGCTCACGCCTCTGCGGTGAGCGAGGTGCGTCACTCCGGGACGTGAGCCGCGTGCCCGAGTTCACGCAACGCCGCGCGCAGCTTGGTCGCTGCCTCGTCCTGCGACTCCGCCGACGGATTCGGGTCGGCACCGGAGATGTCGAAGTTGCCCATGTCGTATGCCGGAAACACATGCAGATGCAGGTGCGGCACTTCGAGCCCGGCGATCAGCAGTCCGGCGCGGGGAGCGTCGAACGCGGTCCTGACCGCCTGGCCGATGATCTGGGCAACGGCAGTGATCTTCGCGAACGCGGCACCGTCGACGTCCTGCCACTGGTCGATCTCCTCGCGCGGAACCACCAGTGTGTGGCCCTGAGTGACCGGTGCGATCGTCAGAAACGCCACCACGTCGTCGTCCTGCCAGACGAAACGCCCCGGGATTTCGCCGGCGATGATCTTGCTGAAAATGGAAGCCATGGGAACAGGATGCCCTACCCGATTCGACCGGGGCCGTTCCACCGGTCGCGTCTCCCAGGTGATTGCCAGGTTCATCGCAGGGTGGGTCCAGCTCGGGGCCCGATTCTGGTCCACATGACAACGAATTCCCTCGCACGAGCAGGCCAGCGGCCCGGCTCGAACGCCACGGCCACTCTCGAGGTGGTCATCCCGGTATACAACGAAGAGGCGGATCTCGAACAGTGCATTCGTCGTCTACACGAGCATCTGGAAGACCGGATCCCGTTCCGGTCGCGCATCACCATCGCCGACAACGCCAGTACCGACGGCACCCTCGCAGTGGCACACCGGCTGGCCGACGAGATCGAGGGAGTCCGGGTTCATCACCTGGACGAGAAGGGCCGCGGACGGGCACTCAAAGCCGTCTGGCTCGCATCGGACGCCGATGTCGTGGCCTACATGGACGTCGATCTGTCGACCGACCTCAACGCTCTGATGCCGCTGATCGCGCCGTTGATGTCCGGTCACTCGGACCTCGCCATCGGATCACGACTCAACCGATCGTCCCGGGTGGTCCGCGGCGCGAAACGCGAATTCATCTCGCGCAGTTACAATCTCATTCTGCGCACATCGCTGCGCGCACGCTTCTCGGATGCGCAGTGCGGTTTCAAGGCCATGCGCACCGACGTCGCCCGACAGCTGTTGCCGCTCGTCGAGGACACCGGATGGTTCTTCGACACCGAATTGCTCGTCATCGCAGAGAAAGTCGGCCTGCGTATCCACGAGGTGCCCGTCGACTGGGTCGACGACCCGAACAGCAGCGTCAACATCGTCGACACCGCCGTCAAGGACCTGCAGGGATGCTGGCGCGTCGGCCGCGCCCTGGCCACCGGCGTACTGCCGGTCGCCGAACTGCGTCGAAGCCTGGGACGGGAGCCGCTCGTGCCCGGAGTGCCGCACGGAATGATCAGCCAGATGGTGCGATTCGGCATCATCGGCATCGCCAGCACCGTCGCGTACGCGTTGCTGTACCTGGTGCTGCACTCGTTGATCGGCGCGCAGGCCGCGAACTTCTTCGGACTACTGATCACCGCGGTACTCAACACCGCGGCCAACCGCGCCTTCACCTTCGGCGTCCGCGGATCGGACGGCGCAGGCAAGCATCAACTGCAGGGACTGGCGATCTTCGGTTTCGCTCTGCTCGTCACCAGCGGATCGCTCGCGGTACTGCATGCCTGGGTGCCCGATGTGTCTCGGCACGTCGAACTCGCCGTCCTCATCGTCGCCAATCTCGTTGCCACGGTGTGCCGATTCGTCGCACTGCGGTGGGTCTTCCGTAGCTCCACGTCGTCCGATTCCCAGTCCGCCGGTTCGGAGAAGAATCTGTGACGACGACGATCGAACGCCCCGCCGCGGACGCCTCGGCCGCGCCCGTCACCTCCCCGCGATGGGAGTGGATCGGTCTGGTCGCGTTGCTGGTCGGCACCGGCGTCGCCTACATCTGGGGACTCGGTGCCTCGGGTTGGGCCAACTCCTTCTATTCCGCTGCGGTGCAGGCGGGTTCGGTGTCGTGGAAGGCCTTCTTCTTCGGATCCTCCGACGCCGCCAACTCGATCACCGTCGACAAGCCCCCGATGTCGCTGTGGCTGATGTCGTTGTCGGTGCGCATCTTCGGCCTCAACACCTGGGCGATGCTGGTGCCGCAGGCGCTCCTCGGAGTCGCATCGGTGGCCCTGCTGCGCGCCACCGTCAAGCGTCGCTTCGGTGGCGCGGCCGGTCTGCTCGCAGGCCTGGTGCTGGCCGTGACTCCGGTCGCCGCACTGATGTTCCGGTTCAACAATCCCGACGCGCTGCTCGTGCTGCTGATGATCGCATCGGTGTGGGCACTGCTGCGCGGCGTCGAGACCGGAAAGACCAAGTGGCTGTTGATCACCGGCATGTTCGTCGGATTCGGCTTCCTCACCAAGCAGCTCCAGGTGATGCTCGTCGTACCGCCGCTGGCGTTGACCTACCTGATCGCCGGACCGCCGAAGTTTCTCACCCGGCTGATGCAGTTGTTCGGTGCACTCGGCGCGATGATCGTCTCGGCCGGATGGTGGATTCTGATCGTGGAATTCTGGCCGGCGTCGTCGCGGCCGTGGGTCGGCGGTTCGCAGAACAATTCGATCCTCGAACTCACGCTCGGCTACAACGGATTCGGTCGGCTCAGCGGTGACGAAACCGGAAGTGTCACCCCCGGCCGCGGCGGTATGGGCGGGGGTATGGGTGCCGACATGGCCGGGGGAATGCCCGGGGGCATGCCCGGTGGTATCTGGGGAGAGACCGGCATCCTCCGCATGTTCGACGCCTCCCAGGGCGGCCAGATCGCCTGGCTTCTCCCGGCCGCGTTGATCCTGTCCGTGGTCGGACTCGTGTTGCGCGGCAGAGCACCTCGAACCGACGGGCAGCGTGCGTCGCTGATCGTGTGGGGATCGTGGTTGCTCGTGACGGGGCTGACGTTCAGTTTCATGGCCGGAATCTTCCACGCGTACTACACCGTTGCTCTCGCACCTGCCGTCGCCGCACTGATCGGCATCGGCAGCGTGGTGCTGTGGCGTCGACGCGACACGTACTGGGTACGCATCGCGATGGCCGCCGCCGTGGCGTCCACCGTGGCGATGGCGTGGGTGTTGTTGCGCCGCAGTGAGAGTTTCGTGCCGTGGTTGAAGTGGGCGATTCTCGTGGTCGGAGTTGTGGCCGTCGTGACGCTGCTCGTACCCGCGCTGACCCGGGGCAGGCTGGCGGCGGCGTCGATCCTGGCGGTGATGTTCGCCGGACTCGCCGGGCCGACGGCCTACGCGGTCGACACGATCGGTACTTCGCACACCGGCGCCATCGTCTCGGCCGGCCCGAACACCGGTATGCGCGGGTTCGGCGGTATGGGCGAGGGCCGTCGCGGTCAGGGCGGTATGCCGGGCGGAATGCAGTTGCCGGCAGGCGTCCAGCTACCGGCCGGGATGCAGCCACCGGCGGGATTCCCGGGACAGGCCGGTGCTCCCGGCCAGATGCCGGGTGGTGCCGAGATGGGCGGCATGGGCGGCGCAATGGGCGGTCTTCTCGAGGGCAGCAAGCCGACCACCGCGATCACCGAGATGCTCGAGCAGGACGCCGACTCCTACACCTGGGTGGCAGCGGCCATCGGAGCCAACACGGCGGCCGGCTATCAATTGGCCACCGAGGAGCCCGTCATGCCCGTCGGCGGGTTCAACGGCACCGACCCGTCCCCGACTCTCGCCGAGTTCCAGCAGTACGTCGCCGAGGGACAGATCCACTACTTCATCGGCGGTGGAGGGATGCCGGGAATGGAGTCGGGTACCTCGGCGGAGATCTCCGCCTGGGTCACCGAGAACTTCACCGCGACCACGGTCGACAACGTGACGTTCTACGACCTCACGCAGTAACACCGAACCACCACGAAAGAGCCCCGCACCATGACAGGTGCGGGGCGCTTTCGCGTCGAGCAGATAGTCTGATGCACTGTGCGCGTACTAGTCATTGGTTCCGGTGCTCGTGAGCACGCCCTTCTACTTGCGTTGAAGGCCGATCCGTCGGTCGAGAAGCTGTTCGTGGCTCCCGGCAACGCAGGCACCGCGAAGCTCGCCGAGCAGCACGTGGTCGACGTCGCTTCCGGTGAGGCGGTGACCGCGCTGGCGAAGAAACTCGACGCCGACCTGGTCGTCATCGGACCGGAGGTGCCCCTGGTCCTCGGTGTGGCCGACGCACTCCGCGAGGCAGGCATCGCCGCATTCGGACCGTCCGCCGACGCCGCTCGCATCGAGGGATCCAAGGCCTTCGCCAAGGACGTGATGGCAGCAGCAGGTGTCCGCACCGCGCACAGCGAAATCGTCGACTCACCCGCCCTGCTCGACGCAGCCCTCGACCGCTTCGGCCCCAACTGGGTGGTCAAGGACGACGGCCTGGCTGCAGGCAAGGGAGTTGTCGTCACCACCGACCGCCTCGTCGCGCGCGATCACGCTGCCGAACTCCTCGAGAACGGCCACCCGGTGCTGCTCGAATCGTTCCTCGACGGACCCGAGGTGTCCCTGTTCTGCCTCGTCGACGGGGAGACCGTGGTGCCTCTGCTGCCCGCGCAGGACCACAAACGCGTCGGCGACGGCGACACCGGGCCCAATACCGGCGGCATGGGCGCATACACCCCGCTGCCGTGGTTGCCCGAGGGCGCAGTCGAGGAGATCGTCCGTGACGTCGTGAAACCCGTTGCCGCCGAGATGGTGCAGCGTGGCGTGCCGTTCTCCGGTCTGCTGTACGCCGGTCTGGCGATGGGTGCCGACGGCCCGGCGGTCGTCGAATTCAACTGCCGCTTCGGTGATCCCGAGACCCAGGCGGTGCTGGCGCTGCTCGATTCCCCTCTCGGTGAGGTGCTGAACGCGACGGCGACCGGCACGCTTGCCTCACTGCCGCCGTTGCGCTGGAAGGACGGTGCGGCCGTCACCGTCGTCATCGCCGCCGAGAACTACCCCGGTCGACCGCGCACCGGTGACGAGATCCTCGGCTCCGACGGGGAAGGCGTGCTGCACGCAGGCACCGCGGTGAAGGACGGCGCAGTCGTCTCCGCGGGCGGACGCGTGCTGAGCGTGGTCGGCACCGGATTCGACCTCACCGCCGCCCGCGACGACGCATACTCCCGTATCGCGGGAATCCGATTGCCGGGCAGTCACTTCCGCACCGACATCGGCCTGGCTGCGGTGGAGGGTCGCATCTCGCTGTAGGTGCGCCGCGTCGGCCGGGTTTGTCGAGGCCGGTCGTCGGGGGCAAACGCGCGCGCATTTGTCGGATGCGAGCGGAATCGCCTCCGAAACGACGCGATTTTGCGCGCACATGGCACATGCGCGCGCGTTTGCGAAGGCGTGAGGTACCGAGCGTCCCGGGATCAGTAGGGTCGAAACAATGCACAGTGAATCCCAGCGATCGATGGTCGAGCCGTTCCACGTGATGGATGTGTTCGCCGCGGCGGCCGAGCGGGCACGCACTCACGGCGACGTGCTCTCGCTTGCTGCAGGTCAGCCCTCGACGCGAGCGCCCGAGCCGGTACGGCGCGCCACCCGCGAGGCCCTGGACGCGCAGCTGCTCGGGTACACCGAGACGCTGGGCATTCTGCCGCTGCGTCGCGCGATTGCCGAGTACCACAGCGCGCGGTACGGCATCTCCGTCGACGCCGACGACGTGGTGATCACGACCGGGTCGTCGGGCGCATTCACGTTGCTGTTCCTCGCTGCGTTCGACGCGGGGGACACGGTCGTCATGGCCAGGCCGGGTTATCCGGCGTATCGAAACACGTTGGCGGCGTTGGGCTGTCGCGTCGTCGAACTGGATTGCGTCGACGAGACGCGGTTCCAACCGGCCGTCGCCATGCTCGAGGAACTGCCCGAGCCGCCCGCCGGGCTCATCATCGCGAGCCCGGCCAACCCCACCGGCACGATCATCGACCCCGACGAGCTCGCCGCGATCGCGCGCTGGTGCGACGAGCACGGAACTCTGCTGATCTCGGACGAGATCTACCACGGCATCGCCTACGGGGACGCGCGGACGTCCAGCGCCTGGGAGACCTCCAAGGAATCCGTCGCCATCGGATCGGTGTCGAAGTACTTCTCGATGACCGGATGGCGGCTGGGCTGGATGCTGCTGCCGACGCGTTTGCGCAGAGCCGTCGAACGATTGGCGTCGAACATGACGGTCTGCCCACCGGCGATCTCCCAGGTTGCCGCCATCGCGGCGTTCACCGAGGAGTCCCGCATCGAGCTGGATTCACATGTCGAGCGCTACGCCGTCAACCGCCGCATTCTGCTCGACGGCTTGCCGGCCATGGGGATCACCGACCTCGCACCGGCCGATGGTGCCTTCTACGTGTACGCCGACATCGCGCACCTGACCGACGATTCGCGAAGTTGGTGTGCGCGAGTGCTGTCCGAGACCGGGGTCGCATTGGCACCGGGCATCGATTTCGACACCGTACGCGGGAACCACACCGTGCGATTCTCGTTCGCAGGCACCACGGCCGACGTCGAGGAGGCGTTGGAGCGCCTTCGTCGCATGTGAGTGTTTCCTCGTAGCAGGTTACGAGGCAGGAGGGGGAGCCTGCGGAACGACGGGACGGCACGGGGCTCACATGCGGCGCAGCCGCTCCAGCGCCTCCGCGATATCGGCGGCATCGACGTCGCGGTGGGTCACGAAACGCACCTTGCCCGCGACGGTCACCGCGGCGATACCCGACTCGGCCAACTCGGTGACCGTCGATGCCGGGTCGGGAACCGTTGCGAGAACGATGTTCGTCTCCGGCTCGGTCACCTCCCAACCACGCTCGCGCAAACCGGACGCGAGGGTCGATGCGTTGGCGTGATCGACGGCCAGATCACCGATCCGATCCAACGCCACGAGCCCGGCCGCAGCCAGGATGCCGCCCTGACGGACGCCGCCGCCCAACATCTTTCGTACACGCCGAGCGTCGTGAATCCTCGCGGAATCCGAGACCAACATCGAACCGACCGGCGCGCCGAGGCCCTTGCTCAGGCACACCTGCACCGTGTCCGCACCGGCAGCGAGCGAGGCGATCGGAACATCCAGGGCCACAGCGGCATTCCACAGTCGCGCCCCGTCGAGGTGCACCTTCAGCCCGCAATCACGTCCGGCGGCAACGAGATCCGACCACTCGTCCGGTCCGAACACGGTACCGCCTGCGAAATTGTGGGTGTTCTCGAGCGACAGCAGCGTGGTCCGCAGCGCGAAGTACGGTCCGTCGCCGCCGGCTTTCGCGCGCACCGTCGACGCGAGGGGACGGCCGGGCCCACCGTCGTGGGGGAGGGCGTCGGGCATTCCGCCCGCCAACCATGCGGCGGTACCGAGCTCGGACCCCAGCACATGGGCGTGCTCGGGTGCCAGGAATCGATCGCCGCGCTGCAGATGCAGCATCAGCGCGATGATGTTGCCCATCGACCCCGACGGCACCCACAGTGCCGCCTCGAATCCGAGCAGACCTGCGACGGCTTCTTCCAGTGCCGCCATCGTCGGATCGTGATCGAGGACGTCGTCGCCCACTTCGGCGTCGGCCATGGCTTTTCGCATGACCGAATCGGGTCGGGTGATGGTGTCGGAGCGGAGGTCGATCGTTCGATGTGCCACGAATACTGACAATTCCATAGCGCGAAAGCAGTCCGACGAACGGCCTCGAGCTGGCACGATGACTTGAATGTCCGCAGGTCCGACCGAGTCGCAGCACAAGGTGTCGGGTGCGACTCCGAAGGGGGTGCGCCGCCGGCAGGCACTGGCGTCGGCCGCTGCGGACCTTCTCGTCGAAGGCGGATTCGACGCGGTGCGGCACCGTTCCGTGGCCGCACGAGCCGGGCTCCCTCTTGCGTCGACCACCTACTATTTCGAGTCCCTCGGAGACCTGGTGGCCGCGGCGGTCGACGTCGTGGGCACCCGTGAGATCGATGTGATGCGCGGCCGCATCGAGGACGAGGGCAAGTGCTCGAACGAAATGGAGTCGACGGTCGACCTCATCGTCGACCTGCTGATCGGACCCCAGGACGGACACGAGCAGCTGATCGCGAGATACGAACGCTTCATCGCCTCGGCACGCCATCCCGAGCTGCGAGAGGTTCAGCTGCGCCTACGCGCCCAGATCGACGACCTGCTCACCGACGTCCTGCGCCGGTCGGGTCGGACCGTGCAGGAAGAGCAGCTTCGACGACTCGTGGCGGTGGTGGACGGAGCCGTGGTGGGCGCGCTCAGCGAAGTGGACCCCGACCCCCGCCACATGGCCCGAAGCATGTTGCTGGCCGTCATCGACATCGTCGCACCGGCGGAACAGGTGCCGGCGGACTGACTGCTACCGAGCCGAGATGTTCGGCCCCGACTCGGCCCGGTCGGTCTCGCCGGAGTCTGCGTCGATCGGTGGCACCTCGCACACGCCGTCCGTGCAGACGAGGCCGTGGTCGTCGCCGACGATCTCCAGAGGACCGCTCATGAGCCGGCAGCGGCTTTCTGCAGGACGTCGGCGAACACCGACGGGTCCTGCGCGCCGGACACACCGAACCGTCCGTCGATCACGAAGAACGGCACACCGCTGATTCCGTAGGCGATGGCCTGCTCCTTGTCCGCGCGCACCGCCGGCAGGAATTCCTCGGACTTCAGCGCCTCGACCACCTCGTCACGGTCGAGGCCGACCTCCGTGGCCAGGTCGGCGAGGTCATCGGTGCGGCCGACATGGCGCCCCTCCTCGAAATAGGCCGCCAGCAGGCGCTCCTTCATCTCGACCTGCTTGCCCTTCGACTTGGCGAAATGCAGCAGCTCGTGCGCCTTGACTGTATTGGTGTGCTGCAGGGCGTCGAAGTCGTACGCGAGCCCCTCGCCTGCGGCCAGCTCGGTCATCTGCCCCAACATCTGCGTGACCTGGGCGGCCGGCATGCCTTTGTGGGAGACGAGAAAATCGACCTCGCTGCCGTCGAAGTCGACCGGTGTGTCGGGTGCCAGCTCGAACGAGTGGAACTCCACCTCGAGCGTCCCACCCCCGGCGGTGAATTCCGCGGCACCTGCCTCGAAACGGCGCTTACCGACGAAGCACCACGGGCATGCGATATCGGACCAGATGTCGACCTTCACTGTTCGGCTCACGACGCCTCCAACAGCGGAACGCGCTGCGGTTATTCCACGCGGCGTCGACTGACGAACGAGACGCGTGCACGAACGCGGGCGGTCGGTGGTGCAGTCCTCTACGAAAGAGTGCGGTCGTCTTCCGAGGCCGACAACTGCGCCACGTAAGCTGGGTGCTCGTGAGCATCCCGAATGTCCTGGCCACCCGTTACGCGAGTCCCGAACTGGTGGAGCTGTGGTCTCCGGAGCACAAGATCGCCCTGGAACGCCAACTGTGGATCGCTGTGCTGCGCGCGCAGTCTTCCCTGGGAGTCGACGTACCCAACGCTGCGATTGCCGACTACGAAGCCGTCGTGGACCAGGTCGATCTCGCGTCCATCGCCGAGCGTGAGCGCGTCACCCGGCACGACGTGAAGGCACGCATCGAGGAGTTCAACGCCCTCGCCGGCCACGAGCACATCCACAAGGGTCTCACCAGCCGCGACCTCACCGAGAACGTCGAGCAACTGCAGATTCTGCGTTCACTCGAACACGTGCACGCGCACGGTGTCGCCGTCGCGAAACGGTTGGCCGAGCGCGCTGCCGAATACTCCTCCCTGGTGATGGCCGGCCGCAGCCACAACGTCGCAGCTCAGGCCACGACGCTGGGCAAGCGTTTCGCGTCCGCGGCGGACGAGCTGCTGCTGGCTCTGGCCCGGGTGCAGGAGCTGATCGCTCGTTATCCGCTCCGCGGAATCAAGGGGCCGATGGGCACCTCGCAGGACATGCTCGATCTCTTCGGCGGCGACTCCGCCAAGCTCGTTGCGCTCGAACGCATCGTCGCCGACCACCTCGGTTTCCGGCACACGCTCACCAGTGTCGGCCAGGTCTACCCCCGTTCGCTCGACCACGAGGTCGTCTCCGCGCTGGTCCAGATCGGTGCCGGACCGTCCTCGTTCGCCCACACCGTTCGCCTGATGGCGGGCCACGAACTCGTCACCGAGGGCTTCCAGGCGGGACAGGTCGGCTCGTCGGCGATGCCGCACAAGATGAACACTCGCTCGTGCGAACGCGTCAACGGCCTGCAGGTGGTGCTGCGCGGCTACGGCTCGATGGCCGCCGAGCTCGCCGGAGCGCAGTGGAACGAGGGCGACGTCTTCTGTTCCGTCGTGCGCCGCGTGGCGCTGCCCGACGCCTTCTTCGCCATCGACGGACTCATCGAGACATTCCTGACGGTGCTCGACGAATTCGGCGCGTACCCGGCCGTCATCGCCAAGGAACTCGACCGCTACCTGCCGTTCCTCGCGACGACCAAGGTGCTGATGGCTGCCGTGCGCGCGGGCGTCGGACGCGAAACCGCACACGAGGCGATCAAAGAACACGCCGTCGCGGTGGCGCTGGCCATGCGTGAGCAGGGACTGGAACCGGACCTGCTCGACCGTCTGGCCGCCGACGATCGCCTGCCCCTCGATCGCGCTGCCCTCGATGCGGCGCTGGCCGACAAGACGGCCTTCATCGGGGCGGCCGATGCCCAGGTCGCTGCCGTCGTCTCGGCAGTGGAGCGGCTGATCGCGAAGTTCCCGGCCGGGGCGTCGTACACGCCGTCGCCGATTCTGTAGTCAGGAGAGGACGTCGGGCAGGTCGGCGACCGAGTCGATCACGTGGTCGGGTTCCATCGCGAACTCGTCCGTGATGCGTCGATCGAGCATGTCCTGACGGAACTTTCCGGTGCGCACGAGCACTCCCGTCATCCCGACGACCTGGGCGGCGAGTACGTCGTTGTCGAGATCGTCCCCGACCATGACGACGTCGTCCGGGTCGACGCCCATTCGCTCGGACGCCGTCCGGAATCCCAGTGGTGCAGGTTTACCGATGGCCTTCGCGGTGTGCCCCGACGCCTGCTCCATACCGCCGAGGTACATGCCGGTGTCGATGCGCAGCCCGGCACCGGTGCTCCACATCAGCGATCGATGCATCGCAACGACGGGTATGCCTCGGCACAGCCAGTCGTAGACGCGGCTGAGCCGCTCGTGCGTGAACTCCGGGCCTGCGCCGCCGACGACCACGACATCGGGATCATCGGACGTCTCGTCGACGAACTCGATTCCCGGCATGTCGCCTGCGATCTCGCCGTTGTTGATCAGCACCACCCGCGCGTCGGGATAGTTCTCCCGGAGATGGTCCGCAGTGAGTGACGCGGCCGTGACGATTTCGTCCGAGTGCACGTCCAGCCCCACCTCGCGCAGTGCCGTAGCGATCTGCTCACGCGTCTTCGACGTCGTATTGGTCAGAAACGCGCGCGCAATGTCCTTGCTGTCCAGGTACTTCAGAGTGTCCGCTGCCCCTGGCACCGCCTGCCACGACGACACCAGGACGCCGTCGATGTCGAAGAGAACCCCGCCGATGCTCATCGGCAAACAGTAGTCTTCGGGTCCGGGCCCCGCAGCGTCAGCAGTCGAGCGCCTACGCTCGGTGGCTGTGAACCCCTACACGATTTTCGCCGAGATCATTGCCGGTACGGCCGAGGCGTCGCGCGTCCACGAGGACGAGACAGCGGTTGCGTTCATGGACATTCGCCCGCTCACCAGCGGACATGTGTTGGTGGTGCCCCGGCAGCAGTTCCGGACATTGGCGGAGTTGCCACCCGAAATCGGGGCGCACCTGTTCGTGGTGGGGCAGAAGGTGGCCGCCGCTGTGCGAGCGAGCAACCCGCGTGTCGCGGGCGTCAACTTCTTTCTCGCCGACGGCACGGTGGCCGGTCAGGAAATCTTCCACGTGCACCTGCACGTCATCCCCCGCATGATCGGCGACGGCTTCGGCCTCCGTGCTCGACCGTCGTCGCCGCAGCGATCCGAACTGGACAGGCAGGCCGCCGAGATCGCCGCTGCACTGTAGAGCGAGGCGCATCACGGGACCACCGGCGGATGGGCACCGGTGGTCCCGTGTGTGGTCGTGTCTGCTACTCGGCGCTGACCTTCTTCGCCCTGGACAGTCCGTCGGGGGTCTGCCGGTCCGATGTCCTGGGCGGGTGGTGCAGGTCCGACCACTCCTCCGGGCGGACAGATGTTAGCCTGCTGAGGGTCGACTAAGCGAGGGTAGCCTTTCCTTATGCATCTGGGTGGCAAACCTCCTGGCCGCGACCGGTACGACGCACAGCAGCCGATCGAAGGGGATGCACCGAATGGATCAGCAGGGAACAGGGCTCGACGAACTGCGAACGTCGGTCGCAAAGCTGATCGGCTCCGAGCCCGACGCTGTGCCGGTCGATGCGAACCTGTTCGAGTTGGGGCTGGAATCGATCGTGCTGATGCGGTTGGTCGGTAGGTTTCGCAAACAGGGCAGTGCGGTGACGTTCGCCGACCTCGCGGCGCAGCCGACGATATCGGCGTGGTGCGAATTGGTCGGTGCCGCAGACGAACCGGCACCCCGGACTCCCGTCCCCGAGGCGGTAACGGCCGCGCGCACGCTCGACACGGACAGCTTCGATCTCGCTGTACTGCAGCATGCCTACTGGATCGGTCGCAGCGCTGAGCAGCGGTTCGGTGGCGTCTCGCCGCACCTCTACACCGAGTTCGACGGCAGCGCAGTCGATCCCGATCGACTGCGCGTAGCACTCGAAGCCGTGGCCCGCAGGCACGACATGCTGCGGGCTCGGATCACCGACAACGGACAGCAGGTGATCGAGTCCACGCCAGGGTGGCGCGGGTTGACGGTGCACGATCTGCGGAGCGAGGACGACGCAACGGACGAGCTGGAACGAACTCGTCAACGCCTGACGCACCAGATGCTCGACATCGAAGCCGGAGAGGTGTTCTCGGCCGATCTGTCGTTGCTCCCGGACGGTCGAACGCGACTGCATCTCGACATGGACATGATTGCGGGCGACGCCGTCAGCTTCAGAATCCTGGTCGCAGATCTGGCCAAGGCATACGACGGACAGGTGCTTCCCACCGTCGATTACAGCTATGCGCGCTACCTCGCCGACCGCCCGCAGGATCGCCGCGAGGCGCGAGCGCAGGCACAGCGATACTGGACCGATCGACTCGACGCGCTGCCCGGTGCACCCACTCTGCCTCTGCTGGAACATCATTCGGGATCTCCGTCGGCGACCAGGCGGTCGTTTCACCTCGATGCGCAGAACTATTCGCTGTTGCAGTCGCGGGCTCGCGCACATGGCGTCACCCCGGCGGTAGCGGTGGCATCGGCGTTCGCCGAGGTGGTCGGGGCCTGGTCACGTGAGCAGCGATTTCTGCTCAACGTTCCGATGTTCGACCGCGCCCCGACGCACCCCGCTGTCGGTGATCTCGTCGGCGACTTCTCGTCCTCGGTCATGCTGGACGTCGATCTGAGCGAGAACCTGTCGTTCGCCGAGCGGTCCCGGCAACTGAGGGCTCGACTGCACGAGGATGCCTCGCACGTCGACTACTCCGGAGTCGAGGTTCTCCGTGACCTCGGCCGTCGTCGGGGAGAACCGGTACTCGCGCCCGTGGTCTTCACCAGTGCGCTCGGGTTGGGCGAGTTGTTCGACGCCCGCGCGCGGGAGATTTTCGGGGACCCGGTGTGGATCATGTCGCAGGGACCGCAGGTCGTACTGGACGCCCAGATCACCGAGCTCGACGGCGGCGTGCTGGTCAACTGGGACATTCGCGAGAACGAGTTCCTACCTGGGGTTTCCGAGGCGATGTTCGACGCTTTCGAGGCGCTGGTTCGCGGACTCGTCGTCGACGGTGACGCCGTGTGGTCGGAACCGGTGGGTCGGCTGGTTCCGCCGCGTCAGCTGGTCTCACGAACTCCGTCGGCCGATGTACCCCGAACGGACGCGTCGCAGGCAGTCGGGAACGAGTCCCTGCACCGCGCCTTCTTCGATCGCGCGTCGCAGAATCCCGATGCGGTGGCGCTCGAGTGGGGCGAGAACGAGTCGATGACGTACGGCGATCTGTGTGACCGAGCGCTGAGAGTGGCTGCGACACTGAAGGATCGAGATGTGGCAGTGGGCGACACCGTAGGGGTGACGCTGCCGAAGGGGCCCGATCAAGTGGTCGCCGTTCTCGGTGTGCTCGCCGCGGGCGGGGTGTACGTCCCGATCGGCGTCGACCAACCGGCGAGTCGCGCTGCACTGATCGCGCGAAAAGCAGGGTTCGCGGTGACGATCGGAGGATCGGGTGGCGACGGCCTCGCGGTGTCCGACGCGGTCCTCGGTGACGCTCTGCCCGCCCCACATCTCGGACCCGACACCGCTCCCGCGTACATGATCTTCACCTCCGGTTCGACGGGGGAGCCCAAGGGTGTGGTCGTGTCGCATCGTGCGGCGATGAACACGATCGGCGACTTGGTCGACCGATTCGCGCTGGACGAGCGCTACCGCCCGTTGTGCCTGTCCGAGTTGGATTTCGACCTCTGCACGTTCGACCTGTTCTCGGTGTTCGCCGCCGGCGGCAGCGCCGTGCTCGTCCAGGAGCACGAGCGCAAGGATCCGCAGCGGTGGGCCGCTCTGATTCGTGCACATCGAGTCACGGTGATCAGCTGCGTACCGCCGCTGCTGGACATGATCCTCTCCGCCGGTGAGGATCTGGGTGACTCGCTGCAGGTCGTCATGCTCGGCGGCGACAAGGTCGGTGTCGATCTCTACCGCCGACTGAGGGCAGCCGTTCCGGAATGCCGATTCGCCGGACTCGGCGGCGCAACCGAAACGGCCATCCACAACAGCATCTGCGAGGTCGTCGAGGTCGATCCGCACTGGCGTACGGTGCCGTTCGGACTGCCGCTGCGTTCGATGGCGTTGCGGGTCGTCGATGCGCGCGGGTATCCGGTGCCGGACTGGGTGCCCGGCGAGCTGTGGGTGGCAGGAACAGGATTGGCCGACGGTTACCTGGACGACCCCGAGCGCACGAGCGAACGCTTCGTCGAGGTCGAGGGATATCGCTGGTACCGCACCGGCGACCTGGTTCGCTACGGCACGGACTCGATGGTGGAATTCATCGGCCGCGTCGACAATCAGATCAAGATCAACGGGTTTCGCATCGAGCTGGGAGAGATCGAGTCGGTCCTGGTCGGCGATCCCGACGTAGCCGCCGCCGCGGCAGTTGTCGATCGCTCGGGCGCTGCGGTAGTGATGGCAGCGGTGGTGCTCGGCGATTCCGACGCGGATTCCGACGAGACCGTCGCGGGCATCACCGCCAGGGTTGCCGACCGTTTGCCTGCCCACATGGTGCCGGACCGGATGGTGGCACTGCGAGCCCTGCCGCTGACCGTCAACGGGAAGATCGATTCGGCGGAAATCGTCCGACTGTGCCGGGCGGCAGGTGATACCGAGCGGGTCAGGGCTCGTGTCGCGCCTCGAACTCGACTCGAGGGTGCACTCGCCCTGATCTGGCAGAGCGTGCTCGGTGCCGAGGAGGTGGGAGTCACCGACACCCTGTTCGCGCTGGGCGGCGACTCCGTGCTCGCGACCACCATCGTCGCTCGAATCCGCGCGGCCTTCGACATCACCTCCGTCACGGTGAGGATGCTGTTCTCCGCGCCGACCGTGTCGGGTCTGGCGGAGTCGATGATCGCAGCCGAAGGTGACGCCGAACTGCTGGAGGCGACCGCAGAGATCTACGTATCGATCGAATCCATGACGGAGGACCAACTGCTGGCCGCACTCGACCACCAGCACACCCCCTGAATCGACATGCCCACCCACTCCTTCCACGATCGGGAATCCACAGTGCACCCAGTCATCGAGCACAACGCTGACTTCGTACCGTTCGACCGGGGCCGCTCCCGAACGTACCTCGACGCCGGACTCTGGCGCGAGACAACACTTCCCGACGTGTTCACCTCGTGGGTGCACCGCTTCGGCTCCAGACGCGCGGTAGTGGACGAATCCGAGGAGCTGACGTACGACGAGCTGTATTCGCGAGTACGAGCGACCGCAGCAGGGTTTGCCGACCGCGGCATCGGGCCGGGGGATCGAGTGGTGGTGCAACTACCCAATTCGGTGTCGTTCGCGGTGGTACTGCTGGCGTTGCTCGAGTGCGGCGCGGTCCCGGTACTGACTCTCCCCGCACATCGCCGACGCGAAATCATCCATCTGGCAGCCACATCGAAGGCCGTGGCGTACGTGATCGCCGACCGGGACGGACAGTTCGACTACCGTGCGCTCGCCGACGAGACAGTGGCGGCGGTACCGAGCATTCGGGACGTCTTCGTCGATGGATCGTGCGGCTCGCACAGTCCGTTGTCCGAGGTCGTCGGTACGCCACGGGATCTTCCGCGCGCGGCCCCTGCGGATATCGCGGTGCTGTTGGTATCCGGCGGAACGACGGGTCTGCCGAAGTTGATTCCGCGTACCCACAACGACTACGAGTACAACGCACGGGCCAGCGCGGAGGTCTGTGAGCTGACGGCCGAGGACGTGTATCTCGCGGTTCTGCCTGCCGCGCACAACTTTCCGCTGGCCTGTCCTGGTCTGCTCGGTGCTCTCGGGGTCGGAGCAACAGTGGTGTTCTCCCGTACCCCCAGTCCCGATCAGGTGTTCACGGTGATCGAGCGGCATCGGGTCACGGTCACCGCGCTGGTTCCGACGTTGACACATCTGTGGTGCGAGGCGACGGACTGGGAAGAGGCGGACCTGTCCAGCCTGCGCTTGTTGCAGGTCGGGGGAGCGAAGCTGACACCCGAGATCGCCAAGATCGTCGAACCGTCGCTCGGGTGCCGGTTGCAGCAGGTGTTCGGGATGGCCGAGGGGCTCTTGAACTACACACGGACCGACGACGCACCGGAGCTGGTGATCGGCACCCAAGGACGTCCCCTGTCCGAGCACGACGAGATCCGGATCGTCGACGCCGACGGTCACGACGTCCCAGCAGGGCAGACGGGCGAGCTGCTCACCCGCGGCCCGTACACCATCAACGGCTACTACGCTGCGGCAGAGCACAATACGACGGCCATCACCCCCGACGGTTTCTACCGCAGCGGAGATCAGGTTCGACGATTGCCTTCCGGTCACCTGGTCGTCACCGGCCGGATCAAGGACGTCATCACCCGCAACGGGGAGAACGTCGCGGCCGACGAGCTCGAGGATCTCCTGCTCACCCATCCCGGAGTCGCCCGAGCCGCGGTGATCGGAGTACCCGATCCCGATGTGGGTGAGAGCATCTGCGCCGTGATCGTGCCGAACGACAGTGCTCGGAACGACAGCGCTGGAAACGACAGCGCTCCGACCGTCGCCGAGGTGCGAGCATTCCTCACGGCCGCAGGCTGCGCGGGGTTCAAGCTGCCCGACCGCGTGGTGACCCGACCGTCGCTGCCCGTGACGGCAATCGGCAAAGTGGACAAGTCCTTGCTCGTCACGCAGTCCTCCGAACGGCAGGCGACTCGATGAAGGCGACGGATCTCGACGACATCAAGCGCCGGTTGCTGGCGGATCGGCTCCGGCGCGCCCGGGGTGGCGAGACCGCCGAGATCGAGCGCGGTCCTCTCGCCGACCTCGAATCGCCCGAATTCGGTGCGCTGAAAGCACGATTCGGCTCCGTCGACGATGTATGGCCGTTGTCTGCGCTGCAGCTCGGGCTGGTGTATCAGGTCGGCGTGGATGCGGACGCCACCGAGCTCTACACCGTTCGTACCGTGGTCGAGGTGAACCGGGTTCTGGACGGCGACAGGGTTCGTCGTGCCCTGCAGTCGGTGGTCGACTCCACTGCGGCGCTGCGCATGGCATTCGTCACTCCCGACGGCGGCATGCCGGTGCAAGTGGTTCTGTCGACGGTGCAGGCACCGTTGACGGTGGTGGACCTCGGTAGCTGCTCGGCGAGCGAGATCGACCAGCAGTGGAACCGGATACTCGCCGACGACCGGCAGCGGTCGTTCGACATCGTTGCGCCGCCACTGTTCCGGGTCACGCTCGTGCACTTTCCCGACGGTGTCGATCGCCTGTTGACGACCTACTGGTTCGGGTGTTTCGACGGCGGGTCCTCGGCGTTGTTGGTCTCGCGTGTCCTGGAGCAGTACGACGGCGCGAGCCCGAACCTCGATCACGGCTACCGGGAGTATCTGCGCTGGTTGGCCTCTCGCGACCGGGTCGAGTCCGAGCGGGCATGGCAGCGCTGGTTCGGCGATGTCGACACGCCCACACTGGTGGCCGAATCGGGTCAGGGCGGCGACGAGGCTCCTCGACGCGTCGAACGGAGACTGTCGCAGGCGGTCTCCGGACGACTGGATTCGATTGCGCGCGAATCCGGGTCGACGCTCTTCACCGTGTTGGCGGCCGCGTGGGCCGGCGTGCTCATGCGCATATCCGGTCGGTCCGACGTGGTGTTCGGTACCGCCGTTGCCGGGCGCCCGATGGAGGTGCCGGGCTCGGAGCATGCCATCGGCGCGTTCATCAGTACCGTTCCCCTCCGGGTCACGGCGGGCGGATCCGACACCGTCGCGGGCATCGCTGCGCGAGTGCAAGATCAGCGCCTGGATCTGATGGCACACGACACCCTCGGTCTCGGCGGAATTCAGAAGGCGATCGGTGCCGGTGCGCTGTTCGACACCCTGCTGGTGCTGCGCAACGCGGCCGGTCCTGCAGTCGACACCGGTGCTCCGTCGGAGCATCGGGTACGACACGTCTCGACCGTCGACGGCTCGGAGTTCCCGGTGTCGATTGCCGTCGACCCGGGTAGCGAGCTGAACCTGTCGGTGACGTACCTGCCCGACTCGGTGGACGACGATCGCGCACGGTATCTACTCGACTCCTTCGAGAACGCTCTGAAAACCGTTGCCGAGCAGCCCGATCTGCCGATATCGCAGTGGCCGTCACCGGCCGCCGAATCGGTGAGCATCGTGGACAACGGTTTCGACGACAGGCTCGAGCGACTGGGCGATTCCACGATCGCCGAGTTGCTCGCCGACCGGGCCGCATCCGTGCCCGACGCGACCGCGCTGGTGTTCGGGGCCGAACGAGTGACGTTCGGAGACTTGGACGCGCGCGTCGGTGCGTGCGCACGGGCACTCCTGCGCCGAGGTGCCGGTCCGGAACGCATCGTCGCCCTCGCGCTGCCGCGGTCGGTGGAGATGGTGGTGGCCCTGTTCGCGGTACTGCGCACCGGCTCGGCCTATCTGCCCCTCGAACTCGACTATCCGAGCGATCGCCTCGACCTGATGTTGGCCGACGCACGGCCCACGATCCTGGTGACGACCACCGAGACACAGGCCCGAGGACTGACGACCGACGCCACCGAGATGATCGTCGACGATCCCGCCGTGGCAGCCGAATTGGCGGAACGCATCGAGCCGTTGGAGTTCGACTCGGGGCCGTTCGCGCCGGGGACACCCGGCCGCCTCGAGCACCCGGCCTACGTCATCTACACCTCGGGCTCGACCGGCACGCCCAAAGGCGTCGTCACCCCGTACCGGGGTCTGACGAACATGCAGATCAACCACCGAGACGAGATCTTCGTTCCGACCATCGCCGCGGCCGGGGATCGGACGCTGCGGATCGCGCACACCGTTTCGTTCTCCTTCGACATGTCGTGGGAAGAGCTGCTGTGGCTGGTCGAGGGCCACGAGGTGCATGTCTGCGACGAGGAATTGCGCCGTGACGGTGAAGCATTGGCGCGATACTGCGAGCAGAACCTGATCGACGTGGTGAACGTGACGCCCACGTACGCCGGGCACCTGCTGGACCTGGGATTGCTGAACGAGCACGACGGACATCGGATTCCGCTGGTGCTCCTCGGCGGGGAAGCGGTACCCGATTCGTTGTGGCAGCAGCTCGGCGGTGTCGGCTACAACCTCTACGGACCTACCGAGTACACGATCAATGCGCTCGGTGCGGGTACCCGAGACAGTGACACCCCGTCGATCGGTGCACCGATCCTCGGAACTCGCGCGTACGTTCTGGATCAGTGGCTACGTCCCGTCCCCGTGGGATCTGTCGGTGAGCTGCATCTGTCGGGTGTGGGTCTGGCCCGCGGTTACCTGCACCGATACGCGCATACGGCAACCAGTTTCGTCGCCGATCCCTGGTCGCCGGGCGAGCGGATGTACCGCACCGGCGATCTGGTGCGGATCAGGCCCGATGGCCTGTTCGACTATCTGGGCCGTGCCGACGACCAGGTCAAGATCCGCGGATATCGCGTGGAGACCGCGGAAGTCGAGCGGGCAGTGACGAACTGCGACGCGGTTGCCGGTGCGGTGGTGCGAGCGGTGGAGATCGGCGCGGGTACCCGGGCGCTCGCCGCGTACGTGGTTCCCCGCGATGCCGCTGCTGGCGAGGACCATTCCGCGTTGTTCGGATCCATTCGGGACGAGCTTGCGGCCGTCCTGCCGGAGTACATGGTGCCCACGCTGTTCGCCGCTCTGGAACGCGTTCCGATGACGATCAACGGCAAGCTCGACGTACGAGCTCTGCCCGCCGTCGACGCCGCGGGCGGCGATACGTTCGTGCCGCCACGAACACCGGTGGAGACGATGTTGTGCGAGATCGTCGAGGCGGTTCTCGGGGTCGGCCGGGTGGGTATCGACGACGATTTCTTCGCCCTCGGCGGTGACAGCATCACCTCCCTCGCCGTGGCATCGCGGGCGCGCAAGGCCTCGATACCGCTGGCACCGCGTGAGGTGATGCGCAAGCGAACAGTGCGGATGTTCGGTGCGGAGCTCGTCACCGACGACTCCGCCCGGCCTGCGGTCTCTGCTGCGGCGGTCACCGTGGATCTGTCCCAGGACGAGCTCGACGAATTCGAAAGCAGTATCTGAGTGACCGAGACGACGACCGAGACCGCGGCTGCTCCGCAATCCAAGATCGCCGCTGTCCTCCCGCTGACGGCGCTGCAGACCGGCATGTACCTGCAGTCGAGTCTTGCTGCGGCGACACAGGACCCGTATCTGTCGCAGACAGTGCTCGACCTGTCTGCTCCGGTGGATCGCGGCCGTCTCACCCGCGCCCTCGAACACCTGCTCGAGCGTCATCCGAACATCAAAGCGCAGCTGCGCCAGCGCCGTAACGGCGACCTGGTGTGGGTGGTTCCGCGCGCATCGACACCGGAACCGACACCTGTCGTCGGAGAGTGGAACGATCATCTGGGCCGCGACAGGTCCGCCGGATTCGCGTTCTTCGAAGGTCCGTTGATCCGATTCGCGTACTCCACCGATCCTCGGTCGCCACGGGTACTGATCACCTACCATCACGCCCTGATGGACGGATGGTCCGAGGCCATCTTCGTTCGTGAATTGATCGCCCTCTACACATCGGTGGAGTCGGCTGCTCTGCCCCCTGCTCCGGACTTTTCCGACTACCTGGCCTGGACGGCCGGTCAGGATCGTGATGCGGCGCTGGCGCGGTGGGCGAAGTATCTCGACGGCTTCGATTCTCCGACCCTGATCGCAGACGGCGCACCGTCACAGGCGAATTCATCCTCCCGTATCGATCTCGACATCGACGACCGGCTGGGACGACGCGTCGCCGACTACGCGCGGAGCCGCGGAGCGACTACGAACGTGGTGGTGCAGGTGGCGTGGGCGTCGATGCTGGCGGCTCGCACCGGAGCAGTCGACGTGTCGTTCGGAATGGCGAGCTCCATCAGGCCGTTCGATCTGGACGGGGCCGAGGCGATGGTCGGTCTGCTGCTCAACACCGTGCCCGTGCGGCTTCGGTTCGATTCGACGTCGGCGGTCGCAGAGGTGGTCGACGGCCTACAGGCAGACCATCTCGACCTGGACGAGCACCGATTCCTCGGCCTGTCCGACATCGCCGGAACCGTCGGTGGCGGTGAATTGTTCGACACCATCGTCGTGTATCAGAACTATCCGGCACCGGTCCCGAATGCGAGCGAGCCGGCCGTCGAGCACCCCGTCGTGGACGAGGTCACGGTACTGGGCGCGCACATGAGTTTTCCGATGGCTCTGATCGTCGGGCCCGACCCGACGCTGTGGGCATTCGTCCTGCACGACGACTCAGCCGTCGATCATCGTTCGGCCACGGTGTGCGCCGAGACCTTCGTCGAGATGCTGGACCGACTGACGAGCCGTCCGGACGTCGATGTGCCGCAGCTCTTGTCGGCCCCGGACGGCCAGGGATACAGCATCGGGCCACACCGGTCGGTGCCGACGCTGGAAGCGGCCCTTGCAGACAGGTTCGCGCGGTCGAGCGAGGACATCGCGCTGGTGGTCGGCGACAATGAGACGACGTATGGCCGACTCCGGACTCGGGTGTCCGAGGTGTCGGCGCTCCTGCGCGCCCACGGCGTCGGGACCGAGAGCCGTGTCGCTATCGCCCTCGGCAGGGGTACGGACATGGTGGCCGCGCTGCTGGCGACCATCGACGTGGGTGCGGTGTTCGTTCCCATCGACATTCGCTACCCGCGCGAGCGTATCGACCACCTGTTGTCGGATTCGTGCCACGACATCCTGTTGGTCGACGACGCCACACCTGCCGCGCTGGCCGAACTCGAGACCGCGACGAGAACCCGTTCGAGTTCGGCTACGGGGGCGGTGGAAGAACCCTTCGCCCTGAGCATTCCGGGCGACTGCGGGGCATATCTCGTCTACACCTCGGGTTCGACAGGTACACCCAAGGGTGTGCTCGGCTCGAGGAACGCGCTCGCCAATCGCCTGCACTGGGCGACCGAGCGATGGGGCGGACCCACGAGTCGGATTGCCAAGAGCTCGCTGTCGTTCATCGACGGGGCCACGGAACTGCTCACCGGAATCCTCGCGGGTCAACGAGTGGTGTTGGCGCAGGACCACGAGTACGCCGACGCGGGCGCGTTGGCTGCGCTCCTCGAACGATCCGGTGCCGAGCAGATCACCGCCGTCGGGTCACTCGCTGCGGCATTGGCAACCACCTCGACGCCGGAATGCCGTTCGCTGACCGGTTGGATACTCAGCGGAGAGCCGTTGACCAGCAGCACGATCGACGCCATCGGACACGCCACGCCCCACGCCTCGGTACACAACTCCTACGGCTCGTCCGAGGTGGCCGGGGACGTCGCGGTGCATCGCGTCGCAGGTGATCCGACGGTCATCGGAACGGCAGTGAACAACACGGTCCTCGGGTTGCTCGACGGCCGCTTGCTCCCGGTACGGACGGGCGTCGGCGGCGACATCTACGTCTCGGGAGCCCAACTTGCCCGCGGGTACGCCGGCAGGCCTGCGGACACCGCGGCTCGCTTCGTCGCGGACCCTCGCGTCGACGGTGGGCGAATGTATCGCACCGGTGACCGCGCCCGCATCGTCGACGACGGAGCGCTGGAATTCCTGGGACGCGACGACAGGCAAGTCAAGGTCCGGGGACATCGCGTCGAGCTCGGTGAGGTCGAGAACCTCACGGCCGACAGCGAATCCGTGAACGAATGCGCGGTGGTGGCGGTGACGGACAGCGCAGGCGCGACCGTGCTCGTTGCTTACCTGACCCCCGAGAGTGTCGATACCGCGGCAGTACGCGACGCTCTGCGCGCCCGTGTACCCGACTACCTGGTGCCGACGTTTTGGGTGCCGCTCGACCGACTGCCGAACACTCCCAACGGCAAGACGGACCGGATCGCTCTGGTACAGAGAGGAATTCCGGACAGCGAACCCAGCCGCTCACGTGCAGCTGCCACCGACGACGAGCGTTGCCTCGTCGGCCTTTTCGTCGACGCCACTCGTGCGGGTGCCGAGTCCATCGGCGTCGACGACGACTTCTTCGCACTCGGCGGCGACAGCATCACCGCCATCACGCTCGTGTATCACGCGCGGGGAGCCGGGTTGGCCATCACCACGGCGGACGTTTTCGAATGCCGTACCGTCTCCGGACTCGTCCGACGAGCCCGACAGGCCGAATGTGCCGTCGGCGCAGCGGAACCCGACAGCACTACCCCGTTGCTCGATGCAGACGATCTGGCCGAACTGAGCCGACTCGGTGTCGACGCCGATCTCGCACGTCCGGCGACTCCGCTGCAGCAGGGTCTGGCATTCCAGTCCGTTGCCGCCGGGGACGGAGTCGAGGAGATCTACGTCATCGCCACCGAGTTCGAGGTGCGCGGCGAGCTACGCACCGATCGACTCGACGCCGCGCTGGACGCGCTGCTCGATCGTCATCCAGCTCTGCGCTCACGCTTTCTCACGCTGAGTACGGGGACCACCGTCGCCGTGCGTGATGCGGGTCGGGTGCAGGTCGTCAGGCACGCGGTGGACGATCCTAATTCGTACTCGGCGCGCGCATCGGTGCTCGACGATCGCCGTACCTTCGATATCGAGCACGATCCGCTCGTGCGAATTCTCGTGCTGGACTGCGGAGAACAGCTGCACCGAGTGGTGCTGACCGTGCACCATCTGCTCGTCGACGGGTGGTCCATGGGTACCGTCGGCACCGAGTTGTTCATGCTGTACCGAGGCCGAGATCTACCGGCTCCGGCTCCGTTCGACGACTACCTGCAGTGGCTGTCGCGTCGGGACGACTCGTCGATCGATGTATGGCGCGAGGCGCTCGGCCCGGACCTCGCTCCCACGACCATCGCGCCGTCCGCACCGCTGACCTCGAACGACCGGTCCGAGGTTCGGGAGATCGAGATCGGCTGGGATGCCGACGACACTGCTCGCCTCACCGACTCCGCCCGTCGGCGATCGGTGACGGCGAGCGAGCTGATCAATGCGGCATGGGCCGTGGTTCTGTCGTCCTTCACCGACAGCGAATCGGTCGTGTTCGGGTCGACGGTATCCGGCCGCCCGACGGACCTGGACCGTGTCGGGGACATGGTCGGGTTGTTCATCAACACCATCCCGGTGCGCGCCGAGGTCGGTCGCGATGCCACCCTGTCGTCGATTCTCGCAGGCCTGCGCGAGTTCTCCATCGCCGTTGCCGCGCATCATCACGTCGGCCTGTCGGACATCCAGAAGGCAGTCGGCCGGGGGACACTGTTCGACACCCTCGTGGTGTTCGAGAACTTCGCCACCGCCGAAACGAACGGTATCGACTCGGAGGACTTCTCGGTCTCGGTCGCCCGGTTCCATACGGTGACTCATTACCCACTGACGTTGACGGTGTTCCCCGGCGAAAGACTGCGGCTGGTGCTCGAATACCGCAGCGACGCCGTGTCGGCGGAGCGCGCACATGCGGTGGCGTCGGCCATGACGGCAGTGCTTCGAACGTTCGCCGAGCCGGGCGACCCGCCCATCGCATCGGTGTCCCTCGTGGACGAGTCGACGGCGGCTCGGCTGACCTCGGAGTGCGCCGGCATCGAGCGCGCCTACCCTGACGTAACAATGGTCGACCTGTTCACCGATCGTGTTGCGCAGCAGCCCGATTCGATCGCTGTTCAGGACGACACCACGGTGTGGACGTTCGCGGAGTTGGATCGCGTGTCCAATCGAATTGCACGATCGCTCATCGGATCCGGAATCGGCGCCGAGGACATCGTGGCCGTCGAGGCCCCGCGCACGGCGACGACGATGGCAGCGATCCTCGGCGTGATGAAGTCGGGGGCTGCCTACCTGCCGATGGATCCGAACTGGCCGGTCGAGCGTACTCGCCAGATCCTCGACGAAGCACAGCCGGTGGTCACCGTGACCACGGATTCCGTTGCGGCGCTGCAGCCGTCGTCCACGGATTCCGTCGCCGTGACCGATGCGGAGCGTCGGGCATCGTTGCATCCCGATCATCCGGTGTACACGATCTACACCTCCGGTACGACGGGTGTGCCCAAGGGCGTTCTGGTCTCGCATCGAGGCCTGGCCAATCTGTACCACTCGCACCGCGAGAACGTGCACACTCCGGCGATCGCTCGCGCGGGCAAGCCCACCCTGAACGTTGCGCACGCGTGGTCGATGGCCTTCGACGCGTCCTGGCAACCGCAGCTGTGGCTGTTCGGCGGTCACACACTTCATCTGATCGATCCGGGGACCGTCCTCGACCCGGTGGAACTGGCAGCCCGGCTGACGGAGCTGGCGGCGGACTTTGTCGAGGTCGTGCCGTCGTTGCTCGAGCAGATGATGCGAGTGGGATCGATCGACACGCTGTCCACGGTCGGGGTCGGCGGAGAAGCGGTATCTGCGGACTTGTGGAATCGACTGCGCACCAGCGAAACCCTGGTGGCATACAACTTCTACGGCCCGACCGAGGCGACGGTGGATGCGGTGTACACCTCCACCGAACTGGTGAGCGAGCCGGTGATCGGTAGGCCGGTGACCAACATGCGGGCATACGTGCTGGACCGCAACCTGCGGCTGGTCCCGCCCGGCGTGCTCGGCGAGCTCTACCTGGCCGGTCCCGGAGTCGCGCGGGGCTACCGACACGCACCGGGGCGTACGGCTCACCGCTTCGTTGCCGATCCCTTCGCTGCAGACGGCACGCGGTTGTACCGGACCGGAGATCTCGTGGCGTGGACCGAGAATGCTGCGCTGCGATACGGCGGCCGCTCGGACGATCAGGTCAAGATTCGTGGCCACCGAGTGGAGGTGGGGGAGGTCGAGGCTCGATTGCGCGACCTCGACGCAGTCGCCGACGCGCGAGTGGTGGTCCGAGGTGCCGATACCGGGAACGCCACGCTCGCCGGGTATCTGGTTGCGGCGTCGGATCGCGAGCTCGACACGAATCTTGCCCGTGCCCGGTTGCGGGGTCTGCTGCCGTCGTACATGGTGCCGGTGTCACTGACCGTGCTCGATGCTTTTCCGCTGTTGCCGAACGGCAAGGTCGATGCCTCCGCATTGCCCGAGCCCGTGTTCTCCACACGGACCGGGCGTGCTCCACGTACCGATGCCGAGCGGCGGATCTGCGCTGCCGTGGCCGAGGTGTTGCACCTGCCCCAGGTCGGTGCCGACGACGATTTCTTCGATCTGGGCGGCGACAGCATCATGGCGATGGAGCTGTCCGCGAGGCTCCGATCGGCCGGCGTCGGGGTGTCACCGCGGCACATCGTGTCGCTCCGTACGCCGGAAACCATTGCAGGTCAGCTCGAGTCGAGCGAACCGTCGAACGCAACCCCTGCTGTCGGCCCCTACGGGGACGTTCCGCTGACACCGATCGTCCGGTGGATGGACGCACTCGACGGGCCCATCGACGAGATCTCGCAGGCGGTGTTGCTCGATGCTCCGGCGTCGCTCACCGAGGACTCGCTGACGCAGCTCCTCGTCCGCCTCGTTGCTCGGCATCCGATTCTGCATTCTCGATTCCAGCGGAGCCCGGGTTCGGAGTCCAGCTTCACGGTGTTGCCGGACGGCACCGCCGATGTGACCGAGTGGATTCGCATCGAGGATTGCGACGGAACGACCGAGTCCGAGCCGGCGGATCGGGTCGCTGCCGAATCACGTTCTGCACGTGCGCGATTGAATCCGGCCGCGGCGAGGATGGTCGATGTCGTGTGGCTGCGGCACGGACGCGATCCCGCGTCGTCGGGAGAGCTGCTGATCACGCTGCATCACCTCGTGGTCGACGGAGTGAGTTGGCGGATACTGTTGCCCGATCTGGTCGGTTGCTGGACGCAGGCCGCCGTCGAGCGAAACCCCGTCGGTCCGTCGATGCGGCAGTGGGCGTACGAGATGCGCAGTCTCGCAGACTCGCCCGAGGTGCTCGCCGATCTCGACTACTGGGCGAGCATCGGTGACGGAGCGGCGCAGATTCCGTCGACGCGGCCACTCGACCCGTCGATCGACACCGGTGCCCGCGTGCGTACCACTCTCTTCGCCCTGTCGCAGGACGAGAGTGCAGGGCTGATATCGGCGGCTCGTACTCACCTCGGGGTCTCCGTCGAACACCTGCTGTTGGCGACTTTCGCTGCGGCAGCGGCACACTGGACGAATCCCGATGCGGTGGACCCGCAGTCGTTCGTCGTCGATGTCGAAGGTCACGGACGCTCGGGAGCGGCCTCCGACCGAGTGGACGGCTCGGCCGTGGTCGGATGGCTCACTGCGGTGTTCCCGCTCCGTCTGACCGCGAAGCCTCGGGATCACCGCACGTTGACCGCGCACGAGGGGAATCTCCCTGCGGCAGAGTCCGTTCTGCGTGAACTGACAACCGCCGCCAAGGCGTCCAGGGACTCGGTGCCGGGAGACGGATCGACCTATGGACTGTTGCGGTGGATGGGCGGCGACGCCGGCGAGACTCTGCGCGGAACACCCGGTGCAGACATCGAATTCAACTACCTCGGTCGTTTCGACGCGACAACCGACGGGCCGTTCGGTGCCAGTCGGCTGCGCAGCAGCCTCGACTCGACCCCCGGGGTGAACACCCCCTGCGGCTACGCCTTGATCGTGGACAGTTACATCAACGACCTCCGTGGCTCGTCCGTGCTGGGTGTGACGATGAGCTGGCCGGAGGGGGTGCTGTCCGGTGTCGAGGAACTCGCAGGGCTGTGGCACGACGCGTTGTCGGCCACGTGCCGAATACTCGCTGCCGGCGCTCCTAGTGAGGCAAGGGTTACCTCATAAGTGTTACCTTGTCAGTCGCCTCACCCGGTCGGGTGTTGGACGCCGAAGCGCGTGGTCGAGTCGAGAGGTACCGAGCAACGATGAAGGTTCGTACGAAGTGGATGAGGAGCGCCGCGTCGATCGCGCTCGCCGGAGGGCTGACCATCGCCCTCGCCGCCGGGTGCAGCAGTGGTACCGACGAGGCACCCACAGCCGAATCCACGACTGCTGCGCAGGAATCGGCATTCCCGGTCACCATCGATTCCGCACTCGGATCCGCGACGATCCCCGAGGCACCCGAGCGGATCGCCACCTGGGGTTGGTCCAACCAGGACGCCATTCTCGCCCTCGGTGTCGTGCCCGTCGCCATGCCGACCTTCGACGGCGCTCAGTACGGCGCGGACGACCGCGGCATTCTGCAGTGGGACGCGAAGGCGCTCGCCGACCTGGGCGGCGAAACACCCACGCTGCTCTCCGGTGACGGAACCGGCGCGGTCCCGGTCGAGCAGTTCGCCGCCGCCGCCCCCGATCTCATCTTCGCTCCGTACTCGGGACTGACTCAGGAGGAGTTCGACCAGCTCTCCGACATCGCGCCGGTCGTCGCCTACCCCGACGAGCAGTGGACGACGTCGTGGGAGGACCAGCTGACCATTGCGGGCAAGGCCCTGGGCAAGGAGAAGGAGGCTGCCGATCTGGTGTCCGGAGTCGAGGGTTCCATCGCCGACGCGGCTGCGAAATATCCGGCGCTGAAGGGTAAGACGGTCACCATCGCGCTGCCCAACGCTCCGGGCACGTTCGCGGTCAGCAAGGACGACGACGTGCGCGTCGAGTTCCTCGAACAGCTCGGTCTGGTCAACGAGCCCACCATCCAGGAAGCCGACCCGGTCGAGGATCCCGATGCCGTGTACTTCGAGCTCAGCCTCGAGCAGGCCTCGCTGCTGAAGTCGGATGTGTTGTTCGTCGTCGCCTACGACAAGGAATCGCTGGGTGCCTTCCTCGTCGAACCGGCCGTGGCCTCGCAGCCCGTGCTGGCACAGGGGCGCACTGCATCGACCGAGAACCTCAGTGCAGACAAGAACTTCGCGTTCGGCGGCCTGACGGTGCTCACCATTCCGTACATCCTCGACGACGTGGCATCGGCGCTGAACACCGCCGCCGAGAACGTCCAGGGCTGATCCGAGCGCAGGCCCACCCGACGCACCGCAGACGTGCATTCATCCGAGAAGGAGCGTGTTTCACCGTGGCAAGGTCCCACCGACTTCAGGTCGTCTTTCCCGAAGTCATCCGTACGGCCACCGTGATCGACACGCGGCAACTCGGTCCTGGAATGCGCAGGATCGTGTTGGGTGGGCCGCAGCTGCGTGAGTTCACGCGTGACGGATTCGAGTTCCCGGCGCTGCGCAGTGAAGGATTCGACGATTTCGTTCGCCTGTTCTTTCCCCTCGACGACATGGGCACGATGGCGCTGCCCGTCCAGCACGAGCGCGCGGTGGAGTGGCCGCGCGACCCGCGGCCGGTTACTCGCAACTACACCGTGCGCAGCGTCGATACCGACAGTGCGGAACTGACGCTCGATTTCGTCACCCACGACACCGGAATTGCATCGACGTGGGGGCGTCGCTGCTCGGTGGGTGACTCCATCCCGCTGCTCGGTCCGGTGCGGTCGGGTCATGCACCCGCCGAGGTGGATTGGGTGTTGCTCGTCGGCGACGAGACAGCGTTGCCTGCCGTTGCTCGCTATCTCGACGAGGCCGCGGCGGGGGAGCGAATCCGGGTGTTCGTCGAGGTGGCCGACGCCGAGCGAGAACTACCGCTGCCGACGGCCGCCGACGCCGAGATCACCTGGGTCCACCGCGACGGCGCAGTTGCAGGCACCGGGGATCTGCTCGAAACGGCCGTGCGCAGAGCACCCTGGTGGGACGGAACCGTGTTCGCCTGGGTCGCAGGCGAATCCACAGCGCTCAAGGGCATCAGGCGATACCTGCGGGAGGATCGCGCCCTGCCGCCCGAAATGGTCGAGGTCACCGGATACTGGCGTCGCGCAGAGGTACTCACTCGCACGGACGATCCGGAAGTTCCCGATCTGACCGCCCGCGAATCCGAGCCGTTCGACAGGCTCGCCGAACGTGCGGAGTTGTTCTCGCCCTTCGCAATCAGAGCGGCCAACACGTTGCGCATTCCGCTGCATGTCTCGCGCGGCGTACGCACCGTTGGTGAACTGGCGACGGTCACCGGCACCGACGTGCGAGCCTTGGCAAAATTCGTCCGCTATCTGCGGGCCGTCGACGTGCTCGGCGTGGACTCGGACGGCGGTGTGGTCCTCGCCGATATCGGTGAGGCCATGCTCGGTGACGACTGGATCTCGCATTGGCTGGATCTCGAGGGAATCGAGGCGCGAGTGGAACTGTCGATCACCGGCCTCGTGGAGAGCCTGCGCACCGGCGGTGCCAGCGCCAGCCTGCTCACCGGCAGGACGTTGAGTGAGGACCTCGCAGGTTCGCCGCGGCTGACCGAACTGCATCACAACCACATCGCCGACGAGGCTGCGTTCCTCGGTCCGGCCCTCGTGCAGGACTATTCGTTCGACGACGTGTCGACGTTGGCGGTGACCGGTGCGGCCTCCGGTGTGGTGCTCGGCTCGATCCTGACGGCCCACGACGCGATGTCGGCAACCGTTCTCGGATTGCCCAGCGAGCTCGACCTCGTCCGACGTGATCTGCAGACGAGGCCGGAACTTCCGGCGCGTGTGACCGAGTGCGCTCAGAGCGTCGTGTCCGAACCGCGTACGACCCCGGCCGGTGGATTCGACGCGTATCTGTTGCTCGAGGTCACCGGGCACTACCGCGACGACGATCTGGCGTTGCTGCTGGCGAGTGCCGCATCGGGCGTCTCCGAGAGCGGTAAACTGATTGTGGTGGAACGGCTGTCGGACGAGCAGTCGATCAACGAGGACCAGGCCGAGTTCGATCTGCTGATGCTGTGCATGCACGGCAGCGGAGTGCGAACCAGAGCCGAGTTCGACTCGGTGGCAGCCGCAGCGGGACTGACGGTGACCGCGTCTCGACTGGTCGGTTGGGGTATCGCCGTACTCGACCTGCGGCGTGCGTCCGAAGCCGTTGTGCGCGAGGTCTAGTTAGGTTAGCGTTGCCTACTGAAGGCGCGCGGCGATGCTCTCGGCATGTCGGTTGCGCGCGATGCGCGGTCTCGGACCGATTCACCGTCAGGAGTGCACATACACATGACCGTTGTCGAAGAAACGGTGTCGGGCACGGCCGATACCACCATCCTGCAGCGCGGGTTGCAGACGGTGGTCACGTTGGCAGAGTCCGGCTTGTTCGACGAGTACGTCGTGTACGAGGACAGAGGACGCTGGGTGTTCGCGGGTGGCGTGGTCGCTCGCATCGTTCTGCAGCCGGATGTCGTCACGACAACGTGGGGGAGCGGCGTGCCGACGGTGCGTCGGTGGTCCGGCAACCCGGCGGCGGCGTTGCGTGAGGCCTGCGACGGTCTCACTTGCGAATCCTGGAATGCGTACGGCTACGTCGGATTCGGGTTCGCAGCCCACCTGCACAACGCCGTCGCCGAGTCCGAGTCCGACGAGGTGCTCGCCCACTTGGTCGTGCCGCGAGTCGAGGTCCGATTCGGACATGACTGCGACGACATCGAGGTCACCGGGACCGAGGAGGACCGCGCCGCGGTGTTCGCCGTACTCACCGCCGCCTCCGTTGACGAGCCACCGACGGTCCACCCGCTCGATGTCGGCGGCGACCTCGACGACTATCGCGGTCGGGTGGCGCAAGCTGTTGCAGAGATTCACCGAGGTGAGTACGCTAAGGTCATTCTCTCTCGCACGGTGCGTATTCCGTTCGATCTGGACATGCCGGGTACCTACCGGGCGGGGCGAGCAGCGAACACTCCGGCTCGCTCGTTCCTTCTGCACCTCGGTGACCTACGTGCCTCGGGTTTCAGCCCGGAGCTGGTTGCGTCCGTCGACGCACGTGGTGTGGTCACCACCGAACCGTTGGCAGGCACGCGGGCCTTCGGCTTGGGTTCCGATGCCGACTCCGCAGCGAAAACCGATCTCGAGCAGGATCCCAAGGAAATCACCGAACACGCTGTGTCCGTTCGTACCTCGTTCGAGGAGCTGGAATCGATCGCACGACCCGGGTCGACCGCCGTGTCGGACTTCATGAGTGTGCGAGAGCGCGGAAGCGTCCAGCACCTCGCGTCGACCGTGCGGGCACGCCTGCGTGACGACCTGTCCTGCTGGGACGCTTTCGGGGCCCTGTTCCCGGCCGTCACGGCATCGGGCATTCCCAAACGTGAGGCCATCGAGGCGATAGGGCGGCTCGACGACCCGCCTCGCGGCCTGTACTCGGGGGCCGTCGTGAAGGCGTCGTCCACGGGGGAACTCGAAGCGGCGCTCGTGCTTCGAGCTGTGTACGAACAGCGCGGATCGGCATGGCTGCGTGCCGGTGCCGGCATCGTCGGCCAGTCGACTCCCGATCGTGAATTCGACGAAACCTGCGAGAAACTCGGCAGCGTCGCCCCGTATCTCGTCCGTAAGAAGGAGGAAGACGCCTGATGCATCGCACCATGTTGGGTGGAAAGATCCACCGCGCCACTGTCACTCACGCCGACCTGCACTACGTCGGTTCGATCACCATCGACTCCACTTTGATGCACGCCGCCGACCTGATCGAGGGCGAACAGGTTCACGTCGTCGACATCACCAACGGAGCGCGCCTGGTGACGTATGTGATCGAAGGGCACCCCGGTTCCGGTGCCATCGGAATCAACGGCGCAGCAGCGCATCTGGTGTCCCCAGGTGATCTGGTGATCATCATGTCGTTCCGACAGGTGGAAGACTCCGAGCTGTCCTCGCACACCCCGTCGGTGGTGCACGTCGATTCTGCCAACGAGATCGTCGCTCTCGGAGTCGACCCGTCCGAGCCGGTTCCGGGTGCCGTCGATCAGATGTCGGGGGCGAGCGTTCGATGACGTCGCACGAGAACTACGACATCGTCGGCGTCGGATTCGGGCCCTCCAATCTGGGACTGGCCATCGCGATCGAGGAGCACAACCGAACCTGCGCTCCCACAGAACGGTTGACGGCCTGCTTCGTCGAGTCCAAGGACGAGTTCGCCTGGCACCCCGGCATGCTGTTGCCGGGGACGACGATGCAGATCTCGTTTCTCAAGGACCTGGCGACCCAGCGCAATGCAGGCAGCGAGTACACCTTTCTGGCGTACCTGTCGGAGCACGGTCGACTCAATCACTTCATCAACCTGCAGACGTTCTTCCCCAGCAGGCTCGAGTTCCACGACTACCTGACGTGGGCTGCCGGAAAGGTCGACGCGACGGTGCACTACGGCACCCGGGCAGTGGACGTCGTCGACACCGGTGACGGTTACGGCGTCCGAACCGAGGGACGACGAACCGGGACCGTGCGGGGTCGCAACATCGTGCTCGCCGGCGGTTTGACGGCCACCCTGCCGGACGGGGTGACGGCGTCGGCGCGGCAGTTCCACAACCACGATCTCCTCGGGCACCTGGACCGCCTGCCGTCGCGGACGCATCGCACGTTCGTCGTCGTCGGTGCCGGGCAGAGCGCGGCCGAGGTGGTGGACTACCTGCACTCGTCTTACGGCGATTCCTCCGTGCACGCGGTGCTGCGCAAGTACGGGTACAGCCCGGCCGACGACAGCCCCTATGCCAATCGCATCTTCGATCCGACGGCCGTCGACGACTTCTATTCGTCGTCCCACACGCTGCGCGAGCAGCTGCTGCAGTATCACCGCGGTACCAATTACTCCGCCGTCGACCTGCCCCTGATCGAGGAGCTGTACTCGCGCGAGTACGCGGAGCGGGTCAGCGGGCAGCGCAGGCTGTTCGTGCACGGTGCATCTCGAGTGGTCGACGCCGTCGAGGAGCCGTCCGGCGTCCGGGTCGCCGTCGAGCACGGCCCGACGGGTCTGGCCGAGGACATACTGTGCGACGCTGTCGTCTATGCCACCGGCTTCACGTCCCTCGATCTACCCGAGATCCTCGGTCCGCTGTTCGACGCCGTCGAATACGACTCCCGCGGTCCTCGCGTGACGCGGGACTACCGACTCGTGACGCGCGAACCGAGTGCGGGTTCGATCTACCTGCAGGGCGGCACCGAGCACACGCACGGTCTGACCTCGTCGTTGCTGTCGAACATCGCTGTTCGCAGCGGTGAGATCGTGAAGTCCGCAGTGAGCGCGAGGGTGCGATCGGTGGTGTGAATCGGGTGAGTGCGAGCGTGGGCGACGAGCCGGAACAGCGAGATGTTCCGGCCGAAGTCGGTGGTCTCGCTCGCACCGATGCGCGTCGGGCCGCAGGGTTGTTCGTCGTCCTGGGTGTTCTGGCAGCGCTGTGCTTGGTGAGCATTTCGGTGGGCACCGAGTACATCCCGATCGGTCGGGTGTGGCACGGGCTGCTGCAGGCCGACGGATCCACCGAATCCGTGATCGTCCGCGAACTGCGGCTTCCGCGTACGGTTCTGGGTTTGCTCGTCGGACTCGCCCTCGGGGTCGCCGGTGCGCTGATTCAGGCGATGACGCGAAATCCGCTGGCCGACCCGGGGATTCTCGGCGTCAACGCCGGGGCGGCGTTCTTCGTCGCGATCGCCGTCGGCGTGTTCGGTTTCACCGGAATTGGCTCGTACATCTGGTTCGCGTTCGCCGGGGCGGTGTTCGCAACGATCGTGGTGTACGCGCTGGGGTCACTGGGGCGCGCCGGAGCCACTCCGATTCGCTTGACGCTCTCCGGAATTGCGCTCGGTGCGGTACTGGGCGGCGTCACCTCGGGCATGCTGCTGCTCGATCCGGATGCCTTCGACAGGATGAGGTTATGGGGCGCGGGGTCGTTGGCCGGTCGAGGCCTGGACATCGCGTCCGAGGTTGCCCCGTTCATCGCGCTCGGAGTCTTTCTGGCGGCCCTGATCGCTCGTCCCCTCAATGCGATATCGCTTGGCGACGATCTGGCCCGGTCACTGGGAGCGAACGTGGTTCGGACGCGAATCGTCGGCGTCGTCGCTGTGACTCTGCTCGCCGGAGCCGCGACGGCGGCGGCCGGGCCCATCGGATTCGTCGGACTGATGATCCCGCACATGGTGCGTTGGATCGTCGGACCGGACCAGCGTTGGATTCTGATCTACACGGTGTTCGCGGCACCGGGATTGCTGCTGCTCTCGGACGTGGTCGGCCGCATCGTGATCAGGCCGGGGGAGTTGCAGGTCGGTATCGTCACCGCGTTCGTCGGCGCACCGGTGCTGATCGTGCTGGTTCGCCGGAAGAAGGCGAGCGGACTGTGATCGGTGAGCAACGCGGCGGGAACATCGATTTCGGCCGAAAGTTGTGGGTCGTGCGAGTGCGGGATCGAGTGGACGGCCGCATCGGCATCCGAACGGTGGGCGTCTGCGCGGCCCTGCTTGCCGTGACGGCGGTGGTCTCCATCGTCGCCGTCGGGACCGGCGACCTCTACATTCCGCCGAACGAGGTGCTCGCCGCAGTGTTCGGCGATGCTCCACGCCTGACCGAGATCGTGGTGATGGAGTGGCGGTTTCCCCGAGTGGCACTGGCCTTCCTGTTCGGTGCCGCCCTCGGTGTATCGGGCGCGGTCTTTCAATCCTTGACGCGAAATCCGTTGGGCAGCCCGGACATCATCGGGTTCGGTACCGGTTCCTACACCGGCGCGCTCGTCGTCATCCTCACTCTCGGTGGTGGCTACTACCGGACCGGAGCAGGCGCGCTCGTCGGCGGACTCGCAACGGCCGTCGTGGTCTACCTGCTCGCGTACCGGCGCGGGGTGCAGGGCTTTCGGTTGATCATCGTCGGGATCGCGGTCAGCGCCGTGCTGGCCTCCGTCAACACCTGGCTGGTGATCAGGGCCGATCTGGACGACGCCATCGCGGCCGCCGTGTGGGGTGCGGGCACCCTGAACGGGCTGGGGTGGTCGCAGGTGGGGCCTGTACTGGCAGTGTCGGTCGTCATCGCGTCGTGCTCGGCGGTGCTCTCGCGTCGGCTGCCGATGTTGGAGATGGGGGACGACGCGGCGAGGGCGCTCGGCGTGCGCGCCGAGCCGACCCGTCTGATGCTGGTGTTTCTGGGTGTCGCGTTGATCGCGATGGTCACCGCGGCCGCGGGACCCATCTCCTTCATCGCGCTCGCTGCGCCGCAGTTGGCTCGCCGCCTCACCGGCACATCGTCGGTGGCGCTGATGCCTGCCGCGTGCATGGGAGCGCTGCTGCTGGTCGTGAGCGACGTTGTCGCGCAGCGCGTGTTCGCTCCCACCCAGCTGCCGGTGGGTGTGGTGACCGTATCGGTCGGCGGCGCATACTTCGTGTGGTTGTTGGCGCGAGAAGGCAGGAAGCAGTGACGAAGCCTCGATTGCACACCGACGAGATCACGGTCGGATACGACAGCAGCGTCATCAGCGAGAACCTGACCGTCGAGATTCCCGACGGCAAGTTCACCGTCGTCGTGGGACCGAATGCCTGTGGTAAGTCGACTCTGCTGCGGGCGCTCTCGCGGCTGCTGAAGCCGACGCACGGAACCGTTCTGCTGGATGGGAAGGCGATCTCGTCGTATCCCGCGAAAGAAGTTGCCCGACGCCTCGGCCTGCTTCCGCAGACCTCCATCGCGCCCGACGGGATCTCGGTGGCCGATCTCGTTGCGCGGGGCCGTTATCCGCATCAGAAGTTGATCCGGCAGTGGTCGGCGGTGGACGAGGCTGCGGTGATCGAGGCCATGAACGCAACGGCAGTGACATCGCTGTCGGCTCGTCCGGTGGACGAACTGTCCGGCGGACAGCAGCAACGCGTCTGGGTGGCAATGGTTCTGGCGCAGCAGACACCGCTGCTGCTGTTGGACGAACCGACCACCTTTCTCGACATCGCCCACCAGATCGAACTGCTCGACCTGTTGGCCACTCTGAACCGCGAGAACGGCCGCACTCTCGTCGCCGTGCTGCACGACCTCAACCACGCCTGCCGGTACGCCGACCACATCATCGCGATGAAGGACGGCGCAGTGGTCACCGAGGGCGCGCCCGCCGACGTCGTCACCGCCGAGCTGGTCGAGGCGGTCTTCGGGCTGCCGTGCCGCATCATCGACGATCCGGAATCGCACACTCCGCTGGTGATCCCCAAGGTGGTCGGTCGCAGGCTAGGCAAGGCTTAGTTTAAAGTTGAGGGAGAACGGCCCCGAGTCGGCCCTGAGGGTTTCTCGCAGGAGTGACGTCGAGATATGTATCGAGGACGAAGATGAGTGAACAACCGCGTGGCTTCCACTACGCCGACGTCGTTGCGGTGGAACGACTCACGGTGCACATGGTGCGTGTGACCTTCGGCGGCGAGCACGTCGCCGGCTACCGCACGCTCGGGGTGCCCGACGAATGCGTCGGAGTCTATTTCCCCAGGGCAGGCGAGGTGATCCCGCCGCCGATGACCGAGGTCGACGGTCTCTGGTGGTTCCACGGTCTCGACGACGCTCCCGAAGGTCGCAACTACACCATTCGCCGCCTCGACGAGGAGCGCGGTGAGCTGACCATCGACTTCTTCGCACACGAGGGCGGTGTCGCATCGACCTGGGCCCAGCAGGCCGCCCCGGGGCAGACGGTGCTGTTCACCCGCCCGCGCTCCTGGTACTCACCGCCCGCCGACGTCGAATGGCTGCTGTTGGTCGCGGACATGACCGGGTTGCCCGCACTCGGTCGTCTCGTCGAGCAGTTGCCCGCCGGAACGCGTGCGCACGCGATCGTCGAGGTGCTCGAGCGCGGCGACATCCAATCCTTCGAGACCCCCGCCGACGTGACGTTCGATTGGCGTATCGGATCCGGAAACGGCGACAGCGCAAGCGTTCTCGACGACGCGGTGTTGGCGTACCCATTGCCCGAGGGGCGTGGCTACGTGTGGTTCGCCGGCGAGGCGTCGTCCTCGCGTCGGGTGCGCAAGCACTTCCGCAAGGAATTGGGCTACGACATCGCGTATTTCGACATCATCGGATACTGGCGCGCCGACTCCGAGAAGTGGCTCGAGAAGTACAAGCAATACCAGGAGGAGGCGCTGGCGGTGTACAACGGCGTCATCGAATCCGGCCGCTCGGAGCAGGAAGCCAGCGAGGCCTTCGATGCGCTGCTGGAACGTGTCGGACTGTAGGTGAGCAGAACTTCGTAGCAGGGGTCGAATTACCGCTCACGTGGGGCTGCGTCGAACTCGTAATCCGGCAGCTCTAGCGTCGCCGCGTCGGGACCGAGGAACTTGCTGGTCACGGCCTGTACAGGCTTGGATCCGGCCAGGCGAAGTACGGTGCGGAATGCAGCGACTCCTGCCGAGGTCTTCGGATGCGCGACGCGAGGCACGCCGGGTGGGAGTTTCTGCGCCTGCTCGACGAACGGACGCATACGCGCCTCGAAGGCCTCGAATCCGGCGCGATGATCATTCGCCCGCGCGAGCTCGCCCGCGAGCACGTACGCGCCGGTGACCGACAACGTTGTTCCCATGCCGCTCAACGGCGTTGCGCACCAGGCGGCATCGCCGAGCATGCCGATTCTGCCGTCGGACCAGCGCGGGGCCTTCACCTGCGCCAGGTAGTCGACGTACAGTTCCGAGTCCGGTCCCAGCGAGTCCAGGATCCGGGGCACTTCCCAACCGACATCGGCGAATGTCGAACGCAGGGCGGCGATGACGCGTTCGGTGGACGCCCCCTCGTAGCCGCTGTCGTCGGACACCCAGGACAGGCTGAATCGCGTCGTGCCGAGGTTGTCCGGTCGTAGATTCGCCACGCGAGATCCGGGGGCGTTGTACCAGCGCCACCAGCCGTCGTCGCTCGGTCCCTTCGGCAGTACGCCGTAGGCGGTGTACAGGCCGACGGGTGTGGTCTCGGCCTCCCCGGAGAACACCAGTTCCCTGCTGCTGGAACGTATTCCGTCGGCGAAGAGAACGAGGTCGAACCTTTCCGCTGCGCCCGTTGCGAATGTCACATCGACTCCGTCGGCATCCTGGACCACGCCGACGACGCGATCGCCGTAGCGATACTCGGTCCGTGGTCCGGCGGACTCGACGAGGATCCGTGCGAACTCGCCGCGCAGAATCTCCAACTCCGCCGTCGGCCCGTCATGGGTTCCGTCGCCGGCCGGGAAGGCCGCGATGGTGGCGTCGGCGTCGTCGACGAATCGGGTGCCCTTCTCGGTGGTGCCGTTCGCGAGGAGGGTCGCGTCCAGGCCCATGCGCTGCAGCACCTTGCGGCCGGAGCCGCGAACGTCGATGTTCTGGCCGCCGAGTCGCAGTTGCGGTGAGCGTTCGAGGACGGTGACCTCGAAGCCGGCTCGGTCCAGCCAGAACGCCACGGTGGGACCGGCGATGCTGGCACCGGTGACGAGAACACGAGAAGTCATGGGGCGCGCATGCCCGGGCGGCCGGTCGTTCAATCCCGGAGGGAAAGTAGCTGAGCCTCACCTTTGTGGTGTACTTTCATCGAATTGTCTTCAATGTCCCGTTTTCGTCAGGAGAACCGTGTTCACCGTTCGCCGTCTGGCGCTGCTCTCGATCAGCGCAACCCTCGCCCTCGGTCTCATCGCATGCAGCTCGGACGGCTCGTCCGACGACGGCACGTCCACCTCCGAGTCCGCCTCCGCTGAGTCTGCCCTCGTGGTCTACTCCGGCCGCGGTGAAGAGCTCGTCGACCCCCTGATCGAGCGCATCGGCGGCGGTATCGAGGTCGATTACTCCGGCAACACCAACGCCCAGGCCGCAAAGATCCTCGAAGAGGGCGACGCGACCCCGGCGGACGTCTTCTACGGACAGGACGCAGGAGCACTCGGTGCCCTCGACGAGGCGGGCGCTCTCGCACCGCTGCCCGAGGACATCCTCTCCCTGGTCCCCGAGCAGTACCGCGGTGCCGACGGCACCTGGGTCGCCACCTCCGCGCGGGCTCGTGTGCTGGCCTACAACTCCGATTCGGTGCAGGCAGCCGACCTGCCCACCGGCATCGACGGACTGCTCGACCCACGCTGGCGCGGACAAATCGGCTACGCACCGACCAACGCCTCGTTCCAGGCCTTCGTCACCGCCCTGCGCGTGCAGCGCGGCGAGGACGGTGCCCGCACCTGGCTCGAGGGATTCGTCGCCAACGAGCCCGTCGCCTTCGAGGGCAACGGCCCGCTGTTGACCGCCGTCAACGACGGACAGGTGGCCACCGGCCTGCTCAACCACTACTACTGGTACCCCTTCAAGGACGAGAACGGCGACGACGCCCCGGTCGAGCTGCACTACTTCGAGCCCGGCGACCCCGGCGCACTGATCAACGTCGCCGGTGCGGGTGTGCTGGCTGCTTCGGACAACCAGGAAGCGGCCTTCGATTTCGTGCGCGAGTTGCTCTCGACCGAATCGCAGACCTACTTCGCGAACGAGACCGCCGAATATCCCGTCATCGACGGAGTCACCTCCGACTACGACCTGCCGCCGCTGTCGGAGCTGGGCTCGACCGATCTCGATCTGGGTCGCCTCTCGTCTCTCGAGGCCACCCAGACCCTGCTGACCGACGTCGGAATCATCTAGGCAATCCTCGGTTCCGGGCTCGTGTCTGCACTCCAGCCGCTTCGGCGGCACCACTTCGGCGGTCGTCCCGTTCTCGGGACGGCCGCGTTGTGCGTGGGAGCGCTGACGCTGACACCGCTGGTGTATCTGTTCGTCCGAGCGTTCGACGGCGGCACCGAGAAGGTCCTGGGGCTGCTGTTGCGGCAACGCACACTCGACCTCGCCATCCGCACGGCAACACTGACGCTCACCGTGCTCGTTGCATCGGTCGTGGTCGGGACGCTGCTGGCGTGGTTGACCGTACGGACCGATCTACCGGGGCGACGCTTCTTCGCGATGGTCCTCGCCGCCCCGCTGGCCATCCCGTCGTACGTGTCCGGATATCTGTGGATCGCCGAGTTCCCCTCGTTGGCAGGCTTTTCCGGTGCAGCCCTGGTCCTCACGCTGTCCTGTTTCCCGCTGGTGATGCTGCCGGTGTCCGCGGCCTTCGCCACTGCGGACCCGTCGTTGGCCGAGGTCTCGCGCACCCTCGGTCGAGGCGCTGTGCGCACGGCGCTGACCGTCGAGTGCCGTCGCGTCGTTCCGGCCGCGGCGGCGGGTGCGCTGCTGGTCGCGCTGTACACCATCAGTGATTTCGGGGCGGTGGCTCTGATGCGATACGACGCCTTCACGCTCGGCATCTACAGTGCGTACCGCGGGGGACTCGATCGCACCGCGGCCGCGGTTCTCGGACTGGTCCTCGTGGTGGGCGCGTTGGTGCTCACCCTCCTCGAACGGCGTGCCCGACGCGGTGCCACGGCGAGGGTGGGATCGGGAACCGACCGGATGGCCGAGCCTGTGGTTCTGGGCCGGTGGCGCGTGCCTGCTCTGGCCGTTGTCGTTGCAGCCCTATGTGTTTCGGTGCTGGTACCGATTCTGGCCCTGGCGCGGTGGCTGAGCCGATCGTTGCGCTTCACCGTCGACTGGGTGGACGTGCTGGCCGTCACGGCCAAGACCGTCCAGTACTCCGCGACCGCCGCGGTGGTGGTGGCCGTGCTCGCGTTGCCGGTCGCGCTGTTCGCGGCCCGATCCACGTCGAGGGCCGCCCGCGGTGCCGAATTGTCCACCTACATCGCGCACGGACTACCGGGTATCACCGTCGGGCTCGCCACGGTCTTTCTCGGAATCAGGTTCCTGCCGTCGTTCTACCAGACGGCGGTGCTGCTGGTGCTGGCATACGTGGTGTTGTTCCTGCCGTTGGCCGTCGGCAGTACGAGAGCGGTCGTCGACGCCACTCCCGTTGTCCTCGAGGATGTCTCACGGACCCTGGGCGCGGGCCGGCTGCACACCGACCTTCGAGTGACGATTCCGATCGCGGCTCCCGGCATCGCCGCCGGGGCCGCTCTGGTGTTCCTGACCGTCGCCAAGGAGCTACCGGCGACGCTGATGCTGCGCCCTCGGGGAGTCGACACGCTCGCGACCACGCTGTGGTCCACCACCGAGGCGTTCCGATACGGCGAGGCGGCTCCCTACGCCCTGGCCCTGATCCTGATCTCGGTGGTCCCGACCGTCGTACTGACACGGGCGCTGGGGCGCACGACGCGGAAGCGAGTAGCACTGCCATGAGCATGGTGATTTCCGGACTCGTTGCCTCGTACGGCAGTACGGCCGTGCTGCACGGGATCGACCTCGACCTCGGCGACGGCGAGATGCTTGCCGTTCTCGGCCCCTCCGGCTGCGGCAAGACGACGCTGTTGCGATCCATTGCGGGACTGCACCGCATCGACGCGGGCCGGATCACCTCGGACGGCCGGGACATCTCGGTGGCGGGGCAGATTCAGGTGCCACCGGAGAAGCGGGGAATAGGCCTGATGCCGCAGGAAGGTGGACTCTTCCCACACCTGACGGTACGAAGAAACATCGAATTCGGTTTGCGTGCAGGGTTTCTGCGACCCCATCTGTCCGGTCGCGCAGAGCGCACGCGGCGGGTCGGCGAGATGCTCGAGCTCGTCGGACTGCCCGACGCCGGTGGGGTCAGACCCAGCGAGCTCTCGGGCGGCCAACAGCAGCGCATCGCGTTGGCGCGGGCGCTCGCGCCTGCTCCGTCGGTGGTGCTGATGGACGAGCCGTTCGCCGCCCTCGACGCGGGGCTGCGTACCTCGATCAGGCAGGACGTGCGAGAGTTGTTGCAGTCCAGCAAGACTGCGTCGATCCTGGTCACTCACGACCGCGCCGAGGCACTCGGAACTGCCGATCGGGTCGCCGTGCTGCTGGGTGGTCGCTGCGCCCAGATCGACACCCCGCGTGAGGTGTACGAGCGACCCGCCACACCCGCGATCGCGCGCTTCGTGGGCGACGCCTACTTCGTCGACGCTGCGTCCCACGGCGGCCACGTCGACACCGTCCTGGGGCGTCTCGAAACCACAACCCGAGAGACGGGAAACGGACAGGCGTTGCTTCGGCCCGAGCAGCTGCTGGTCTCGGAGTTCGACGACGGCGCGTTCGTCGTCGAACACGAGCTCTTCACCGGCCCCGAATCCTCGGTCACCCTGCGGCACAGCGCCACCGGGCTGCGGCTTCGAGCCATCGCCCGGACCGGCGACCGACTCGCCCCCGGCACCGCCGTCGACGTCACGGTGACATCGCCGGTGCACTGGTTCGCGGGTTCGGCGGACTAGTTTTCGCAGACGCACCGGCACGACCGGCCGTGCCCGGCACGATCACGCGCCGGACCGACGAAACGAGGGCCATGCCGACAAGCAACCGAAAGGAACGCTATCGGCTCGGTTCCGCTCCACGCTTGGGCATGAACAGTGCCGCGACGGCCATCACCGCTGCCGCCGCCAGGACACCGAGAAAGACCGGATGTATGGCGTCGGACAGTTGTTCGGGGCTCGGGTCGGCGGAGATCCGTGAGTTGACGATGGCACCGAACACCGCGACTCCGACTGCGCTGCCGATGGAGCGGGCGAACATGTTGGTCGAGGTGGCGACGCCGCGCTCGGACCATTCGACGCTCGACTGAGCGGCGATGAGAGTGGGGCTGGCGATCAGACCCATACCGAGGCCGATGACGAAGCACACCGCGCCCACCTGCCACACCTGTGAACCGGCACCGAGGCCGGTGGCGAATGCCGCTCCGACGACCGCGATGGAGGCACCGATGAGCGCCGTGGTGCGGAAGCCGAACCGCAGGTACACCCGCCCGGAGAGCGATGCCGCGATGGGCCAGCCGAGTGTGAGGGTGGACAGGGCGAAGCCGGCGACGATCGCCCCGGTGCCGAGCACGCCCTGCACGAACGTCGGAACGTAGGACGTCAGGCCGAGAATCAATGCCCCGACGAGCAGCGAGATGGAACTGCTGACCACCAGCACCCGACGGGTGAACACCCACAGCGGCAGGATCGGCTCCTCGACTTTGGTCTGCACCACCGCGAACGCGGCCAGCAAGGAGAATCCGGCGACGAAGATGGCGATGCTGACGGGGGAGTTCCAGGCCCAGGACTGTCCGCCCTCGAGCAGCCCGAGCAGCACCATCGCTGCGCCCACCGTCAGCAGGCCTGCACCGAGGTAGTCGATCTTGGGCTTGGTGCGTTCCACGGCTCCCTCGTCGAACTTGCGCCACAGCATCACCGCGGCCAGCGCGCACAGCGGAATGTTGACGAAGAAGATCCAACGCCACGTCAGGAACTCGGAGAAGATACCGCCGAGCGCCGGGCCGAGTACCGAGGACATCGCCCAAACGCTGGCGAGGTAGCCCTGCACCTTGGCGCGCTCGGCCAGGGTGTAGATGTCGCCGGCGATGGTGATGGCCATCGGCTGCACGGCACCCGCGCCGAGACCCTGGACAGCACGGAAAGCGATCAGGGCGGGCATGCTCCAGGCCAGGCCACACAGGACGGAGCCGAGCAGAAACACCGCGATGCCGAACAGCATGATCTTCTTGCGGCCGAACAGGTCGGCCAGTTTGCCGTACAGCGGCACCGATACCGCCTGCGCCAGAAGATAGATGGAGAACAGCCACGGAAACTGAGTGAACCCGCCCAGGTCGTCGACGATGGACAGCACCGCCGTGGCGATGATGGTCGAGTCGAGAGCGACCAGAGACGTGCTGAGCATCAGCGCAACCAGTATCGGTCCTCGTTCGGAGCGGAATCCGACATCCGATGTCGTGTTGTTCGTTGCCACAGCTACCAGTCTGATGCCTGCCGGCACCCCCGCGGCCACCGGCCCAGATAGTGTTGAACACCGTGCGACCATCACTGAGTAGCTACGAGCATCTGGCCGGCGGCAAGGTCCGCGATCTGTACACGATCGACGACGCGCATCTGTTGCTCGTCGCGAGCGACCGAATCTCGGCCTACGACCACATCCTCGACACCCCGATCCCGGACAAGGGACGCGTGCTGACGGCGATGAGCGTGTTCTTCTTCGAGGAGCTCGGCGGCGTCAACCACCTGGCCGGCGATCCGCTCGACGAACGCATTCCCGCCGAACTGCTCGGCCGTGCCCTCGTGGTGAAGAAGCTGAACATGGTGCCGATCGAATGCGTCGCGCGTGGGTACCTCACCGGATCCGGGTTGGCGGACTACAACGCGACCGGAGCCGTGTGCGGCGTGCAGCTTCCCCCCGGGCTCGTGGAATCCAGCAAACTCGACCAGGCGATCTTCACGCCCGCGTCGAAGGCCGAGATCGGCGACCACGACGAGAACATCACCTTCGACCAGGCCGTCGAGCAGGTCGGTGCCGAACTCGCGTTCAAGCTGCGTGAGGACACCATCGAGATCTACACGCGCGCAGCCAACTTCGCTCTGGAACGCGGAATCATTCTGGCCGACACCAAGTTCGAGTTCGGTACCGACGCCGACGGCAACCTGGTCCTCGCCGACGAGGTTCTCACCCCTGATTCCTCACGCTACTGGCCTGCCGATTCGTACCAGGAAGGCCGCGTCCAGCCCAGCTTCGACAAGCAGTTCGTCCGCGACTGGTTGACGGGCGAATCCGGCTGGGATCGCAGCTCCGACACTCCACCGCCACCGTTGCCGGACGACATCGTCGCCGCAACCCGCAGCCGCTACATCGAGGCCTACGAGCGCATCTCGGGTCTGAACTTCGACGATTGGGTCACGCCATGACGATCACCCCTCCCGTTGCCAAGAAGGTGCCGCACGAGCGCACCCATCACGGGGACACGTTCATCGACAACTACGAGTGGTTGCGTGCCAAGGACGATCCCGAGGTGATCGCCCACCTCGAAGCCGAGAACGCCTACACCGAGCAGCAGACGGCCGGCCTCGGGTCACTGCGAGGAAAGATCTTCGACGAGATCAAGTCGCGAACCCAGGAGACCGACCTGTCCGTGCCCACGCGCATGGGGCAGTGGTGGTACTACTCGCGCACCGTCGAGGGACAGTCCTACGGACTCCAATGCCGTTGTCCCGTCGACTCTCCCGACGACTGGACACCGCCCACCCTGTCGTCCGACGTGGACGTCCCCGGTGAGCAGATCCTGCTCGATGCCAACGAAGAGGCGAAGGGACACGACTTCTTCTCCCTCGGCGCGTTCTCGATCAGCCTCGACGGCAACCTGCTGGCCTATTCCACCGACACCGAGGGCGACGAGCGCTACACACTGCGTTTCAAGAACCTCGAGACCGGCGAGCTGCTCGCCGACACCATCGAGAACGTCGCGCCCGGGGCCACCTGGACGGCCGACGCGACCCACGTGTTCTACCTGACGGTCGACGAATCCTGGCGTCCCGATACCGTCTGGCGGCACACCCTCGGCAAGTCCGAGGACGTCGAGGTCTTCCACGAGCCCGATGAAAGTTACTGGGTCGGATTCGGTTCCACCCGCAGCGAGAAGTACCTGATGATCTGGGTCGGCTCGAAGATCACCTCCGAGTGCCTGGTGCTGGAATCCACCGATCCCGAGGGCGAGTTCCGCGTCGTACTGCCCCGCACGGACGGCGTCGAATACAGCATCGAGCACGCCGTCGTGGCCGGTGAGGATCGATTCCTCATCACCCACAACGGCTCGGTGAACGGTTGGGGCACCGAGGGGGAGAAGGCCGAGAACTTCCTGCTCGCCGAGGCTCCGGTCTCTGACCCACTCGATCAGCGCACGCTGGTTCCGCATCGCGACGACGTCCGCGTCGAGGACATCGATGCGTTCGCCGGCCACCTGATCTTCACGTACCGACGAGAAGCCCTGACCCGCATGGCGATCTGGCCGCTGACCGACGAGGGGTACGGAGAGTACCGCGAGCTCGAATTCGACGAGGAGCTCTACTCCGTCGGCGCAGGTTCGAACCCGGAATGGGATCAGCCGCTGCTGCGGATGGTGTACACCTCGTTCATCACCCCCGGCCAGGTCTACGACCTCGACATCGCCAGTGGCGAACTGCTGCTCCGCAAATCACAGCCGGTCCTGGGCGAGTTCGACGCCGGTGACTACGTGCAGCACCGTGAATGGGCCACCGCTCCGGACGGAACTCAGGTCCCGCTGTCCGTCATCGCGCGCAAGGACGTGCCCGACGGCCCCGCGCCGACGCTCCTCTACGGCTACGGATCGTACGAGGCGTCGATGGACCCGTCCTTCTCGGTCGCCCGGTTGTCGTTGCTCGACCGCGGCATCGTGTTCGTCGTCGCACACGTACGCGGCGGCGGCGAGATGGGTCGGCACTGGTACGACAACGGCACGACGTTGAAGAAGAAGAACACCTTCACCGACTTCATCGCTGCCGCACAGCATCTCATCGACACCGGGCGCACCTCACCGAAGCATCTGGTCGCCGACGGCGGCAGCGCAGGCGGACTGCTCATGGGAGCGGTGGCGAACATGGCACCGGAGTTGTTCAACGGCATCCTCGCCAACGTTCCGTTCGTCGATCCGCTCACCTCCATCCTCGACCCGTCGCTCCCGCTGACGGTCATCGAATGGGACGAGTGGGGAAACCCGTTGGCCGACAAGGAGGTGTACGAGTACATGAAGTCGTACAGCCCCTACGAGAACGTCGAGGCCAAGGACTACCCGTCGATCCTGGCGATCACGTCCATCAACGACACTCGCGTCCTCTACGTCGAACCCGCCAAATGGGTTGCGGCTCTGCGTGCGACGAAGACCGGTGACTCGGACCTTCTGCTCAAGACCGAAATGAGCGCCGGACACGGCGGCGTCAGCGGACGCTACGAGAAATGGAAGGAAGCGGCTTTCGAGTACGCGTGGATTGTGAGCGCCTCCGGCGCACGTGCATAGAAATTCGTAGCCTGCTACGTGTTGAGTCCGGAGACATATGAGACACGAGATGTCCAGGGACATGTGACACACGGGCTGTGGTGATACTGCGGGGCACTGTGACCGGCTATGG